>DATFEN010000304.1:0-24183 GCA_035251085.1 Vicinamibacteria bacterium | reverse complement strand
TTCGCGTTTGGTCGGCTCCTGGCAGCGCCGGCTGCTCCCAGCCCGGAGGCGCCCCCGATTCGAGGGTTCACGCCGGCGACCTCCTCGCTTCAGCGAGAGGTCGAACGTCGCTATTTGCGCCTGCCCTCGCCCGAAGAGGCCCGGCGCTGGCACCGCACCTTCACGGCCGAGCCGCACCCGGCGACCTCACGGCGCAACAACGAGCTGGCGGACTTCGTCGCCGAGCAGTGGCGCGCCCAGGGGCTCGAGGACGTCGTGGTCCACCGCTACGACGTGCTCTCGTCGGCTCCGCGCGATGTGCGCGTCGAGATGCTGGCGCCGGCTCCGTACACGCCGAGCCTGCGCGAGGACCCGTACCCCGAGGACCCCGATACGTCGCACCCGGAGATCTCCGGCGCGTGGCTGTCGTTCTCGGCGTCGGGCGACGTCAGCGCGCCCGCCGTATACGCGAACAGCGGCAACCCCTCGGACTACGAGGTCCTGCGGCGGAACGGCATCGACCCGCGTGGCAAGATCGTCATCGTCCGCTACTCGAACCCCTACAGCTATCGTGGCTTCAAGGCGCTCACCGCGCAGCGCGAGGGTGCCGCGGCGATGATCGTCTACTCCGATCCCGCCGAAGACGGCTTCGCGCGTGGTGCCGTGTTCCCGGCCGGTCCCTGGGGACCGGCGAGCCACATCCAGCGCGGTGGCATCGCCTTCGACTTCATCGTCCCCGGGGATCCGCTCACGCCCGGCTGGGCGTCGACGGCCGGTGCGCCCCGCATCCCGATTGAAGATGCTGTTTCGGTCCCGCGCATCGTCGCGTTGCCGATGTCGGCGCGCGACATGCAGCCGATCCTCGAGCGCCTCGGCGGACCGCCCGCACCGCAGGAATGGAAGGGCGCCCTTCCCATCGGGTACCGGCTGGGGGGCGAGCAAGCCCGACTTCGCATCAAGGTGGACATGCAGACGGACGTGCAGCCGAACCTCGTCGTGGAAGGTCGCATTCGCGGCTCCGAGCGTCCGGACGAGTGGGTCGTGCTCGGCAACCACCGCGACGCCTGGGTGTTCGGCGGCGTCGACCCCTCCAGCGGAAGCGCGGCGCTCATGGAAGTGACCCGTGCCCTCGGGGCGTTGAAGGGCGAGGGCGTGCGGCCGCGGCGGACGCTCCTGTTCTGCAGCTGGGACGGCGAAGAGGTGACGCTCACCGGCTCGACGGAATGGGGCGAGCAGTTCGGACCGGATTTGAAGCGAAAGGCCGTCGCCTATCTCAACGTGGACTCGGCGGTCGCGGGGCCTCACCTGAGCCTGTCGGCGACGGGCTCGCTCGGGCCGATGATCCTGGAGCTGGCGCGTGGCCTTCCGGATCCTTCGGGCGGATCCCTGTTCGACGCCTGGCGCACGCCCGAGGCGGGCTCGTTCGGCCCGGCCGACGGCACCCTGCCGGACCAGGCCCTCGTGACGCCGCGGCTCGCGAGCGGCTCGGACCACACGGTCTTCTTCGGGCATCTCGGCATCCCCGCCGTCGAGATGGGCTTCGACGGGCCGTATGGCGTCTACCACTCGGCCTACGACGACCACTACTGGATCTCGCGCTTCGGCGATCCGGGGTTCCGTCATCACGTCCTGATGGCGCAGCTCTGGGGGACGCTGGCGCTCCGGCTCGCGAACGCCGACGTGCATCCGTTCGACTTCGACGCCCAGTCCGCGGCGCTCGGGGACTTCGTGCGCCGCCTGGAGGAGATCGACGGAGCCGACTCGAACCTGGATCTGGCCGGCCTCGCGCAGCGCGTCCGCGGCCTGCGCGCCGCCGCGCGGCGTCTCGAGGTCCGTCTCGATGCCGCCCTTACCTCGGGCGCCCTCGGCGCGGACGCCGCGGATCGGCTGAATGCGCGCTTCCGGGCCTTCGAGCAGAACTGGCTGCGCCCGGAGGGGATTCCGGGCCGGCCGTGGTTCAGGCACCTGCTCTATGCGCCGCGATACACCTATGCGGCGATGACGCTCCCGGGGATCACGGAAGCCGCCGAGGAGAGCGACTGGGCCCGGGCGCGAGCGCAGGCGAGCCTCTTTGCCGATGCGACGTCCCGCAACGCGGCCCTGCTCGACGAAGCGGCTGCGGAGCTCGAGGCGCCGAGGCTCACACCGCTCGAGGAGAAGCTGCGCCGCATCCGTGAAAAGTTCGACGGACGCATGGGGATCTACGCCTCGAACCTCGCTTCGGGCGAGACCGTGACGATCGATGCCGACTCCGTGTACGAGACGTTCAGCGTCATCAAGGTCCCGATCATGGCCACAGTCCTGCAGCGCGTGAAGGATGGCCGTCTCGCTCTCGGCGACCGCATCACCCTTCGGCTCGACCAGCGCCGGATCCCGTCCGGCGTCCTCTACGCCCTCGATCCCGGCCTGCGGCCGACCGTCCGCGACCTGCTCACGCTCATGACGATCATCAGCGACAACGTCGCGACCGATGCTCTCGCCGACCTCGTCGGCCGCGAGAGCGTGACGCGCCACATGGAATCGCTGGGCCTGCGTGAGACGCGGATCCGCTTCTCGGACCTCGACTGGGACAGGCTCTGGCTGGGCCAATTGGACCCGGCCTTCGGCAAGGCGAGCGGCGAACGCACCGTCGAGTTCCCGTTCGACCGCTATCCGGCGCGCCGTGTGGGCGAGGCATTCCGGCGCGTCATCGAGGACAGCGGCCTCTATTTCGGCCGCAGCACCCCCCGCGAGATGGGGCGCCTGTTCTCCTCGATGGCGCGCGGCGAGTTGGTCTCGAGGGACGCCAGCGCGCTCATGGTCTCGATCCTCAAGCGGCAGCAGGTGGACGATCGCATCCCGAAGTACCTCGGCGACGGCATCGTCGTCGCCCACAAGACCGGCGACGGGCAGCCCTGGGTCGGGAACGACGCGGGCATCCTCTGGATCAAGGGCGATCCGACGGTCCTCGTGGTCTTCACGGGCCACCATCGCGGCAGCACGGGGGAGCTGCACGACGCCGTGGCCCGCGTCGCCGCCGAAGTCGTTCACCACTTCGGCGGCGACGTCTCCCCGGAGGGGCTGGGGCGATAGGTCTCGGCGAAGAGGCCGTACGAGAGGCCGTGGACCTCGAACGCGGCCCAGAAGAAGGGCGCTCGTGTTCTCGGGCGTCTGAAGAGCTTGATCTGGGCGGAACGAAGCGCAGCGGCGGTGTCGACACCGTCCGCAAGCATGCGCCTGTAGAACTCGCTCATCAGCTCTTGCGTCGCGACGTCGTCGACGCGCCACTTGCTGGCCACCACGGTGTGTGCACCCGCGTGTAGGAAGGCGTGCACCAGGCCGGTGATTCCCTCGCCGCGCAGCATCTTTCCGAGAGCCGTCTCGCAGGCGCTCAACACGACGAGGTCCGCGGTGACCTCGAGGCTGTATACATCTTGGGCGCGCAGAAAACCGTCCTGGGGGAGTCCTCGTTCATCGACCAGGCTCGTGATGATGCCGGAGAGCGCTGGATGCTCGTCATTGAAGATTCCATGCGCCGCAAAGTGCACGACCTTGTGCGAATCTCGCAGTGCCTCCTCGGCCGAGGCCCGGTTGACCCTAAAGTCGGTGAGGATCGTGACGTCCGTCCCTGGGCTGGCCTTCGCGATGGAAGCCGCCTCCTCGCGGCTGGCCAGCAGGCGCGGCAACGTTGCCAGGCTCTGTCGCACGCCCCGCAGGCTCGGGCTCAGGGCGGACATGTCGGCTCCGGTGTGCTCGGTGGATGTCCTTAGCGAGTGCCCACGTATTCGCGGGTCGTCCGCAGTGAATACGGGATCCGCGAAGACCACAATCCGGGCCCCCGCGTCGTGGCCGCCGCGCGGGTTGTTTCCACCTTGCTGGGACGCATGTTGAATGGCCACCAGGACGGACAGAGAGGGAGCGCGCACGACCTCGTGAGACAGCACCAAGGGGAGATAGTCGCCGCCTTGAGGAGAACGGGGATGGGGAAGCGCCGAGAACGGGATGTAGTTGAGCATTCCGTCCGCTACGACGACCAATCGCTCGAAGCTGTCCAGGTTGTCGATCGGACCGAGCAACGTCTTCGCGAGGAGGCTCGCAGCTTCGACGAAGCGGGCGTCCTGCTCCCGCGCGCGTGCGCTCCGCTCGCGTGGCAACCCGCGCTGCTCCTGTTGCCGCGCGGTCAGGAGGCCGTAGACGTCTCGGGCCTGCCGCTCGAGCGCCTCTCGGGGCGGGAGCACGTGAGCGGTGGCGTGGTCCCTGGAGATAGCCCAGACGTAGCTACGCTCCGGCCCCAAGCAGTACGCCAGAAGCATGGTTTTGGTGTCGGCCAGCCTCGTTTGGATCTCTTCGAGGGTGAGGGTGGGCCGCCGCGACACCGACTCCGCGAGGCCCGGCAGGCTCAGGCCCTCCACTCGACGAAGCTCCGCGAGCATCTCGCTCAGGCGCCTGTCACTCTGGTCCCCCCCGTCACGCACTCCGAGGTCCTCCTGGAGCGCCTGCGCCCTGATCTGCTCCCGGAGTGCACGCTCTCGCTCGAGGCTCTCCGCATCTCCTCTTGCCGGCGTCGCTGCAGCCTCACGAAGCCGGTCCAGCAGGACACGAGCTCGACCCCGTTCTGCCGCTTCGAAGGCAAGGCGCTCGAAGGGAGCCTCCGGCCGCGCGCGTTCCAAGTCCATCAGCACGTCGACGTAGAAGGTGTAACGGGCCTCGAGGTCCTCAAAGAACAACGCCCGCAGCTCGTGACCCGGGACGCGGGCCCGGACCGACTCCCCGACGGACAACGACCGCTCCGCAAGCGACTTGGCTTCCTCCAGTGCGCCTTTCTCCTTTGAGACTCGCGCCAAGAGGAACAGGGCCTGGGCCTCCTTGAGTGAGTCCGTGGTTTCCCCAGCCAGCCGCAGGGCTTCCGAAGCCGCATCACGGGCGCGGTCAGCGAGCCCCATGGAGAGGTCGGCTTCAGCGAGGTCAATCAGTATGCTCGACGACAAGCGCGTCACACCCATCGGGCGCAGCGTGTCGAGGGCCGTCTGGTAGTGCTGGACGGCCGCTTCGGACCGGCCCTCCGCCATGGCGACATCGCCCAGTCCGGCGAGCGCAGTGGCCGCCAAAGCGGGGTCGCCGATCGAGTCGAACAGCTCGCGAGCTTTCGTGTAACTGGAGGTGGCGTCCTCGAGGTGGCCGAGGCGGCGCTGGTACTTCGCGATCTCCACCAGCGCCAAGCCCTCGGTGAATCGAATGCCGGTCGAGCGGGAGAGGGACTCCGCCTGCCGGTGATACTCAATGGCGGCAGCCAGATCGTTGAGGCGACCGTGTACCACCCCGAGGCTGTTGAACAGGGCCACGAGCGCGGCCTGGTCGCCTGCCTGTTCGAAGAGCGCCTGGGCCGCCTGGAAGTGCCTGATCGCCTCACGCTCGTTGGTCATTAATGAATGAACGTTCCCAAGAACGCGCAGCGCGGCCGCCTCGCGCCTCTTGTCCCCGGAGGAGCGGGCCAGGGCCAGCGCCCGCTCGAAATGGCTCTTTGCGTGTGCATCCCGGCTCAGGTCGGCGGATGCGTAACCGATGCCGAGGTGCGCTTCGATCACGCCTTCGGTGTTGCCGAGCCGTTGGTAGTCCTGGAGCGCCGCCTCGTATTCTCGCAGGGCGTCGGGGAGCTCGCTTCTAAAGTAATGCACGTCACCCAGCCCGAGGCGAGCATCGGCCGCGCCCAGCAGGAAGCCCGTCTCCACTGCCACGCGCATCGCCGCGTCGAGGTGGGGCTTGGCCTTGTCGTTTTCGCCAAGGGTCGCGAGCGCCGCCGCGAGGCGGCCCGCGGCCAGCACGAAACGACGTTGGTCGCCGGACTCCTCTGCTCTGGCGATCGCCGTCTCGAGAACGGAGAGGGATCTTTTCGCCTCGCCAGCGAGCTGATGGGCAGTGGCCAGACCAACGAGAGAGTCCACCTGTAGGTCGGCCAGCCCCAGCGTGCGGCTCCCGTTGTACGCGTCCTTGAATACCTGCTCCGCACGCCAGGTGGATGGCTGCGACCAGGCGCCCAGGAGCTCGTATCCCCGCCGAAGTGCAGCTTCCAGCTGCGAGCGGTGCAATGAATCGCGGCCCTTCGCGTCGCGGCCGATCACGGCGAGCTCGCACGCTGCCCCCGAATCCACCGCAGGCTCGCAATCCACGTCGTGCCGGCCGTCCTTCAGCGCAATCCAGGACAGCGTGATGACGGGCGGTTCTCGCCAAGTCACGGACGCCACTTCGACCCCCAGGGGATCCCGCACACGTAGCGTCCACGCTCCACCGGTCTTCCAGGCCTCCACGGCCAAGGAATCCCCCGCAGCGGCGGAGGTGGCGACGAGGCTGGCCCCTCGTGACGCGTCGGAGATCGGAGTGGGGATCGACGTCGCATCGGCGAGCAGGAGGGACAGCAGGATCCCGAATGTCATAGGCTATCGACCGCGCTTACACCGACAGGGCACGGACTCCCACGTCCCTCTCCAAGCCGGATTACACCAGAGTGCTTTATGAGTCCTGCTGTCGGAAGAATCCGTCCGGCGGGTTGCCCCACGCGCCCAAGACGTCCTCGCCCCTGATCTTGCCCGGGACGCCACCCCTGATCTTGCCCGGGACGCCGCCCCTGATCTTGCCCGGGACACCGCCCCTGATCTTGCCCGGGACACCGCCCTTGCCCTTCTCCGGGAAGGGGCTCCGCACGCGCTTGTCGGTGCCGGAGCGGACCTTGTCCGCCGAGAAAAGCGAGCCCTTAGCCAGGCGCCCGGTCACACCGGCGATCCTCGCCTCGATGCAATCATCCATCTCCAGCGGATCGATTTCTTCTTCGCCGTATCGCTGGACCTGATCGTCGGCTTTGACCCAGTGCCTGCTCTCGTCGCGACGGCCGCGACGGGTCAAGCACAAGTACGCGCGCACGAGGCGTCCCCATCCTGTCTGCTCGGCCAGCTCGAGGTTCTCGTACGCGGCGGAGTAATCCCTGGCCTGGACGGGGAAGTACACGGACAGCCCGTGCGCATGCTGAAAGTCGCGACCGGTGTGGCGCGAGAGCAGGACGACGCGCTCCCCTGTGCCCGAGCCTCCGACCACGTCTTGAATTTCTCGGCAGGTCTGCCAGAGGGGGTCGTTGGTCGACAGACGACTTTCTAGACAGCGACACAGGTCGAATAGATCGACGTAGATGCCTCCCTTGAACGACTGCGCATGCCAACGAGCTGACACAAAGACGTCTCGAAGGCGCGGACTGGCATCGCTCAGGCCGCTCGCGCTCACCAGCTTCTTCAGGTCCAGGAACCAGCGCACTTGATGGAGCTTTTGAAGCTCACAGCGGGCTCGCATGGCCAGGGGGTTCTTGTTCGCGTCCAGCTGCTCGACGCGCCGCAGAGCCTCCAGCACACCTGGATCGAACTCGCGAAGCACGCGGGCGGCGGCGAGTGCATTCTGCACGGAGGATGGCTGATTGAGCTCGGCCATCAGTCGCTTGGCGCGCTTCTTGGCCCGTGCTTCAAGATTCTCCCGATCGAGGTGATACCTGCCCTCTATCGAATCCAATAGTGCTCGTAGAGCCTCGAGCTGGGAGGCACTTAGGTCCCTAAGCTTGCCGTTCCGGCCCCTCTGGAACCCACTCGCAGCACCTGCGGTCCCATCGAGCTTCTGCTCCAGCGCAGCCCTTTCGGTACCGGGCTTCGGCACGAGTGCACGGGCGATGCTGCGGCTCAACTTCCTCAGCAGCTTCGGCGCCTGTGGCAGAGCCTGTCCGGGCTGGACATCGGCGCTGGCCAGGACGTCCAGTGTGTACTCGGCCTCGAGTCGGGGGATGCACTGGCTGGTGAAGTGTCGCAATAAGCGGACGAGAACGCCGCCTGGACGAAATGCATCCAGATCGCAGACGGCAATGTCAGTCGAGATACCGGCGACCTCGTAGTCGCGGTAGAAAGCCGAGTAGCTCTCGGCGACTCGTTTGGCCACCGCGTCCGGAGCCCGAACGGGGCCATTCGTGGGATCGACGATTGCCTCCATCACGCGGTGGTACGGCCAGCCCGCATTGGGCACCCAGCCTTCGGATGCGACGAGGTACTTGGCGTGGTCGCGGATCTCGAAGCAGACTTCCGCGTTGCTCATGAGGCAGGTATCCATGCCCAGGACGGCGATCTTCTTCTCCCTGTGATGCTTCGCCTTGTAGGCATTCCGCCCGAGCTTGAGGATCCTGGCCAGTTCGGGAATGCTCAGGGATGTAGTCGGGTCGAGGTCCATCAGGAAGTCTCCGACCGCGCCGCTCCCGTGCCCTGACAGCACCACGAAGAACTCCTTCGCGTCGTGAAGACGTTCGATCTCGTTCCGCACGAATGCTTGGAGTTCCTGAAGCGGGGAGTGAGCTTCGCTGGCGTTGTTCGAGGCGCCGCTCGATGACAGCGATGGCCCCGTCGCGGGGGGGAGCACGTAGCGGACGGATTCGAAGCTCTCGAGGTTGCCGTCGAGCTGCGCCGGAGGGACGGGCTTGTTGATGGAGCTCGGGGGAAGCATGTCGTATCGACGGCTTCTTGACCCTCGGGGATCGAAGTGAGCGACGACGTTGATGTGCCGGGCGTTGCGGCCGAGTTCCTTTGTGGTTCTCTTTAGCTCCTGAAGGCTCCAGGCCATCTCCTCTGTCAGGTTGTTGTCACCGGCCAGGTAGACCATCAAGGTCCAAGGCTTCTTCCTCGGCATGGCTGGACTCTCCTCAGGGTCTTCCAGAGCCCTCCACGATCGACGTGCTCTTCAGTGCGAGATGACGAAACCAGTAGGCCATTTCGCCTTCGCGCCCAATTTACAAGCCTGTTTTGCGCGAACAGCGAGGTGGGGAGATCACGGAGCACCCACCCTGAACGCATAGGTCCCCACGCCTTCCGGCTCTGCTCCCTTACTCATCCCACTGAGCCTTGCTTGGTAGTCCCCGCGGGACAGATACGATGAGGGCACCCCGACCGCGACAGCGGCCTTCCCCGGCTCCGCCTTGAGCTTCGACGCGGCCCAGATCTCGTCGCCCTCCGCGTCCAGGAGGGCCGCGCGATAGAGAGGATAGTCGTCGCCGGGGAGCTCCAGGAGCAGGCGCACGACGACCGCGTCGGCTGGCACGATCAAGCGGGGGAGAGACCCACCCGATCTGAGCAAGCCGGCGGCCAGCACGAAGGTATGGACGGCAGCTGGCGGCCTCGAGGATTCGAGTGGGTTGGGCGACGCCACTGCCATGGTTGCAAGAGGCGGTGGCGTTGGCTCGACCACTCTCACTGTCGCGGCCTCGGGGCGCACCGAGGGGGCCGGCGCGGGCAGGCTCACCGCGGGTTTCAACTGCAGGACGCGTGAAGTCAACCAGGCGTTGCCGATCAGCGACACGGCCAGCGTGGCGGCCAGCCCGGTCGGAACCCACTGCCAGCGCGAGGCAGGGAACAGGCCCTTCGCTGCGAGGGGCGGTGGTGCCTGCGCGCGCTCTTGGTGCGCTGCGCGCTCCTTCAGCGCGCGCGCGAATTGAAGCCGGCGTGACCGCTCTGGGGTGGTGAGGAAACGCTCCTCGAATCCCTGTCTCTCCGCCGCTGAACCGGTCCCCTCCAGATACTCCTCGATGAGCTCGTCCTCGATCACGCCGAGTGCCTCGAAGGCCTCCGTGTCAGTGACCAGCAATTCCTCGAGCTCCGCGCGGAGCCCCTCCTCCAACTCGCCGAGGACGTAGCGCCTCAACGTGGTCTCGAATTGGGGCGTCAGACGCACCGATTCACCCCGTCACCCGTCAGACTCCTCGCAATGCTCCAGTGAGGTCCGTTTCTCGGCTCCGGTCCACGCACTGAAGGACACACTCGCGCAGGCGAGCCGTGACGCGATGGATCTTCAGCCGGAGCGCGTTCTGGCTCAGTCCCAGCTCGCGCGCGAGCTCCGACCGCAGACGGATCTTGGCGCCCCCCTGTCCCTCGTGGTATTCGAGGGCGAGGCGCTTGTCGCCGGCGTCGAGCTTCTCTAAGCAACGATCGAGACAGGCGTTCTCGAGCTCGTCGTCCTCTTCCTTCGCAGCCGAGGCCGGTCTTTCCCAAGTCTCCGGGAGCGGGAGCGTCGCCGGGCGCCGGTAGGACTCTCGCGCGACGTTCCACGCCACGCCGAACACGTATCGCGACGGATCGCTCCCCGTGAACTCGTCCCGCAGCTCCTGGAGCTTGCGTGCCACCCGGTCCAGGGTCTCGTCCGCGAGCTCCTCGGCGTGGTGGCACCGCCGGTATTCGAAGACGGCTATGAGTCTCCGGCGGAGCTGCTCGTACCTCGTCGCCGCGGCTTCGCGGTCCGGTCCCAGCCGCTGTAGCAACGTCTCGAATTGTTCGGGACGGAGCGGCTCCGCCATGTCCCGCCTCGACGCCTGTATCTCGTGCGGTGCGCGGCTCCGGGCCGAAGCGCAGTTCGTGCGCTTCACCGCCTGGCTCAGCCCGCTGTGCGACCTGGATTCGCCGCAGAGTTGGGAGCGTCGATCGGGAGTCTACTCGCAGCATCCGGGAGCCTGCAACAGTGTCAAATGCAACCGTGTCAATTCCAGGACTCGGTCCGTCGCCTACATTAGGATGACGGCGGGGCCCCGAACATGTCGGGACCATCCGCCCGACACGTATTGACGGGGCCGGTCATATAGGGATGGACGTGCCCCTATGTCGCAAGCTGACGCTGGGATGAAGGGCGTGACGGATCCCACGGAGCCTCGGCGCCGCGCCGAGATCGAGCGGGCGGACTCCTTCAGCGAGGAGGCGACCCAATCGGGACCGGCCTCGGCGACGCCGCCACTCGAGCTCGCCGTGGGTCGGGAGGCCGCTCGACGTTACGAGGCAGCGCTCGCCCGCCTGGGGCCCCGCGATCGAGCCGTCGTGCGAGGCCGCATCGAGCTGCAGTGGTCGTACCGCAAGCTGGCCGAGGCACTCGGGATGACGACGGCCACGGCTCGGGCACGGGTGACACGCGCGCTGGCCAGGCTGATCGAGGCCATGAGCGAATGAGGCCACACGGCGCGAACCTCGCCAGCCTCGTCGCCTCCGTTGCGGATGGATGGCCCCAGGACTGGGTCGCCCTCGACGAGGCTGCCGATGACGAGCCGACTCGCCTTGCCCTGGAGAACCTGCATGTCATCTCCCGGATTGCCCATTTCCACCAATCGCTGTCGGAGGCCGAGCGCCCCGCCACGAGGAAGCTGCCCTCGGCCGCGGCCGAGGTTTCGAAGCTCGGCCTCGAGCCGCGTTCTCGCCAGGACCCCTTGCTCGGGCGCTGGGGTCGGTTCCAGCTATGGAGGAAGCTCGGCGAGGGCGCCCATGGCCATGTCTACAGCGCCTACGACCCGGAGCTCGATCGCGACGTCGCGCTGAAGCTCTTGAAGCGCTCGGCATCGTCCAGCGAGATGGTTCGGCGACTCCTCCTCGAGGCTCGCATGCTGGCCCAGGTGCGGCATCCCAACGTGGCATCGGTGTACGACGTGGGGGAGCACGAGGGCCAGGCTGGGCTGTGGATGGAGCTGGTCCGAGGGGCCACGCTGGAGGAGCTCCTCAGTTACCAAGGTCCCATGAGCGCCGCCGAGGCCGCTCTCGTCGGGCAGGATCTCTGCCGAGCGCTCGCCGCTGTTCACGGCGCGGGCCTGGTCCACCGCGACGTGAAGACGGCGAACGTGATCAGGGAAGTGGGTGGGCGGATCGTGCTCACCGACCTGGGCGCAGGTTGCTACCAGCGCGACGGCCAACGCCAATTCGCTGGAACGCCATGCTATGCGGCGCCGGAGGTGGTCGCAGGCGCCGAGGCGACCGTGCTCAGCGACATCTACAGCCTCGGCGTCGTCCTCTTCAGGCTCGTGACCGGTGCGCACCCGCGGCGCGCTGGTCGCGTCGAACACGTGGTTGAACGGAGCGATTGCGGCACGTCCTTCTGCAGCCCTCTCCTGTCGCTGCGAGATCTTCGCCCCGACCTCTCCGACGCGTTCGTGGTCGCGGTGGAGCAGGCCCTGGCCACGAACCCCTCGGATAGGCCTCAGAGCGACGGAGCGTTCTCGTCCGCACTGGGTCTCGTCCTTGGCGTCCCGGCTTCATGGCGGGGGACTCGCCCCGGCTCGACGCCGACGTTCCGGGCTCCCTAGCGCCCGCGCGCCTGCGCGCAGGCCCGCTGGTCCCCGGCGGCGCACCCCTTCTTGAAGAGATCGACGGAGCGGGCCGTGTCCTGCTTCACGCCAGACCCCTTCAGGTAGAGGTTGGCCAGCTCGAAACACGAGGTGCCGACGCCGCCGTCGCAAGCCTTGGCGTAGAACGGCACTGCGAGCGCCGGGTCGGCCGGGAGTCCGTCGGGCCGCTTGCGAAGCAGCTGCGCCAGGCTCGCGCAGTCCTCGTAAATGCCGATGTCGCAGCCCTTGCCGTACGCCGCCTCGGCTTTCTTAAGGTCCCTCGGCACCAATTCGCCGAGCTCGTACAGGCGGGCGACCTTGCTACAGCCGCGCGCATCGCCGCCCTCGCAGGCGAGGCGCAGGAACTCCGCCGACTGCCCGGGATTCTTGGCCACGTGTCGCACGCCTGTGAAGAGCATGCCGAGCTCGTAGCAGGCCCGCGCGTCCTTGCCGTGGCAGGCCTTCTGGTAGAGGACCATCGCCTCGGCGAGGTTGGCGCGTGTGCCACGCCCTTTGTCGAGGGCCACAGCGTGCTCGAAGCAGGCCGAGGCCGAGTCGGAGTCGCAGCCCTTCTTGAAGAGCGGCAGAGCCGCCGCCGCATCCGCCGCGCCTGCGATCCCGTCGCGGGTCATCAAGCCAAGGCGGTGGCAGCCGACGCCGTCGTTGCCGTCGCAGGCCTTCTGGAACAGCGCGCGGGCCTTCGCCGCGTCCTTGGGTGCGCCGTCGCCTGACGCGTGAGCGATGCCGAGCTGAGAACAGGCGGCGGCCATGCCGGCGTCACAGCCCTGGTTGGCCAGGGTGAACGCGCGGGCCGGATCCTTGGCGATGCCCCGGCCCTCCCGCGCCAGGGCCGCGAGACGCGCGCAGGCTTCAGCGTCCTTGGAGCCGCATGCCTTCTCGAAGTACTCCGCGGCCTTCTTCGGGTCGCGCGGGAAGTGCAGCCCGTCCTCGTGCATCGAGCCCACCAGGGCGCAGGAGCGGATGCTCCCCGCTGCGCAGCCGCGGTCGAGGAGGTCCGCCGCCCGCGCGAGGTCGACCGGGGCGTCCTGGCCGCGCAGGGCCATGACCCCCACGGTCGTGCAGCCTTCGGCCTCGCCGGTTCCGCAGGCGCGCTCCCACAGTTCGATGGCCTTCGGGATGCTCTTGTCGACGCCCTCTCCGCTTCGATGCAGGCCGGCCAGCTCGTAGCAGCCGCGGCCGCTGCCCTTCTCACACGCCTTCTTGTAGAAGCCCGCCGCCTGCTTCAAGTCCTTGGGTCCGCCCTCGCCGGTCGCATGGCGTCCCGCCAGGGTCAAACAGTCCTGAGCAGCGCCCTTGTCGCAGCTCTTCTTGAGCGCGGTGGGGTCCTGCGCGTGCGCTCCGGCCGCAGCGAGCAAGACAGTGAGCCCCCGAAGAAGAGTCAAGCACTTGCAGGTCACGATCGCACCTCCTCGAAATCCTCAGGCGGGGGCTGGCACCCCGGCCGCACCGCGCCTCTCGATGTAGGAGATCAGCCCACGCGAGAGCAGGGCCAGGAAGCTCATCGCCATCTCGATGTTGTCCTCGAAGACGTCGATGAGCCCCTCCATCGCGCCGTGGAGCGCGATCACGGGGCCCGCCGTCGTGGCGTCGTGCCAGCGCGGCAGCTCCGCGATCGCCTCCATCGTGCCGAGGCCCCAGCCAGGCTCAGCTCGGAAGCGAACGCCCATCCCCGGGATCACGCAGTCGACGCTGCCCTCGACGACGAGGAGAGCATACGGTCCGGCGTCCCCGGCGGACCACAGCGGCACCCCGGGGCCGAAGCGGACCTCGGTGAGGCCGCGCGACAGCTCGGCCAGGGCGTTGATGCTGGCTCCCGAGAACACCGGGAAGCGGCGCAGGTAGAAGATGCGTTCCACGAGGTCGAGCTCTCCGTCGACGAGACGCCGCCGGGCCCCGCCCTTCGGGGGCGGCGCTCCCTGCGGCCCCTCGCGCCGCTCGATGTCCACGATCCAACGCGCGACGTACTTCAGCAGGGCGTGGACCACGCTGAAGTGGTCCTCGCAGACCTCCATCAGCGCCTCGCTGTCGATCTCGAGGCTGATCGTGTCGATCTCGGCCGTGCCTCGGAGCGCCATTGGCACGCCCGCCAGAACGGCGAGCGCCCCCATCGGGGTGCCGGGCCCTGCAATCATGACCAGGGCATCGCCGCGGGTCACCCGTACGCGGCCGTCGAGGATGTGATGGATCGAGGCGACTGGGGTCGCCTCGTC
The DNA here is from genome assembly GCA_035251085.1 of Vicinamibacteria bacterium. GTDB lineage: Bacteria > Acidobacteriota > Vicinamibacteria > Fen-336 > Fen-336 > DATFEN01. Next base: position 9,852 of record DATFEN010000304.1, on the reverse strand, counting down.
GTAGATGAGCGACCCGCGCGGATGGAAGCGCTCGCGGGCCGACTCGGCGAGCGCCGCCAGCGCGTCGTTGTTCATTCCTCGAAAGGCGGGGATGGCCTTCAGGTACAGCACCCGCTCCAGCGCGCCGATCGCTCCCCGGTCAGGCATGCTGGGGCTCCGCTCGCGACAGCGCCGCCGCGGCGCGCTCCAGCACCCGCGACACGAAGAACGCGCTCTCGACGGGAGCCATGGCCTCGATCCGGGGCAGGAAATCACGGAGCCCGAGCTCAGCGATGTGGTGGGCCGCGATGCAGCGCAGCGACTCGCTCGCCTGCTCGAGCATCAGACCGAGCAGCTCATCGTAAGTGAGCGCGCGCGGGACGTAGTAGGGCGCCGCGGACGCCAGGCGGTCCTCCCCCGGCGTGGGGTCGACAAGCGCCAGGACGGCCTCCTTGAGCGGCGGCGGCAGCAGATTCTCCAGGAGCTCGCGGCTGCTGGCTCGGATCTTGGGGCTCGAGCTCTGGAAGCCTCGGTAGATGCGATAGACGTCCTCGCGGGGGAAGCGCAGGCCGAGGAGCCTAAACAGGCGCTGGACCGCGTGGTGCTCCTTGTCGCGGAGCAAGGTGGTGAGCAGCTCGTGACCAGCCGTGAGCCGCTCGGGCGCGTCGCGCGCGCTGTCCTCGAGGACCTCCCGCCAATGGAGCAGGCGGAAGCACACCTCCAGCGTGGCGTGGACGCCCTGCTCCACGAGCCGCGTGTCCAGGGGAAGCGCCGGGTTGTCGGCGCGGATGCGGCCGACCCCGCGCAGGATCTTGAAGCGCACCAGCCCGTCCGGCTCGTCGACCATGTGGCGGAGCAGGATGGGGGCGGCCTGCGCCGCAGGGAAGGGACTGATCGTGCGAGGCAGGTGGCGGCGAATCTCCTGGGGAAGGGCGTGGTCGGAAAGGGCCTCGTCGAGGAAGCGCAGGGCGCGCTCGCCGTGGGCCAGGAAGGCGCTGCGCGCGGCCGGCCGCACCTCGCGCTGCGACAGCATCGGGAGCAAGGCGGGAAGGTAATGATCCGACGGAGCCGCCGCCATGGCCGCGGCGACCTCGACGAGCACCTCGGCCTCGGGGGCCTCGGCGAGATCCAGAAGCACCGACTCGAAAGGCGGCCCGGGCTGGAGGCGGATCGCGCGCGCGAGGGCGACGCCCGCTTCGGGGGACTGGCTGGCGCGCAGCTCGTCGATGACGCGCTGAACCTCGTCGGAGAACCATCCGCCGCTGACGAGCCCGACCGCGGCAGTGGCGCGGACGCGCGGGCTCGAGTCACGGCTCATCCGACGCAGCAGGTTCTCGTCGCTCTGGAGCTGCGTGCGAGCGCGCAGCGCCGCGGCGCGGACCTCGGGCTCGGCGTTGGACAGAAGGCGATCGGCGATCGGAAGGAAGTCCGTGCGCGCAGCCTTGACGAACAGGTCGAGGGCTCGGATCACGACGGGCGGCGAGGGGTGGTACAAGATCAGGGCCGGCACCAGCTTGGCCTTGTCCTGGGCCTCCAGCAGATCGATCGCCGCGACGACCTCGCCATCGTCCTGGCTGTTGAGCGCTGCGAACAGCGCTTCGAGGGAGCCCAAGTCGAGCTGGGGCAGGTCGAGACGCGTCGCGATCGCGCCCTCGCGGAGCGCGGCCCGGAACAGGTCGAGGTAGTTCTGGCGCAGGTCGGCCGCCGTCACGATCCAGAGCACGGCCACGACCAGGAGCGCCAGCGCCAGGAAGCCCTCGCGGGGGAGGAACGCCACCGGCGTCAGGATCAGGATCGAGGCGAGCGCCTGTCCGCCGCGCTGGCCCGCGGTGTCGATGAAAGGCTTCACGCGCGCGCGTATCGCGTCGGGCAGCGGGACGTACAGCAGCTCGGTGCCCGTCCGATGCAGAGTGTGGCGCAGCGCCCCGTCGGTGCCCTTGAGGAACAGTGCCGCGAGCAGGCCACCGGTGATCAGGAAGGCCAGCGAGCCTGTGACGAGGAGCCCGGGAAGCACCCACATCGCCCGGTGCACGCCGAGCCGCCCAAGCAGGTAGCCGACGCCCAGGACCTGGACCACGAGCGCGAGGACATTGAGAACCCCGTAGACCGCCGCGAAGAAGACTCCGAGCTCGGACTTCGGCACGTGGGCCGCGACCGCCGACTTGAAGAGGTAGTCCGCGAGGGTCAGCGCCACCGTCGAGGTCAGCACCAGCCCGGCGAGGGGCCGCACGTAGGGGTGATCTCGAACCGCCGTCCAGGCCGCCTCGGTCGACACGCTCAGGGACACGTTGTGCTCGTCGCGCCGCGGGTCGCCCGCCGGCCGGACGAACAGCGCGGCCGCGAGGGCCGTGAGGGCGACCACGATGGCGCTCGCGAGGAGCAGCGAGCGGGCCGGATAGCGTGCGGCGACGAGGCCGCCGACGGTCGCGCCCGCGATCGCGCCCAGGACGCTGCCCGCGCCGATGATCCGATAGAGGCGCTTGGCCTGCGTGACCGTGTATACGTCGGAGAGGACGCTCCAGAAGCGAACAGCGGCGATCGTTCCGAAGAGGCCCGACCACACGTAGAGGAAGTACAGCGCTCCGGTGCCCGTCGCTTTGCGGAAGAGCCAGAAGACCAGGGTCACCACGGCGCTCGCGAGCAGCAGCAGCGAGAAGCTGAACGGGCCGGCGGTTGCGCCGACGCTGGGCAGACGGACGCGCGACACGAGGAACGCTGCGGCGGCGAGCGCAAGGTACATCCAAGGGAGCTGGGTGGCCGGGAGCCGCGCCAGGAAGAGCGCGTCGCGGGCCGTCTCGAGGAGCGTGTGCCCAGCCAGGATCCCGAACAGGGTCAGGAACGCCGCCGCGACGCCGCGCCGCTCCTCCGGCCGCACGTCGGCGAGCCATGCGAGCACGGCCTAGTTTAGCAGCGTGGCGTTGCTCAGGGCTTTCGGCGCACCGACTCGAGATCGATGCGTCCGAGGGCATGGCCGGCCCAGAGGATGTCGCGCCTCACGGCGAAGCGCTGCTGTGGGATCACGAGCGGAATGAGCGCGTAGGCCTCCGTGGCGCGGCGCTGCGCGGTCTCGAGGAGCGCCATGCGCTCGAGGGGCTGCATGGCCAGGTCGGCGCGCTCGACCAGCTCGTCGAGCCCGGCATCGGAATAGCCCGAGAAGTTGTAGACGCCGAAGAGGCCGTCGCTGGTCGGCGTGTGGAGGTCCATCAACAGCTCCGCCACGTCGCCGCTGGGGAACGTGGTCACGTAGACGTAGGCGGCGGCGGAGCGCTCAAGAAGGCGACGGTCCAGCTCCTGCCAAGTCAGCTCCTCGAGGCGGAAGCGAAGCCCCGCCGTCCGCCCGTGGCTGGCGATCGCCTCGGCGAGGCGACGGTCGCGCTCGCTGAAGAGGAGCTCGGCATCGACCCCCCGCGGCAAACCCGCTGCAGCCAGGAGGGCTCGGGCCTTCTGAGGGTCGGGCGGCGCGACTGCAACGCCCGGGACGAAGCCCACGATGCCGGGTGCAGCGAGCTGAGCCGCAGGCAGGCCGCTCCCGCCGAGCGCTTCGCGCACCAGGGCGTCGCGGTCCAGGGCGAGGGACACCGCCCGCCGCGCTTCGACACGCGCGAACGGGTTGCCGCGCTGCTGCTGCGCGTTCAAGCCGAGCACGGCGATCTGGGCCCCCACGCGCTCGACGAGCTTCGCCACGTCGCTCGCACGGATCCGCGGCGTGTCTTCGAGCGGCGGAGCCTCGATCAGGTCCGCCTCGCCCCGCAGCAGGCGGTCGACGCGCTCGCGACCGTCGGGATCGGCGCCGAAGGTCACCTGGTCCCAGCGCGGCCGGCCGCGCCAGCCGGCGTCGAAGCGCTCGAGGGTGACCTCGCGCCCGGCGTCGAAGGAGCTGAATCGGTAGGCGCCGGTGCCGACGGGCAGCTCGACATCGGCCTGGCCGCGCGGCAGCACCAGGATCCGAGACAGACGGTTGAGGAGCAACGGCACCGGCAGGCGCGTCTCGATCTCGACGAGCCGAGGCGACGGGGCGCGCACGTCGGTCACGAGCGCCAGGTCCCCGGCCGAAGCCTCCGTGTGGCGCGCCTGGTCGAGGCTGGCCTTGACGTCCGCTGCCTCGAGCGGCCGGCCGTCGTGAAAGTGCACTCCGGGGCGCAGGTCGAACTGCCACAGGTTCTCGCTCGGGTTGCTCCACGAGACGGCCAGGGCGGGGGCCAGCCGCAGCTCGGCGTCGAAGACGACCAGCGGATCGAAGACGTTGCGGAAGACGTTGTGGGCGTAGTAGTCGCCGTTGGTCATGGGATCGAGCGAGACGATCGGCGAGCGACCGACGACGACGAGGCTGTGCTCAGCCCGGCGGTTCCGGCAGCCCGCGACGGCCGCGAGCACGATCACCGTTCCTGCCACCAACGCGACCGGGCGCATCCAAGCGGCTCCTCAGAAGCTGAGAGGAATATATGACAGGCGGGCGAGGGTGGCGTTCGTTGACGCAGCGGAGTCGTCGGCGTAACCTGCCCGGCGCCTGCTGTGACTGAACGAGAGGCGCTTCGGGACGCAGTCTACGAGCTACAGCAGCTCCTCTCCGACCGCTTGGCGCCGCTGATGGTCGCAGACTCCATGGAGCTGCTGATCCAGCAGCCGCCTGCGGTCCTGGCATCGGAGATCTCGGCCTGGGTGTCCCACCAGAGCACGGCGGCCGTGAACCTCTCGATGGCCGACCTGTTCTTCCACGCGGCCAAGAAGGTCGCGATCCTGGGCGAGCTGGACCTGGTCGCGAAGCCCACGATCGAGCGCTGCCTGGCGGGGATCACGCCGCACCTCGTCGCCCAGTGCCCCCAGGAGGACCGCGCCCTTCTGAAGCAGAACCTGGAGCGCCTTCGGGCGTCCTCGCTGAGCGACGGCCCCGCCGAGGCCGTTCCCACCCTGGACCGACAGCCCGGCAGCGAGGCGGCGAAGGCGAAGCGCGCGGCACCCGACCCGTCCACGCTGTCGCCCGAGGCGGCTCGCGGGCTGCGCCGACTCTCGCTGTTCCTGGAGCGGCTCCAGCCGCTCCAGGCGGGAGGCGCCGCTGAAGCAGCGTCATCCGAGCAGCGCGGCGAGCTGGCCTCGCAGTTCATGACGGCCGCCGCGGTGCAGTCGGCCTCCTCGGAGGAGCTCGAGGAGCACCTCGCGCCGCTGCGCGAGTTCGGTATCGACACGAGCCTCGATCAGGTGCTGAAGGCGCTCGCGCGCTCGTTGCCGGGGTGGGGCAGCCTGCCCGCCGTGCCGGGAACACCTGCGCCCCTTGTCGGCCTGCAGCTCAACGCGATGCGCCAGATCGTGGCCCTGGCCGAAGCCCCCGAGGAGGCCGCCAAGCGCTTCCGGGAGCTGGTGCACGCCGCCATCGAGCAGTTCAACGTGGGCCACCTCGGCCGAGCGGTCACGATGTTCGAGCTCGCGCAACAGCTGGCCAGCGAGGGGAAGGTGAAGGCGCCCTTCGTCGAGGCCCTGCGAAAGGGCGGCCACGACTACCTCGACCCCGAGCGCCTGGGGCGCTATGCCGAGCGGACCGACGCGCGCGCGAACCTGCTCACGGTCCTGAGCTTCTTCGACGCGCTCGGCCCGGAAGGCCTGCTGCGCCAGCTCAACGGCGAGCCGCGCCGCGAGCGACGCTATCAGCTCCTGTCCATGCTGGAGGCCCACGGCGTTTCCGCGCGCGCGAAGGCGTGGGAGCTCCTCAAGGCCTCAGTGGACGATCCGAGCGCTGAGGTGGATCCGTTCTTCCAGATGAACCTGGTCTACCTGCTTCGCGTGATCCCTCGTCCCGCGGATGTCTCGATGGAGGACGAGATCCAGGTCGTCATGCGCACGCCCGGGCGCAACAGCCCACCGCCGATCGTGAAGCAGGTGATCGCGTTCCTCGCCGCCGTGCGACACGACAGATCCGAGCGGGCGCTCATCACCTACCTGCGGCTGTTCGAGAACATGCTGCTGCAGCCGGCGACGGCGGTGTATTCCGAATCCGACGTCGAGATGCTGCTGGATCGGACTTGCGTCGCGCTGGCCCGCTACGCGACGCCGCGCGCCTGGCGTGCCATGGTGGACCACGGCCTCAAGGCCGAGCCCAGGCTCGGGAGTCCGATGGCGCGCCTCGTGGAGGCCGGGCGCCAGGACCTGTCGAGCAGCAAGGACCTGGTCGACCGCGTGATCGCGGCGCTCCGCGCGGAGCTGCCGAAGAGCGTCCTCGGCTTCACGGTGAAGAAGAACGACGACCGGATCGTGTGGCTGGTCCAGGCGCTCTCGGGCACCCCGCTCCCCGAGGTGCGTGCGATCCTTCAGGAGATCGTGGACAAGCACCCGGGCCAGAAGTTCACAGAGGCGGCCTCGAAGGCGCTGATCGGCCTCGCCTCCGCTGGCAAGCCGGTCGAGTCGCCCGCCGCTGGCTTGTCCGGCGACCTCGACTTGTTCGGTCTGCCCAACGTCCTCCAGACGCTCAACCAGTCCAGCCTCACCGGCATGCTGAGCTTGATGAAGACGGCGGGACAGGTGCAGGCGTCGCTGCTGTTCGAAGGAGGCCTGTTCCGCGGCGCGCACTTCGGTAACCTCAGGGACGAGGACGCCGTCTACGAGCTCTTCGAGAAGCCGTTCAGCGGGACGTTCGCCTTCGTGAGCCGCACGGACATCGCGGCGCTCGGGGCCAGCTCCGAGCCCTACGACGTGCTCGGGCTGGTTCTCGAGGGCGTTCGCCGTCACGACGAGTTCAAGCGGGCCTCGACGCTCGTGCCCGACCAGGTCTTCCTGGAGGCGACGGGCACGGCCCACTCGCCACTGCGGGACGAGGACGAGGATTTCGTCCACGCCGTGTGGACCCGGGTGGCGAAAGGCGCCAGCCCCCCGAACTGCGAGGCCAGCATCCCGACGGACGCCTACCGCATACGCAGGCTCCTGGCTCACTGGGTCGAAGAGGGCGCGCTCAACGCACGTCCGGCCCCGGCGGCCGGCTGAGCATGGCCTCGCGTCCCCGGCCCAGGCCCGAAGGGCCGGAGCTGAACCTCTCGCCGTCACGCTACATCGCCCGCGTGGACCGGGAGACGGGGCGCGAGATCCCGGGCTCGATCGATCCCGACGAGCTCCTGGTCCACGCGCACCGCGACCAGCATCCGGCGGAGCTCGCGGCGCAGTTCGTGGCGAGTCGCGTCATCGGCCTCACCGGCAAGGAGCGTGTCGTCCGTCACGGGCTGCGTGCCCTCACCGGGCTCGGCCATTGGATGGCCCGAGGGGTCGGAGTCGTGACGGGCAGCGAGGAGGCGAGGCGGCGAGCCAAGAAGCTCCTGGGCGTGTCCGAGCGTGGCTACGTGTTCCGGTTCCGGGAGCCGACGCACCTGACCGAGAAGCAGGTGCGTGAGCGGGTGGAGCGGCTGCAGCGGGACGCACGCTCACTGCTCCGCGCGCGCGGACGCAACCCGCGACTCCATGTCCTCCTGACGGGCGCCACGGGCTTCCTGGGCAAGGAGATGCTGTGCCAGGCGGCGTCCGACCGGCGCGTCGCCGACGTCGTCGCGGTGGTGCGGCCGGAGACGCTGCGCGATCCGAAGACGAAGGCAGTGGTGAGGGTGCTCTCGGCGGCGGAGCGCGGCGCGCTGCTGCTCAGGCGGCTGCACATCACCGGTGCGCGTGCGCGCCGTTTCCGCTTCGTGGCCGGGGACATCGAGAAGCCCGGGCTGGGGATCGCATCGGGCGAGCTGCACAGACTCGAGCGAACCCTCACCCACGTTGTCCACTGCGCGGCCAGCGTGTCGTTCGACGACACCTACGAGAACTCGTTCCGCGCCAACGTGCTGGGCAGCCTGAACGCGCTCAGGTTCTCCCACGCGCTTCAGGCCAAGTCCGGCTCGCCCTTCATCCAGCACGTGGCCATCGAGACCTCGTACATCCACGGCCGCAAGAAGCGCTCGATCGCCCAGGAGAGCGCCCTCGTCTTCCCGCGGCACTTCTACAACAACTTCTACGAGCTGACGAAGGCGATGGCCTCGATCGAGACCGACCGCTTCCTGGTCGAGAAGGGCCTGCGCGTGGTGCAGCTCCTGCCGTCGATCGTGATCGGCGATTCGCAGACCGGCAACAACCGTGGCGACACGAAGGTCGTCAACGCTCCCATCAACGCCTTCGGTCGGGCCAAGGAGGCGCTCGCGCGCGCGAAGGGCGACCTGCTCGGAATGACCAAGGCCCGGGCGATCGCCGCCGTGGCGTGCGTGTTCCCCGGGGACCGCGTCGCCGAGCTGAACCTGGTGCCGGTGGACCGCGTCGCCCAGGGCATCCTCGCGGCGCTCGTGGCGCCGGAGGCGATCGGCAACCGCATCCATCTCGCGACCGACAACCGCATCCGCTCCGAGGACATGGTGGGCACGGTCAAGGAGGAGCTGGGCGTGGACGTGCGCCTGGCGGATCCGACGCTGTACCGCAACTTGACGCTGCCGCTCGTCAAGGCCGTGCTGACCCACGTGGGCGAGCCGAAGCTGGCCAACGCCCTCGAGCGCCTGGCCACGATCTTCGGAGGATATGGCGAGTGGGGCCAGCCGGTGCACGAGGTCGGCAACGACGTGCGCATCCTGGGCCTGCCGATCCGCCGGCCGGATACACGCCAGGCTTTCCGCATGCTGTGCCGTCACAACCGCTTCGTGCAGGACTACGGCCGGGTTCGCGATCCCGACGAGATCGCGAGGCGCGAGAAGGTCTGGGCGCAGGCGCTCGACGCCATCGAGCACGAAACGGGACGTCAGGTGGGCGCATTGCCCGCGGAGGAGTTCCAGGAGCTGCTGGCCGCGGAGATCGATCCGAAGAGCTTCGAGCGGAGAAAGCCCCGGCGGGGCGGGAGGCCGAAGGCATGAGCGACGAAAGCGTGTTCGACAGGCTCAGGGCGCGGGGGGAGCAGATCTTCACCCAGATGTCGAGCGAGTTCATGAAGAACCCGCAGTTCGTGAAGGCGGTGCAGGCCGCCTACGAGGGGAAGGAGAAGTTCGACGCCGCCGCGGCGCGCGCGCTCAAGACGATGAACATCCCCACGCGGGACGAGTTCAAGAAGGCGCTGCGCCGCATCGAGGCGCTCGAAGCCGAGCTCGCATCCGTGCGGGCGGCCCAGAAGAAGACCAAGAATGCCGGCCCGGCGCGGCGGCGCAAGCGGTCATGACTCGACGAGGCCCAGCCGCATCATCTTCATAGTGAGCCCGTTCCGCGAGATGTCGAGCAGCCGCGCCGCCGCCGAGCGGTTGCCGCCGCTCCGCGCGAGGGCAGCCCGGATCAGCCGGCGCTCGAGATGGTCGACGTGGTCCTGGAGCCTCAGCGAGGACGGCGCAACGGGCTCCGCCATCGGCGGGTCGAGGACGTGGTCGGGCAGGACGGCGCAGTCGATGGCCTCGTCGTCCGGGCAGAGGTAGACGAGCCGGCGCACCTCGTGCTGCAGCTCCCGAACGTTGCCGGGCCACGGGTAGGCTGCCAGCGCGCGCATGGCCTCGGGGGTGATGGACGGCGCCGGCCTGCCGGCGTCGCGGGCGAAGCCCTCCAGGAACGCCTCGACCAGGCCCGGGATGTCGTCGCGGCGCTCGCGGAGCGGTGGCACGCGCAGGACGAAGCCGGCGACGCGGTAGTACAGGTCCTGGCGGAACTGGCCCTGTTCCATCCTGTGCTCGAGGTCGGAGTTCGTCGCCGCCACGACGCGCGTGTCGAAGGCGACCGGGGCGCCGCCCAGGGGCTGGATCTCCTGGCCCTGGAGTGCGCGCAGCAGCTTCGGCTGCAGCGCGAGCGGCATCTCGCCGATCTCGTCGAGGAAGAGCGTGCCGCCGCGCGCGAGCTGGAACTTCCCGGAGCGCTCGGCCACACCGGTCGCCACGCCCCGACCGATGCCGAACATCT
>DATFEN010000301.1:0-13039 GCA_035251085.1 Vicinamibacteria bacterium | reverse complement strand
GCCGCGGACGAGCTGCGCGCCTTCGACCAGTGGCGGCGCCTGGGCCTCGAGCCCGCGCCCGGGTCTCCGTCCCCTTGGAAGGCTGCGCTGCCTTTCTGGCGACGGCCGCCCGCCGAGGTGGCGACGCCCATCGGCGACCACTTGAAAGCGCATCCCACCGACCTGCTCGTCGCGCGGGCCGCCCTGCGAAGCCTCGCGCCCGCGGAGGAAGGCGCGCTGCTCAGGGCCGGTTTGGCGCTCGCATCGCCGACCATGGAGAGCCTCGGCCCAGCGGGATCGGACGCCCGGGTCCTGAGGCTCCGCGCGGCGCGCGGCGTGCTCCCGGAGTCGGGGCGCGATGCGCGTCGGGCGCTCGGCGAGATCGACCCCTCCCGCCTCGCGGAGGACCTCGACCGGCGACGGTTCCCTCGCAAGGACACGAACGCCGCGCTCGCGGATGTGGCACGGGTTCTCGCTGCAGCCGAAGAGCATGCGGGCGCCGAGGCGATGCTGGCGGTGCTGTCCGACCGCGGTGGCGAGGGTATCGTCGAGCTCCGCGCGGAGATCGCGGCGGCCGGCGCTCCGGAGGCGCCGCGCGCGTTCCGTCTCACCGATGGTCGACCCGCGCCGTGGCGACCACGGGACCTGACGTTTCGCCTCGTGGCCGACGTGCTCGCGGCGGAGGAAAGAAGATGAGGTTCCGTGCGGGTGCGGTTGCAGCGGCTCTGCTCGCCCTTCCGGTCTCCGGCGCGGAGCGCCCGCTGCCGCTGCCCGATGCGCCAGTGCGGCTGGTCATCCCCGATGCGAAGGTCTTCGATGCCGCCCTCGCCGGACGCTGGCGGCTCGCGCTCGAAGGCCGCGCGGCGCTGGACGACCCGGTGGTCGCGGCGTGGCGCCGGACGCAGGTCGGGTCCAAGCTCGAGGACCAGTGGTCGCGGCTGGCAAAGGACCTGCCCTGGACCTGGGCTCAGATTCGGACGCTGCAGCCGCGCCGGGTCGGCCTCGCGCTCCTCGACGTGGGACATCTCGAAGCCGTGCTCACGATCGAGACGCCGGTCGCGACGCTGCCGCTGACTCCTCCGCTCGGCGAGGAGAAACTGCATCAGGGCGTCCCCTACCGGCTGATCGCCCAAGGCACGGCCGACGGGGCATCCGACGAGCGCCGCATGGGCCTCGCCTGGGCGCGCCACGCGGACCGACTGCTCCTCGCGACCAGCGAGCGGGCCCTGCGCAGTGCCCTCGATGCCGCCCTCGCTGGAACCGGGTTCGAAGCGCCACTGGCCGGTCTGGCGTGCGTCGAGCTGGACGTCGACGCGCTCCGTCAGGACCTCTACTTCCGTCGCGAGTTCCTCTTCGGCAACGGTCCCGAGAAGGGCCGCGTCCGCGCCGCGTTGCGGCTGCAAGATGCGCGCTTCGTCGAGTTCCGCGAGGGATCCAGCGACGAGGCGGCGGCCGCGCACCGCTTCGCCGCTGAGGAGGCGATTGGCCTCGGCTGGGAGCCCGGCGGCTCCAACCTCGCGGCGTCGCTGCGCGCGGCGCTCCTCGAGCCGGTTCCAGAGCCGGCGCCGCGGCCCGCCGCCGCATTGCGGCCGCTGCCGAAGGTGGGGCCCGACACCGAGAACCGCTACCTGACCGATCTCCGCCAGCCCCTGCCAGGCTCAGGCCCGGAGAACGAAGCGGGCGAGCTCGGAGACTGGTTCGAGCTGCTGGCGCAGGCGAAGCACGGCTGGGGTTGGGCCGTCCTGCGAAACGGAAGCAGGCTGATCGTCTTCGAATGGCCGGAGGCCCAGGACACCGAGCTCGTCGAACTGGCGCGGCGAACGCTGCAGCGTCGTGCGGCGCGGGCAATCCTGGCCCGTGTCGGTGACGCATCGGAGCTGCGCCTCGGACCCGATCTCGCCGCAGCCGCGATCCGCCGCACCGGGCGTTTCGTGTGGATCGGGCCCGACACGGCCACGCTCTCGAACGTGACGGAGCCGGCTGCGGCGCCGGGCGTCATTCGCTGGGGTCGTCTGGATCTTGGAGCGCTGCGCACCGAGGGACAGACGTGGACCCGTCTCGAGGGCCCCGCGTCGCCGGAGGAGGTTCGGCCCTTCTCGGACCGGATCCTCGGCCTGCTCGGCTGGATGCCGGCCGTCCGGGCGATCTCCATCGAGCGGCGGCGCACGAGCGAAGGCTTCGAGGAGCGCGTGGCGTTCGAATGAGGCTCGTTGCACTGGTCGCCGTGGCGCTGGGCGCGACGGTCGGAACGCAGGCCGGGGAAGCGCCCATCTTCTGGCGGCTCAGCGGCGGTCGCATCGAGGCGTCGGTCGGTGCCCCGGCAAGGCCGCTGGGCGTGGGCTCGCTCCAGAAGCCCTTTCTCGTACGCGGCTGGGCGGAGGCGCATCCGGGCGCAGAGCCACCGCGGCTCGTGTGCCGCGGCGGGTCGTCGTGCTGGCTGAGATCGGGCCACGGAGCCCTCGGCCTGGTGCGCGCCACATCGCTCTCGTGCAACGCCTACTTCCGCGGCCTGGCCGCCGACACGCCGGCTGAGGCGCTCGCCCGGGCACTGAGCGCTGCAGGCTTCGCCGTCGAGACGCCGCTCACGCCCGAGACCGCGATCGGCCTGCCCGACGAGACGGGCCGTCCCCGCGCCGCGGTCCGCGCCGACGTGCTGCTCGACGCCTATGTACAGCTCGTTCTCGAGCCGTGGACGATACGCGACGACGTGCGCCGCGAGCTGCTCGCGGGGCTGCGGGCCGCTGCTCTCGACGGCACGGCCCACGGCCTCGGCTCCGGTGCCCACTACGCCAAGACCGGCACCGCACCATCGATCGACGGCCGCCCGCTGCAGACCTCCGGCCTGGCCGTGGCGGTCGATGCGACTGGCACGGGAGTGCTCGCCCTCGTCCGGCGCGGGACGGGTCGCGATGCGGGCGAGGCTCTCGCGGCATCCCTCCGCTCACGGGCTGCGCCCCTCGCGTCGGTGCCGTCGACTGGACGCGTCCGGGTCGCGCTGTTCTCGCTGCTTCGCCCGCGACAGGTCGCGGCCCGCAACCTGTCGGGCGTTCCCGTCGAGGGACCGGCCGGCTTCGTGGGGCCGTACGGCGAGGTCGTGCTGCAAGCGGGCCAGCGTCTCGCGGAAGGGCTATGGGAATTGCGCTTGCCGGAGTGGCGGCTCACGCGCCGGCTGCACGGCGCGATCGAGGTCGGTGGATTTCCGAGCGGCGCTCTCGCCGTGGTCGCGGAGATGGATCCGTTCGAGTACCTCGCCGGCGTCGCAGCCGCAGAGCTGCCCTCGTTCCAGCGCGAGCGGCTCGTCGCGCTGGGCGGCGCCGCCCTGCGCTTCCTGTCCTCCGGCAGGCGGCACGCCGCCGCGGACGTCTGCGACTCCACGCACTGCGCCTTCTTCGTCGGTCGCGGGCCCCGCCCGGAATGGCGGGCCGGCGCGAGCGTACGGCTCGTCTCGTTGTCGCCACCCCAGGCGGGTCTGCGTGAAGATCCCGAACTGTTGGCGGCGATCCGGTCCGAGGCGGCGCGGCCCGGTCCCTCGCACTGGACGAGCCATTGCGGCGGCGCGCCATTGTCCGAGCGCTACGTGTGGGGCTCGGGTGGCGAGACGAAGGCCAGCTGCCCGAGGCACTCGGCCCTCGATGCGCGGCCCTGGCGCCGCCTCTGGACCGAATCCGATGTGGCGGCAGCCCTGGGACCGGTACGATCGTTGCGGGTCGTCACCGACGGGGGCGTCTGGCGGCTCCGCGGGGAAACGGCAAGCGGCTGGCAAGAATGGCTTTACGACGAAGTCCACCGCCGCCTCTCCCGTGGCCTGGGCTGGGGCGGCCTACCGAGCCCCGCCGACAGCGTGTCGAGGGAGAGTGGCGGCTACGTGGCCATCGGCCGCGGGCTGGGCCACAGGGTGGGTCTGTGTCTCGCGGACTGAGCCCGTCGCTCATCGCCGGGGGCTTGTTGCTACCATTACGCCGCTGCGCATGCACGAACGCTCTGCCACCCCTGCCGAGGACGTCCTTCGCCTCCAGTTCCACGCGTTCCAGGCGTCGATGGACGGGATGGCGATCCTCGACGCGGACGAGCGCTACGTCTTCCTGAACGACTCCCACGCTCGGCTGTACGGATACGAATCCCCAGACGAGCTGCTGGGCCAGTCCTGGCGTGTCCTCTACAGCCCCGAGCAGCTCCGACGCTTCGACGCGGAGATCCTGCCGGCGCTGTGGCGCGACGGTACGTGGCGTGGCGAGGCCGTCGGGCTTCGCCGGAACCGCACGTCGTTCCAGCAGGAGCTGTCCCTGACCCTGGTCGATGGGGGCGGGCTCGTGTGCGTGGTCCGCGACACCACCGAGAGCAAGCGAGCGGAGCGCGTCCAGGCGGCTTTGTATCGCATCGCCGAGGCGGCGGACACGGTCGAGGACATCGACTCGCTCTACGAGTCGATTCACGGCATCGTCGGGGCACTGATGTGGGCCCGCAACTTCTACATCGCCCTGTACGACGCGTCCAACGACGTGCTGAGCTTCCCGTACTTCGTGGACGAGGTGGACACCGCCGGTCCGCCCGCCCGGCCGGGTCGCGGCCTGACGGAGTACGTATTGCGCACCGGCGAGCCTCTCCTCGCGTCGCCCGAAGTGTTCGCGGGCCTCGTCGCGGCGGGCGCTGTGGAGGACGTCGGCGTTCCGGGCGTGGACTGGCTCGGCGTCCCCCTGAAGCGCGGCGAGGCCACGTTCGGCGTGCTGGTCGTCCAGAGCTACACGGAGAGCCTGCGCTACGCCGAGGCGGACCGCGACCTCCTCACCTTCGTGTCCCGCCACATCGCGGCCGTGATCGATCGCCGGCGCTCCGAGGAGGCGCTGCGCGAGAGCGAGCAGAAGTTCCGCACCCTGGCCGACACCGCGCCCGCGGCCATCTTCATCTACCAGGGGACCCGATTCCTGTACGCGAACGAGGCAACCGCCACGATCACAGGCTACCCGCGCGACGAGTTCCTCGCCCTGCCCACATTCTGGGAGATCCTCCATCCCGACGACAAGGACGAGGTCCAGCGGCGCGGACTCGCGCGCCAACAGGGCGAGAGCGTTCCGAATCGGTACGAGATCCGCATCATCCGCAAGGACGGCGAGGAACGTTGGCTCGACTACTCCGCGGGCATCGTCGAGTACTGCGGCAAGCCCGCCGTGATGGGCACGGCCTTCGACATCACCGAGCGCAAGCACGCCGAGTCGCAGATCGCGAGCCTCGCCTATCACGACACGCTGACCGGCCTGCCCAACCGGCTCTTGTTCAGCGACCGTCTGGAGCAGGCCATCCTGCAGGGCCAGCGCCGCACCTGGCGCCTGGGCGTGTTGTTCCTCGACCTGGATCGCTTCAAGGTCATCAACGACTCACTCGGCCACGGTGTGGGCGATCGACTGCTGCAGGCGCTCGCCCGCCGCATCGCCTCCACGCTGCGCAGCGAGGACACGGTGGCGCGGCTGGGCGGCGATGAGTTCACGCTGCTCCTCCCAAACGTGGGGCGCGTGGAGGACGTGACGCTGGTGGCCGAGAAGCTGCTGGAAGCGGTGCGGCGGCCGGTGCGGATCGACAACTCCGAGCTGTTCGTGACCGCCAGCATCGGGATCAGCCTGTTTCCCGACGACGGGGACGATCCCGACGTGCTGGTGAAGAACGCCGACACCGCCATGTACCGCGCCAAGGAGCTGGGACGCGACAACTACCAGATGTACGCGCCCGCCATGAACGCCACGGCCGTCGAGCGCCTGGCCCTGGAGACGAGCTTCCGAAGGGCCCTTTCCCGCGACGAGCTGCTCCTCTATTACCAGCCCATCCTCGACCTCGCGACCGGCGAGCCGATCGGCGTGGAGGCGCTCCTGCGCTGGAACCGGCCCGGCGTCGGCCTGGTCTCCCCTCTCGACTTCATCCCGATGGCCGAGGCCACCGGCCTGATCCTCCCGATCGGGCCATGGCTGCTCAAGACCGCGTGCAACCAGGTGAAGCGCTGGCACCAGACGATTCGGCCCGGGCTTCGCCTCGCCATGAACCTCTCGGCGCGGCAGTTCCAGCAGCCGGACGTGGCGGCCAGCGTGCAGCGCGCGCTGCGCGCTGCCGACTTCCCCACGGACTGCTTGGACCTGGAGATCACCGAGAGCTGGGCCATGCAGAATGCCGATGCCGCGATCCTCACCATGCGCGAGCTGAAGGCGCTCGGCATCTCGCTGTCGATCGACGACTTCGGGATCGGCTACTCATCGCTCAGCTACCTGAAGCGCTTCCCCATCGACAAGCTGAAGATCGACCGCTCCTTCATCAAGGACATCCCCAGCGATCCGGACGACACCGCGATCGTCGCAGCGGTGCTGGCCCTGGCCCAGAGCCTCAAGCTCAAGGTGGTGGCCGAGGGCGTCGAGACCGAGGAGCAGCGGGAGTTCCTGACCGGGCTGGGCTGCGACCAGGCGCAAGGCTTCCTGTTCGGCCGGCCGCTGCCCGCCGAGGAGTGCGAGCGTCTGCTGCGCTCTCGAGTTTGACCGCCTCCGCGAGCGGCGGATACTCTGGGCCGTTCGCATGAAGAAAGCCGCGACGCCGGTGATCGAGCCCCAGTCCGCGGGCCGCGTGGTGGACAGCGTCCTCGACATCGTGGGGAGCACGCCGCTGCTCCGCCTGCGGCGCTACGAGCCGCCGAACGGCGCGGCGCTGCATGCCAAGCTCGAGTTCCTGAACCCCGGCGGCAGCGTGAAAGACCGCGCGGCCCTGGGCATGATCCTGGCCGCGGAGCGAAGCGGCCGGCTCGGTCCCGGCGCGACGATCGTGGAGCCGACTGCCGGCAACACGGGGATCGGCCTCGCGCTCATCGGCATTTCGCGGGGCTACAGGGTGGTGCTCGTCGTCCCCGAGAAGTTCGTGGGTCCGAAGACCCACGTCATGAGCGCGCTGGGCGCGGAGGTGGTGCTCACGCCGACCGAGAAGGGGATGCCGTTCGCGATCGAGAAGGCCCGCGAGCTCGCGAAGACCCTCCCGAACGCCTTTCTGCCGCAGCAGTTCGAGAATGAGGCCAACCCCGACTACCACTACGCGACGACCGCCGCCGAGATCCACGCGCAGCTCGGCCGCGTGCCCGACGCCATCGTTCTCGGCGCCGGCACCGGAGGGACCTTCAGCGGCGTTGCCCGCTACTTCAAGGAGCGCGGCGCTGTCCACGCCGTCCTCGTCGAGCCGCAGGGCTCCATCTGGGGCGGCGGGCCTGCGGGGCCGCACAAAGTCGAGGGCATCGGCAACTCGTTCTGGCCGGGCGCGCTCCACCGCGACTTGATCGACGAGGTCCGCACCGTCGACGACGCGAGCTCCTTCGCGGCCGTCCGCGACCTGGCGCGACGCGAGGGTCTGCTCGTGGGGGGCTCCTCGGGCTCGGTCGCCCACGTCTCCCGCGAGGTGGCCCAGGCCTTCGGCCCCGGCCGCGTCGTGGTCACGCTCTTCCCCGACGGCTTCGAACGCTACCTGGGCAAAGGAATCTTCGAGAACCTCTGATGGGCTTTTCCACCGACTGCATCCATGCGGGACAGGAGCCGGACCCCTCCACCGGCGCGATCATCACGCCGATCTTCCAGACGTCCACATACGTCCAGGAGGGCCTCGGCCAGCACAAGGGCTACGAGTACGCGCGCACGCAGAACCCCACGCGCCGCGCCCTCGAGAAGAACCTCGCCGCCCTCGAGGGCGGCAGCGACGCGTACTGCTACGCGTCGGGGATGGCCGCGACCAACGCGGTCCTGACCCTCGTCAAGCAAGGACAACGCGTGGTCGTCTCCGACAACGTCTACGGCGGCACCTGGCGGCTGTTCACGAAGGTGCTGTCCAACTACGGCGTCGTCTTCGAGTTCCTCGAGGCGAGCGATGCCGCAGAGCTCGATCGGCGAGCCGGCGAGTTCCAGATGTTGTGGATCGAGACGCCGACGAACCCGCTGATGAAGGTGTGCGACGTGGCGGCGCTGGCGGCGGTCGCGAAGAAGCGCGGCGCGCTGCTCGTCGTGGACAACACCTTCATGAGCCCGTTCTTCCAGCGGCCGCTCGGCCTGGGGGCCGACATCGTGGTGCACTCCACGACCAAGTTCCTGAACGGCCACTCCGACAGCGTCGGCGGCGTCGCGGTGGTCCGGGATCCCGCCCACGCGGACTGGCTGCGCTACGTGCAGAACGCCGCGGGCGCAATCCTGTCGCCCTTCGACTCGTGGCTCGTGCTGCGCGGCACCAAGACCCTCGCCCTGCGCATGCAGCGACACGAGGAGAACGGCCGGCGCGTGGCCCACTTCCTTCGCGAGCAGGGGAAGGTGCGGCGCGTGTTCTGGCCGGGCTTCACCGACCATCCGGGCCACGAGGTGCACGAGCGCCAGGCGAGCGGTTTCGGCTCCATGATCAGCTTCGACCTCGGCGACCGCGCTGCTGCCGACCGCCTGCTTCGGGCCGTGAAGCTCTGCTCGCTCGGCGAGAGCCTGGGCGGGATCGAGACCCTGATCTCGCATCCGGCGACGATGACCCATGCCGGATACACCCAGTCGGAACGCGACGCCCTTGGAATCGGAGACGGCCTGGTCAGGATCAGCGTGGGCTGCGAGGACGTCGAGGACCTCATCGCGGATCTGTCGCGGGGGCTGGCGGCGGTCTAGCTCACGCTCTCATCGAGCCACGCGAGGTACGGCGCGTGGCCCGCTCTGACCTCGAGCGCCAGCACCTCAGGCACGTCGTAGGAGTGGCCCTTGACCAGGGCGTCGCGGACCGCCTCGAAGCGGTCCTCGGTGGTCTTCACCACCATCAGGACCTCCTCCGTGCGCTCCACGTCGCCTCGCCACCGGTAGATGGAGGTCATGAGCGGCAGCACGTTGACACAAGCCGCGAGGCGCCGCTCCACCAGCTCCCGCGCCATGAGCTCCGCGTCCTCCGCCCGGGGCGCGGTCGAGATCACGACCAGGCGCCTCACTGTCCGCCTCTCAGCGCGTTCCACTGCGCGGCGTTCAGTGGCACGACCGACAGCCGACCCTGGCGCACCAGCGGGCTGTCCGCGAAGACCGCCATCGCCTTGATCTCCTTCAGGGTCACGACCCGCGGCAGCCGCGCGACGGGCGTCAGGTCCACGACCACCAGTCGAGGATTGCGGCCTTTCGGGTCGGCGTAGGCCTCCCGCGTCACCTCGGCCACGCCGATGGCGGCCTTCTCGTCTCCGGTGTGGTACACGATCGCGCGGTCGCCCTTCTTCATCGCCCGCAGGTTCCGGAGCGCGACGGGATTGCTGACCCCATCCCAGACGGTACGCCCGTCCCGCTCCAGGTCCTCGAAGGAGTACGCCGAGGGCTCGGTCTTCAACAGCCACATCACCGCCCACCTCCCGAAGCCGCAGCGATCCTAGCATGTCGGCGCTTCGCCCTTGACAGCGCCGCGCCGCTTCCGTAGTCTTACAGCGTATTTTCAAATTGCACTGTAAGACATGACCAACGCCGACCTGCTGCGCAGCCGGGTTCGCGGGAAGCTGCACGAACAGCGCTCCTTGACCCTGGAGCTGCTTCGCCTGCGCGAACAGCTCGGCGGCTCGCTGTTCGCCCGCTACGGCGAGTGCGGGAAGGAGGCCTGCGCCTGCCGGCAGGGCCGGAAGCACGGCCCCTACTGGGTGCTGTCGACGCGCAGCGCAGGACGCGGCGGCTTCACCTACATCGATGCGGCTGCGGCCGGCGAGGCGAAGGCGCTCGTCGAGCGCTACCGCGATTTCAGGTCCGGCCTCCGCCGGCTGCGCCGACTCAACGGCGACATCGTTTCGCTGCTGAGGCGCTATCAGATCGCGATGTCGCGCCAGGGCGGGCGAAGGCTAGGGGTGAGCCTCAATGTCCCCTGAACATTATTCAGGTGTGGTAGGCTCTTTTCAGCAATAACTAAAGTGATTTCTCATGCTCCGGCCCCGCGCGATCCGCGTCCCATCGAGGACGGTCCGCGGCGCAAGGTCTGGCTGGTGGCAGGCCTCATCCTCTTCGTCGCGCTCGCAGTGGGCGCGCTGATCGGTGACCGAGGCTTCTTCTATCTCTTCGAGCAGCAGCGTCGCGCCGACGCCCTCCACCGGGAGGTCGATGACCTGAAGGCGGAGAACGCGCGCCTCGGCTCCGAGATCGCGTCCCTCAGGAGCGATCCGCGCGCGATCGAGAGGATCGCCCGCGAGGAGCTCGGCCTCGCTCGACCCGGCGAGACGGTGTTCATCCTGAGAGAGGACGGAACCGCCTCCCGCCCTTGACCAGAGCGGGAATTGTGTTGACAGCGGCCGAGCGGTCCCATATAGAATGGCGCGCTCTTTTGGGACAGCGCAAGCGTCCGCAACGCGGAAACCGCACTGAGGAGGAGTCACTCGATGGCTAAGCCGATGACCAAGTCGAAGATCGTGGCCGCTATGGCCGAGAAGACCGGTGTCACCAAGAAGACCTCGGCCGGTTATCTCGAGGCCCTGGCCAGCCTCGCGTACAAGGAGGCCAAGAACGGTTTCACGATCCCCGGCCTGGGCAAGCTCGTGATCCGGAACTACAAGGCCCGCATGGGGCGGAACCCGCAAACGGGTGAGGCGATCAAGATCCCTGCCAAGCGGCGGTTGAAGTTCGTGGTCGCCAAGGCGGCGAAGGACGCCTGCCTCGGGAAGTAGTTCTCTCTTCGCACGGGGGCGTTTCTGAGGCGCGGGGAGTCGAACCGACTCTTCCGCGCCTCTTTTTGGATGCGGCCGACTCGGTCCGTATCTCAAGCCATCGAGCTAGGGGCCGAGCTTCAGGAGCTCGGCCTCGAGCCCAGCCAAAAAAGCGTCGGGGTCCGTGGCATCCACCACGATCTCGATCTTCCCGTTCGGCATCCGGCGCACGCGCCCGGGCGTGCGCGCTGCGAGCGGCACCACCAGGCTCTCGCGATGGATCGCGAGCCGATCGGTGACATCGAAGATGCGCTGCATCTCGCGCTGAGTAACCATCTCGAGCATCGCCCGCCATTTTATTGCGCGGCCCTGGCGACGCGGTTAGAGTGGCCGAAGCGATGTCAACCCCGGCCCCGGCCGAGACGGCCGCGCCCGAGGCGCTGCTCCGCATCCTCGAGATCGTCCGCGAGCTGACTTCGGAGCTTCATGGCGCGAGGGCGGTACAGGCCGTCGTGCCCACGGCTTCGCTGGAGCGCGATCTCGGCCTCGGCAGCCTCGAGCGCGTCGAGCTCTTGAGCCGGCTCGAGGCGGCCTTCGGCCGGCGACTCGGCGACCGGTTCCTGAGCTACGACTCTCCGGTCGAGCTGACCACGGCCCTCTTGGCAGACGGCCCCGTCCCGGAGGTCACGGCCGAGCTGCCGTCCCTTCGGATCGGCGCCGCCGTCCCGGTCGCGACGGCTCCGACGCTTCAGGAGACGCTGTGGCGGCGTGCGGCTGCCGAGCCCGAACGCGTGCAGGCCTGGGTGCGCGAGGACGATGGCCGCGAGCGCGCCGTGACCTACGGCGGTCTGCTCGAGGCCGCGCGCTCCCTGGCAGGAGGCCTCCACGACAAGGGCGTGCAGCGCGGCGACACCGTCGCGCTGATGCTGCCGACCGGGTTCGACTTCCTGCGCTCCTTCCAGGGCATCCTGCTTGCCGGCGCCATCCCGGTGCCCATCTACCCGCCGGCACGCCTCGACCGCCTCGAGGAGTACGCGAGACGCCAGGCTGCGATCCTCGCCGACGCCGGCGTCAGGCTGATGATCACGGTCGGCCGCGCGATGCCGATCGCAGCGATGCTGCGCCCGCTCGTCGCCACGCTCGCCCACGTCGTGACGGCGGACGACCTGGCCCGCGAGGGCGTCCCCTGCGAGGCCCCCGAAGGCCGCGCCGACGACCCCGCCTTCATCCAGTACACCTCGGGCTCCACCGGCCAGCCGAAGGGCGTGCTGCTCACCCACGCCAACCTGCTGGCCAACATTCGCGCGATCGGTGCGGGGCTCGAGGCCACGCCCAACGACGTGGGCGTGAGCTGGCTGCCCCTGTATCACGACATGGGCCTCATCGGCTCGTGGCTCTTCTGTCTCGCCTACGGCCTGCCGATCTCGCTCTTGTCGCCGCTCGCCTTCCTCGCGCGCCCCGAGCGCTGGCTGTGGGCCATCCATGAGCGGGGCGCGACACTCTCCGCGGCTCCGAACTTCGCCTACGAGCTGTGCGTGCGGCGCATCCCCGATTCCGCCCTCGAAGGCCTCGACCTGTCGTCGTGGCGCTGCGCGCTGAACGGCGCCGAGCCGGTTGATCCCGACACCTTGGACCGCTTCGCGAAACGCTTCGCGCCCTACGGTTTCCGGCGCGAGGCGTTGATGCCGGTCTACGGGCTCGCGGAGAACAGCGTGGCGGTGTGCTTCCCGCCGGTGCTGCGCGGCCCGCGAGTCGACCGGGTCGCGCGCACGCCCTTTGCCGACCTCGGCCAGGCGCGACCCGCGACCGAGGCGGAGCGCTCGCCGCTTCGCTTCGTATCCGTCGGACGCGCCGTGCGGGAGCACGAGGTGCGGATCGTCGACGACGCCGGGGTCGAGCTGCCCGAGCGACGCGTCGGCCGCCTGCTCTTCCGCGGGCCCTCGATGACGCCGGGCTACTTCGAAAAGCCCGAAGCCACCGCCGCCATGAGCGCCCCTGGGGGCTTCTACGACAGCGGCGACCTCGGCTACGCCGCCGACGGGGAGATCTACATCACAGGCCGGCGCAAGGACTTGATCATCAAAGCCGGGCGAAACCTCGTGCCGCAGGAGATCGAAGAGCTGGCCGCAAGCGTCGCGGGGATCAGGAAGGGTTGCGTCGTGGCCTTCGGCTGCTTGAACGAAGCGACGGCGACCGAGAGCCTCGTCGTCGTGGCGGAGACGCGCGTCTCCGCGGCGCCCGCGCGCGACGCGCTGGTGGCCGCCATCAGCGAGCGCGTGACGGAGGGCATCGGCGTGCCGCCCGACGAGGTCGTGCTGGCTCCGCCCGGAGCGGTGCCCAAGACCTCGTCCGGTAAGATCCGGCGCCTCGCGACCCGCGAGCTCCACGAGCGTGGCCAGCTCGGGTGCCCGCAACGCACGTCCTCGCTGG
>DATFEN010000291.1:0-4472 GCA_035251085.1 Vicinamibacteria bacterium | reverse complement strand
GCCGCGGCCGTGCGCTCGGTGCGCTCGTGGGGCACAGCCTGCTTCGTCGGCGAGCGCGGTCAGGTCACGCTGGACGTCAGTCCGGATCTCTTGCGGCGGCAGGTGACCCTGGTCGGCTCCTGGACGTTCTCCAAGCAAGGCCAGGCCGAATGCGCCGAGTTCGTCGACGACCGGAAAGTCGACGTGGAGAAGCTCTTCACGCACCACTGGAAGCTCGAGCAGGCTGCGGAAGCCTACGAGCTCTTCGACACGCAGACGACGGGCAAGGCCGTGATCCTGCCGTCCTGACCAAGGCTGGCGAACGCTCGATCACCCTGAGGTCGTTCCGCGGCGGTTCCGCGAGAAGGGGAACGTCCTCGAGCCCTTCTGACCGAGTCATGATTACATGGGCAGCACGGCTTGGTCGGCCCGGCGCGGGAGTTTTTGCCGCTTCCTCCTGCCTTACCGGCTCCCGAAGCGGAGCGGCGTCAGGGAGAGGGACGGGCCGACCAACCACCCGCGGTCGTTTGCCGAGACCATGTCGGCCAGACAGACACGATCGACAAGACTGTCTCCGTAGAATCCCCCGTACCCCGCAGGCCGTGGAGCTGAGAACGATGGCGAAGCGATGGCCTGCCGACAGCAGGCCGGGTGTCGTGAAGGCAAGGGTTCTGAAACTCGGAGGCGAAGCGAGATTCGAGCGACCAGTGCCGTGATACCAGCGTGGCCGGAAGGCCACGGCTGGGTCTGCTGTGCTAGAGTCAGGGCGCACACCACGGCATGGCGGCGCTTCGGCTGACCCTCCTCGGCGGTGTCGAGGCACGGCTTGCGACCGGGCCGACGGTCTCATTCCCCCGCAAGAAATCCGAGGCGCTGCTGGCATACCTCGCGTTGCACGCTGGACAGATGCAGGCGCGCGACAAACTGGCGGCGCTCCTGTGGGGCGAGGCCTCGGACACGCGCGCCCGCCACAGCCTGCGGCAGGCTCTGGTGTCGCTGCGTCAGGCCCTGCCACGCGAGACCGGCCCGCTGCTTCTGGAGAACGGTGACGCCGTCGCCATAAACCCCGCTGTCGTCGAGGTTGACGTTCCGCTGTTCGAGCAGCTGCTGGCGGATGGCAGTCCAGAGGCGCTCGAACGAGCGGCCGGTCTCTACCGCGGCGATCTGCTCGAAGGCCTCGCGATCGCCGAGCCGCCGTTCGAGGAGTGGCTGACCGCCGAGCGAGAGCGCCTCCGGGAGATGGGGCTGGAGGCGCTCGTCAGGTTACTCGCGCATCAGATCCGGATCGCCGTGAACGATGAGGCCGTGCAAACCGCGATCCGGGTGCTGAGGCTCGATCCTACACAGGAGTCCGTTCACCGCTCGTTGATGCGGCTCTACGCGCGGCAGGGGCGGCGGGGGGCGGCGCTCAGGCAATACCAGATTTGCATCGCCACCCTCGAACGCGAGCTCGGCGTCGAGCCGGAACCCGAGACCAAGCAGCTGTACCGAGACCTTCTCCAGGCCCCCGAAGCCGCTCGCAGCCTGCCAGCACCCGCTGTGGATGTCAGAGGACCGCAGACTGATTGCCCGACCTCGGACGCACCCCTGGTCGGGCGCCAGGCAGAGCTGGCGCGGATCCGGGCGGCGCTCGATGAGGCCTGGCAGGGACGCGGGGCCGTCGCGCTCGTGCAGGGAGAAGCCGGGGTCGGCAAGAGCCGACTGGTCGAGGCCATCGTCGCGATGGCACTCGAGGCCGGTGGCCGTGTGCTCCTGGGCCGCGCGTACGAAAGCGAGCAGATCCTTCCGTTCAGCCCGTGGGTGGACGCCCTGCGTGCCGGTCAGATGGTTCCCGACATGCTCGCCGAGCTGAACGAGGTGTGGCGGGGTGAGCTGGCTCGGCTCTTTCCGGAGCTGGGGCGCGGAACTGCCGAGCCCCCAGCCGGCGAGGATTACGTTCGCCTCTTCGAAGCGCTCTCCAGGGTCGTGCAATACCTGGCATCCAGGCGGCCGCTCCTCATCATCCTGGAAGATCTGCACTGGGCCGACGAGATGAGCCATCGGCTCATGGTGTTCCTCTCGCGCCGGATCCACGACTGGCCGGTGCTCGTGGTCGGTACGCTCAGGATCGAGGAGCTCGTCGACGCGCCGGTCTTGCGCCGCTCGGTCTCTCAGCTGGCTCGCCAGCCCCGATTTGTGTCGGTGTCCCTGGCTCCACTGTCGGAGGCGGAGACGGGGGCTCTGGTCCGGGCTCTGAGCCGGACAAGCCTCGAGGAGACGACGATCAAGCGGGTCGCCGACCGGCTGTGGCGCGCGAGCGAGGGTAATCCCCTGATGGTCGTCGAGAGTCTGCGCGTGCTCCATGGGCGTGAGCTTGCGACTCTGGGCGAAGACCCGGTCATGCCGGCGCCCGTGAGAGATCTGATCGCCGGGCGGCTGGAGCGGCTCACCGCCCGAGGCCGCCGCATGGCGGGTGTGGCCAGCGTCATCGGCCGGGGGTTCGATTTCCCGGTGCTGACCCACGCGGCGGGCATCAGCGATGCCGAAGCAGCCGAGGGTGTGGAAGAGCTCGTAGCCAGACGGATCTTGCACGCGATCGGCGAACGCTTGGACTTCACGCACGAGCGAATTCGTGAGGTCGCCGGCGATCTCGTCCTGTCGCCGCAGCGCAAGCTGCTCCATGGAGCAGTGGCCCGAGCGCTCGAGGCGCTCCACGCGGAGGATCTCGCTGCGCACGCCCTTGCGCTGGGGCGCCACTATGCGGCGAGTGAGACGTGGGACCGGGCGTGGTTCTATCTGGCCCAGGCCGGCACCCAGGCGGCCAGCCGTTACGCCCACCGCGAGGCGGTCGCCTGCTTCGAGAAGGCGCTGAGTCTGACGGGACACCTGCCGGCGACCCCGGAGCTGACCGCGCGCAGTATCGACCTTCGCTTCGCGCTTCGCCAGTCGTGTGTCCCTCTCCGGGACCACCAGAGGATTCTCGACCACTTGCAGCACGCCGAGCAGGCCGCACGGACAGCCGGCGACCGTCTCCGGTTCGCCTGGGCACTCGTCTACCGCATTCACGGGCTCTTCCTGGCCGGCGACGGCAGTGGGGCGGTCGCCGCGGGACAGCGCGCCTGGACGATCGCCGAGCAGGTTGGCGATCCCGCTCTGCAGGAGTCCGCCGCCTTCTACCTGGCCCAGGCGCAACACTGGCTCGGAAACTACGCGCAGGGCGCCGAGTTACTCCGCCGAAGTGTCACGTCGTTCGAGAGCGAGCTGGTGCGCCACGGTCTGCCCGCCAGGCAGTTCGTGAATTCACGGATGCTTCTTGCCTGGTGCCTCGCCGAGCGAGGCGAGTTCGGCGAGGCGCTTGCACGCGCTGACGAAGCCATCCAGGCGGCCGAGAAGCACGCCATGGCCTACGACCTCGTTCACGCCTACTCCGGCGCCGGCCTCGTTCACTTGCGGCGCGGAGAGTTTGCCGCCGCCATCGCGGCGAGCGACCGGGCTGTCGAGCTCTGCAGGGGCCGCGACTTCTCGGCGTTGTGGGCCATCGCCGCCTCGATCCTCGGTCCGGCCTACACGGCTGCCGGCCGTGTCGGGGAGGCGATCCCGCTTCTCGAGCATGCCGCGGAGATCGCCGCGGAGCTGGGCGCGCCCATTCTTGGATTCCTCGCGGAAGCATATCTCGTGGCCGGACAGGTGGACGAGGCCCAGATGACGGCTGGCCGGGCGATCCGCCTCGCGTGGGATCGAGGTGAGCGTGGGTGGGAGGCCTGGAACCTGCGCATGCTGGGAAAGATCGCAGCGTGTCGACCCGAGGGGGTGCCGGAGGCCGCCGAGTACTACGCCCGCGCGCTGACCCTGGCCGAGGCGCTGGGTATGCGGCCGCTGGTTGCGCATTGCCATCTGAGCCTGGGCGCCTTGTATCCGCGCTTCGGCGACGCCGACAGGGCGCGCGAGCACCTTGCTCGGGCTGTCTCGGCGTACCGCGAGCTCGACATGCCGTCATGGCGTGCCGAGGCAGAATCCGAGTGGTCCCGAACCGCCTGACATGACTGGCCATCCGCCCGACTGCCCCGCCGTGACGTCCTTGTGACGCTGGTCCACTATTCCTGGAAACCGACAGCCGCGCCCTACCTCGGGCATGGCGGTTCAGGGATGGAGGGACGCCGTCTTGCGGACCAGCGTGACCGACTGGACGACGGGCTGGCGGTGCCCGCGCCGGCGCGACACCGCGCATGAAGGCCTGGAAGGGGGCCTGGCGATGGAGGAGCCGTCGGACGACAGCTTCCGCTTCATGGAGGAGCTGGTTGCGACGTGGCTGGAGGGAGCCCGCTACGGGGAGATCGCCCGGGTCCTGGATACGATCAAGGCTGAGCTCGACCGGCGGGGCGCACCAATCCCCCCCCATGGTTCTTCGTCAGGGTGATGCGACTCCCGCCCGTCGAGGCGTCGTCGTCCACTCGTCCGGACGGCCTTGGGTGTCTCTCCCGGGGATCGACACAGTTCTGCGACCCTGATGACCC
>DATFEN010000117.1:0-9606 GCA_035251085.1 Vicinamibacteria bacterium | reverse complement strand
CCTCGCGAGACCGTGGAACTGGCCCTGGGAGTGGGCCATCCGGCGAAACATGCGGCCCTCCGTCAGGGCGACGTGGTGCTCGACCTGGGATGTGGAGCAGGGATCGATACGCTGCTCGCTGCGCGGCGAGTGGGTCCTTTCGGCCGCGTCGTCGGCATCGACATGACGCCTCAGATGGTGGATCGCGCACGCCGCAACGCCGCGGCGGCGGGGCTCGGGAACGTCGAGGTACGCGAAGGGTTGATCGAGGATCTGCCGCTGCCCGACGCCTCGGTCGACGTGGTGATCTCCAACGGCGTACTCAATCTGTCCACCCGTAAGAGCCGGGTGCTGGCCGAGGCGCTTCGGGTCCTTCGGGCGGGAGGTCGGATCGTCATCGCCGACCTGGTGCTCGACGACGCGCTCCCGGAGGACGTTCTCAAGAGCCCGGCAGCGCTCGCGGGTTGACTGGCCGGCACGCTGGCGGCGCCAGTGCTCCTCAAGAAGTTCTTCAACGTGGGCTTCGAGGCGATCGAGATGACCGGCCGTCAGTCCTTCGGTCTCACTGAACTGACGCGATACCCGCTGTTCGCACCCGATTTCCTCGATTTCCTGCGCCGCGTGATTCCGCCTCATCGCCACGCCGAGCTCGTCTTTTCGGTCGTCGTGACGGCACGGAAGCCGGAGGGCGCCAGGGAGGGACTCGGCGCTCCCTGAAAGCGCCGGACGCACCCCGCGCCGCGCGGGCAATCAAGAACCGAGGGAGGAAAACATGGGGAAATCTGCCGTCGTCGTGTCTCTCGCCATCGGGCTACTACTGGTCCCAGTCTCTGGGCAGGCGCAGGACAAGCCCACAGCTCCAAGCCTCTACGATCGGCTGGGAGGGCTCTACCCGATCTCGGCCGTCGTGGACGATTTCATCGACCGGATCTACGTCAACGCGACGCTCAACGCGAACCCCGCCATCGGCGGCGCCCGCAACGCGACGCGCAAGCCGGGGCTGAAGGTCCAGGTGGCGACGCTCGTGTGCCAGGTCACCGGCGGCGCATGCAAGTACGTGGGCAAGGGGATGAAGGAGGGCCATGCCGGCTTTCACATCACGCAGAAGGAATGGGACGCCATGCTCGTCGACTTCCGGGCCAGCCTCGACAAGTTCAAGGTTCCGGCAGCCGAGCAAGGCGAGCTCGTCGCCATCGTCGAGAGCACCAAGCCCGACATCGTCGTGGGAGCCGTCGCGACTCAGAAGTGAGCAAGGCGCCGTCTGTGGCCCTCGAGGGCCACAGACGACTCCAGCTAGTTTCGAAACCCACGATCCCGCGCGAACACAATGGCCTGAGCCCGAGTCCAGACACCGAGCTTGTCGAAGAGCCGCGAGATCTGGTTGCGAACGGTTTTCTCGCTGATCTCGAGCTGCGCGGCGATCTCGGCATTGGCGAGACCCTCGGTCATGAGGGCCAGGATCTCGCGCTCGCGGGGAGTGAGAGAGGCGAAGGCGGCGTCCTCGCCGCTGCGAGTGGCGTTCAGACCGACGAAATCGAGCACGGCTTCGCGGAAGCGCGCCCACGCCGGTTCGTTCTCCTGGAGGATGTGGTTCCTCGAATCGAGCTCGACGAACTGCGCGCCGGGGATGCCGGCCGCGAGGCGGCGGCCTTCGTCGAAGGAAGTGACGCCGTCCCGCCGAGCGTGCAGCACGAGTGTGGGAGTCCGGACCTGCGACAGCAGGTGGTCCACGTCGATCTGGGCGCGCGCCTCCAGGAGCTGGGCGGCGATCTCGGGTGAAGTCGTCTTGCGGCAGAGCTCGTTGAACCAGCCGATCTGCTCGTCCGTCCCGCCCGGTATGAACCGCGAAGTGAAGATCTGGCGGAAGGCCGGGTTGTCGGTCCCCCAGCCCAGCCCCGCCAGCTCGATGATCGCCGCGTAGACGCGCTCGGCCTGGGCGTCCCCTCGGCGCGCGATCCCGCGGGCGTACCCGCCGTAGAGCACGACGTGCGAAACCCGCTCCGGATGGCGGACGGCGTAGTCGATGCAGGCCGCGGCGCCCTGCGACATACCGAGCAGGATCATGGACCGGCTGTCGGCAGCGGCATCCGCGACCGCCTCGAGGTCCTCGACCCAGCGCGGAAAAGAGAGGTCGCCGACGTTCCAGTCCGTCATCCCGCATCCCCGCTCGTCGAAGCGGACGATCCGGAAGTGCTCGGCGAGGAAACGGATCCAATGGCGCCAGACCGGGCTCTCCCAGTCGTATTCGAGGTGGGTCAGCCAGTTGGAGGCCTTCACGAGGAGCGGACCTTGACCGGCCTCGGCCCAGGCGAGCTGCACGCCGTCCGCAGTTCGCAGGTAACGAATTCGCTGCCGGCTGGCCTTCTCCAAAGTCGCTGAGAGCGGGCGATGTGCGCTGAGGGACATTTGTCCCGCCGCTCCCGCTCGATTCTAGCCAAGTCGGGACAGAACTCCCATGGCGAGCGGCGGTCTTCGGCCTCAGCTTGCGTTATCGGAAGTTGGGAGCGGGCGAATGATCACGTTCGAGGCGCTGGCCGGTACCAGTCGTCGGCTGGCCGCCGAAGCGGCGCTCGAGACGGAATCCCACGAGCCCGTTTCGGTGACTGTCAAACCGTGGCAGTGAGGAGAACGAACGTGATGAATCGGATACTGGTCTTCGCCTATGGCGTCCTGAGCTACCTCATCTTCCTCGGGACGTTCCTGTACGCCGTCGGCTTCATCGGGGGCTTCGGCGTGCCCACGCGCCTGGACGGCCCCAGCCGCGACCCGGTGGCGATCGCTCTGGCGATCGACGCGGCGCTTCTCGGACTCTTCGCGGTGCAGCACAGCGTGATGGCCCGCAAGTGGTTCAAGGACGCCTGGACGCGGATCGTGCCGGCCGCCGCCGAGAGGTCGATCTACGTCCTCTTGTCGAGCCTGGCCCTCATCCTGCTCTTCTGGCAGTGGCGGCCGATCGGGGGAGTGGTTTGGTCGGTCGAGAACGAGGGCGCACGGCAGTTGTTGCGCGGCCTGTTCGGCTTCGGCTGGGCCGTGGTCCTCGTGTGCACGTTCCTGATCAACCATTTCGACCTGTTCGGACTGCGGCAGGTCTGGCTCCACTTGATGGGGAGGCCGTACACTCCGCTCGGCTTCGTCACGCCCGGGCCCTACCGGCACGTCCGCCATCCGCTCTACGTCGGCTGGCTGCTCGCGTTCTGGATGACGCCGACCATGACCGTCGCCCATCTCGTGTTCGCGATCGCGACCACCGCCTACATCCTCATCGCGATCCAGTTCGAGGAGAGCGACCTGGTGCGCGAGCACGGGAGCACGTACGCGCAGTATCGCGCCCGGGTGCCCATGCTGGTGCCGTTCGGCCGCGCGCGTCGGAGCGAAGCCGCCCGGACCGCGGTCGCTGTCAACTGAGACACGGGAGGAACCCATGCGGCCGGCCAGCCAACGTCGGACCCTCATCGCCCGGCTGGGCACCGCCGGGTTCCTCTTCTTCCTGGCCAAGGGCCTGCTGTGGCTGGCGCTTCCCGCCTGGCTCTACGCGACACGATGACGACGCCATCAGCGCGTGATGCGCGGCCGTCGTGTCGGCCTGGAGCGACGCCCTAGCATCCACTCCTCGGCGGTGAAGCGCGCTCCACTACAATGCCGCGATGCCGGATCGCGCGGACGAGCGGCCCGACGACGTCCAGTATTCGCCCATGACCTGGACGTACACGGCCGTTCTGCTCGTGCAGGTCGTCGTGCTGCTGGCCCTCTGGGCGGCGGGACGCTATTTCGGAGCCCTCTGAGGGCTGCCGACACCCTTGCATCCCGTCGACTGGACGATCGTCGTCGCCTACATCGCGTGGCTGATCTGGGACGGCGTCAAGCGCACGAAGCTCGAGCGCACGACCGAGAGCTACTTCCTGGCCAACCGCAGCCTGCCCTGGTGGGCCGTGGGCCTCTCCGTCATGGCGACCCAGCTCAGCGCGATCACGCTCGTGGGCACCACGGGCCAGGGCTATGCGGACGGGATGCGGTTCGTCCAGTTCTACTACGGCCTGCCGCTGGCCATGATCGTCCTGTCGCTGACCCTGGTGCCGTTCTTCTACCGCGCCCGCGTCTACACCGCCTACGAGTACCTCGAGCGGCGATTCGACGCCAAGACACGCGCCCTGACCAGCCTGCTGTTCCTGGTCTCCCGAGGCCTCTCCTGCAGCGTGATCGTGGCCGCGCCCGCGGTGGTGCTGTCGGTGATCCTGGGCTGGAACGTCACGCTCACGGCACTGATGATCTGCGTGCCCGCCGTCGTGTACACGATGCTTGGGGGTGTCCAGGCCGTGACGTGGACGGACGTCAAGGTGATGGGTCTCACCGTGTTCGTCCTGCTTGCGGCCATCGTGGTGCTGGTTGCGGGGCTGCCGTCGAACGTCGGCGTCGGCAGCGCGCTGCACCTGGCCGGCGTCACGGGGCGGCTCGACGCGTTCGACTTCCGGTTCACCCTCGACGAGACGTACACCTTCTGGTCCGGCCTGCTCGGCGGGCTGTTCCTGATGCTGTCGTACTTCGGCTGCGACCAGAGCCAGGTCCAGCGGTACCTGACCGCCCGATCGGTGGACCAGGCGCGCTCCTCGCTGCTCATGAGCGCCTACTGGAAGATCCCGTTGCAGGCGCTGGTCCTCGGCGTGGGCGTCTTCACGTTCCTCTTCTACGTGTTCCATCAGCCGCCGATGCTGTTCCACCCGGTGCAGGACGCCCGGGCGCGGGCCGGCCCGGAAGCTGTCCAGTACCTGGCGAGCGAGCACGAGTTCAAGGCTGCATTCGAGGCGAGGCGATTGGCGGCGGTGGGCTTCGCAGCAGCGCGGGCGAGCGGCGAGCACGAAGCGCAGCGACGGGCGGGGGAAGCGTTCCGGCAGCGGGAGGCGGAGCTGACCTCGATCCGGTCCCGTGCCATCGACCTGGTCAAGCGCACGACGGGGGAGGGCCGCTACACCGACGTCAACTACGTATTCCCGACCTTCATCACGACCGTCATGCCCATCGGGCTCGTGGGCCTGTGGATCGTCGCCATCATCACCGCAGCCACGGACAGCATCGCGGCCGAGCTGAATTCTCTGGCCACTGCAACCGTCATCGATTTCTATCGGCGCCACTACCGGCCGGTCGCGGACGACGGGCACTACCTGCTCGTGTCGAAGGTGGCCACCGGCGCGTGGGGAGTGTTCGCCTGCTGGATGGCGGTCTACGCCAGCACCCTCGGCTCGCTGATCGAGGTCGTCAACCGTTTCGGGTCGTTCTTCTACGGATCCATCCTGGGAGTCTTCGCCCTCGCGGTCTTCGTTCGTGGCGCCAGCGGCACCGGAGCCTTCGTGGGCCTGCTCGCGGGCATGAGCGCTGTTGCGGCCGTCGCGTTCGGCCGGCCCGACATCTCGTTCCTCTGGCACAACGTCGTGGGAGCCGTCGTGGTCTTCCTCGTCGGCCTGGGCCTCAGCGCCATCGCGCCGAGGCCCAAGGCGCATCGGCTGTAATCGGTTCGACCGCTTTCTACGAAGGTCCGTGTCGGGCTGCGCGAATCGACCACGGCCCGCGCCTGTTGCGCCTCAGCGGCGAGGATGTTCGTGGCACGCTCCTTGCTCATTAGAGGGTCGAGGACCGGCTTGCCAGGGCGCAGACCGGACCACGGAGATAACGATGGAAAACGGCACGATCGTGATCGCGATACTGGTGGCCGCGGGCGTCGCCGTCGCCGCGTGGTTCATCTGGCGCAGCAAGCGTCACAAGGCACTCGTTCGCAGGTACGGACCGGAATACGAGCGGGTCGTGCGCGACGTCGGCAACCCGAGCCGAGCCGACCGGGAGCTCGAGGCGCGGGAGAAGCGCGTGAGCGGCTTCAAGCTTCGCGAGTTGAATCCGGAGGAACGGGAGCGCTACCTGGGGGAGTGGGCGCGGATCCAGCAGCTCTTCGTCGATCAGCCGGCCCAGGCGGTGACGAGCGCGCACGAGCTGCTCATGGCGCTCATGCGCGACCGGGGTTATCCCGACTCGCCGCTCGAGCAGCGCCAGCAGGATCTCTCGGTGCACTATCCCAACTTGATCGACAGCTACCGGAATGCTTGCGCGGTCGCGCAGGTGCCTGCGACGTCCGGTGCCGCGAACACGGAACGCCTGCGCATGGCCACCATCCACTACAGGACGCTGTTCAATGCGTTGTTGAACGATGCGACGACGGGTCGCGACGAGGTGCCTGAAAGGCAAGAGGTCGCATCATGAGCAAGGAGATCCAGGTCGAGCAGCGTCCATCCGAGACGGAGCGGCCGAGCGCAACGCCGCCGCGGCGCGAGCTCTCCGGCTCCGAGCTACTGTTCGGGCAGGAGCGGCGAGACGAGCTGCGGCAAGCCTGGCGCGACGTCCAGACCTCGTTCATCGACGAGCCCCGCGGCGCCGTTCGAAACGCCGACGCGCTGGTCAAGGAGGTCCTCAGCTCGATCTCCCATAGCTTCGAGAACGCGCGTCGCGAGCTCGAGGCCGGGTGGGGTGAGGCCGAGGAGGCCTCGACCGAGTCGCTGCGTCTCGCGCTGCAACGCTACCGCGCGCTGTTCGAGAGACTCCTGGCGTCCTGAGCCGCTCGATCAGGCGCTGGGCTCCTTCTCGAGCTGCAGGTTCCCGTCGACGAACTTCAGGTTGAACCTGAACAGGTCGATTCTCCGCACGTCGTCCTGCACTCGAAGGTGAAAGGTGTAGCTGCCGACGAAGAGTCGCGTGTCGTTCCCCGACTTGATCCTTCGATAGTGGTAGGCGATGCCGTGACAGGTGGCGGTCGCCTCGCTTCCGCTGCACTCGATCGACAGGTTTCCGGTCTGGTGGTGTACGGCGTCGATCGGCGCGAGCCCGGTCTCCCAAGCCCGACACGATCTGCTCTGGCGACAGCTCCTGGGCCGCTCCGCCCCCGACTGAGCTCATGTCGAACGTCACCACGGGAGCGAAACAGGATCGGACGCGTGCCCATTCACGCGTGTCGGTGGCGACGAACAGCGTGTTGATGACGTCCGCGATCCGGCCCCGCTCGACGAGGCGCCGAACGGCTGCGCCATCCGTCATTCACCCTCCTACTTGGCCTCTCACCTAAGCCCCTCGATGACGTACAGGATGCAGAGGTACTGGCCGTACTGGTACGCGTAGGCCGTGCCGCCGGGCGCGACGAGCACGCGGCCGATCCCGTTAAAGGCCTGCAGGTCGGGAGGCGTGATCTCCCTGAAACGCTTGCGCCGCCCGCTCCGGAGGTCGACCTCGTCGACCTTCACGGGGAGATCACCGCTGTACGAGTACACGTAGACGGACTGGCTATCGGAGCCCCAGCCGGCCGCAGCCTCGTGCGACCCGATCCCGGGGACGAACGAAGGCGACCCGCCGTCGACTGGTAGGATCATCGCCCTTCCCTCTCGATCCGCGCCGAAGAGGAGCTTTCCGTCGGGCGAGACCTCCTCGAAGAAGCGAGCCAGGGGCTCCAGTGTGATGATGCGCTTCACCTTGCCCTCGAGGTCCTGGACGTGGAGGCGGAATGGACGCTTGAGCTCGCTGCAGGCGACGAGCAGCCTCTCTCCGTCGGGAAACCAGCTCGCGAACCCGCACTCGAGCGGGCTCGCTGTCACGAGGCGAGGCTCGCCCGGTCCGGTGGGCAGAAGCTGGAGCTGAGTCGGGGGGCCAGGAAGGACGGAAACCGCCCACTTGCCGTCGGGAGAAAGCGACAGCGCGTTGCCTTCGCCGAGGCGCACGGCGGCCGAACCGTCCGTTCGGCGCAAGTAGGTGTAGAGCTGGGTGGGCCGTCCGTCCACTTGGCCGCGGTCGCTGAACAGGACGGTCCTGCCGTCCTTGGACAGTGCCGCCAGCTGTGCCCGTTCGAACCAGGCGAGGTCCCTTTCCTTCGCGTCTCCCGGTCCTCCCACGACGAGGCTCTCGTGCCATTGCGCCATGGTCACCAGGGCGCGGCCATCGGTCGAGACGTCGTTGAGCGTGATCGGTCCGCCTACGCGCGTGAGGACGCGCTGCTCGCCCGCAAGCGACACGGCTCGCACGACGCCCCACTCCGAGTACCAGATCTCGTCGCCGCTCGGAGACCAGGGAACACCGAGGACGCCGCTGGTCGTGGCCAGGGTGGAAGCGCTGCCGGAGCGATCGACGACGCGGATCAGGTCGCCGCCGCCGCGCACGGCCTCGGTGAAGGCGACGCGGTCGGCCTTCGGAGAGACACGGATGCTCGAGATGAGCGTGTCGCTCGTGTAAAGGACCTTCCCGATCGGGAACTCGAGCCGGATCTTGGGTCCATCGAGCCGGACGACGGCCAGCTCGCGGCCGTCGGGGCTCCAATCGGCGCCGATGACATGCTCGAGCAGCTCCCGAGGAGCGCCTCCTGCGAGCGCCGCCCGGGCCAGCGTGCCGGGCCCACGGCCCCGATAGGATTTGTTCAGCACGATGGCCATCTCGCCCGAAGCGGAGACGGCCGCGATGTCGCCCTCGGGCAGGTCGAGGGCGCGTACCTCGGGGCTGCCGAGTCGCGCCGAAAAGATGCGATTGTGGCGCCCATCGCCCGCGGCGCCATAGATGATGGTCTGGCCGTCCGGGGCGAACCGCGCCTCGGCGACGATCTGCCTCCGGAACGTGACCTGTTGGAAAGAAGGCGGCTGTGCCACCGGCGGCCACTTCGCGTACGCGATGGCCGCGGCCAGGGCGCTCCCGAGCAGGGCTCCCAACAGAATCGGCCTGAGGCGAGGACGAATGCGCGCCGCCGTGCTCGAAGGCGCTGACCCGTTTGCAGCGACCGATTCCAGGTCAAAGACCAGATCGCGCGCCGATTGGAAGCGGTCGTCCGGGCGCTTCTCCAGGCAATGTCGCACGAGCCGCTCGAGGGCGGGCGAGGGCCCGTCGCTATTCGTGGTGATCGGGGGCGGGTCGGCATTGAGTATGGCGGTCATCCGCTCGGCCTGGGTCTCGCCCTGGAAGGCGCGTCGCCCCGACAACATCTCGTAGAGGACCGCGCCGAACGAGAAGATGTCGGACCGATGATCCGATGCTGATCGCCGCACCTGTTCCGGCGACATGTATCCCGCCGTTCCCAGGACCGAGTTCGCGTCGGTCAGCACGGAGGCCGTCGGACTCTCGACACTCATCTCGCTCGCGTCGAGCGGAGGCCGGAGCTTGGCCAGGCCGAAGTCGAGGATCTTGATGCGGCCGTCCCGAGTGAGAAACAGGTTCTCGGGCTTCAGGTCCCTGTGGACGATGCCCCTCTCGTGCGCGGCCGCGAGTCCGCGTGCGATCTGCGTCGCGTAGTCGAGCGCCTTGGGAAGCGTGAGGGGCTTGGCGAGGCGCGTTCGCAGCGTCTCTCCTTCCAGCAGCTCGAAGACCACGAACGGCGCGCCGTCGTGCTGGCCCGTGTCGAAGACGGCCAGTAGGTTCGGATGGTTGAGGGCGCCGACGGCTCTCGCTTCCTGCTCGAAGCGCTGCAGACGCTCGACATCCGCGGTGGCGTCCTCGGGCAGGACCTTGATGGCGACCTCACGGCCGAGGCGTGGATCGAGCGCTCGATAGACCTCGCCCATGCCTCCCGCCCCGAGGGCCGAGAGAACCTGGTAGGGACCGAGGCGTGCGCCCGGCGGCAAG
>DATFEN010000279.1:0-3065 GCA_035251085.1 Vicinamibacteria bacterium | reverse complement strand
CGCGATCGAGCTCGACGTCCGAGGCGTAGAACCCGGCATGGCCAGCTGTCGCGAGGGCCACCATCGCGAAGCGGTCCCGAGCCGAGCTCAGCGGTGCCGTGCGGTGCGGCGGCTGCGCTGAGGGCACGAAGGCCACGCGCTCGAGGGCGAGCGCCTCGCGTGCGTTCTCCGCCGCGCGCAGGTGGCCCACGTGGATCGGGTCGAAGGTGCCGCCCAGCAGGCCCACCCTCACGCGCGCCCCTCGCCGGCCAGGGCGGAGGGTTGCGCCGCGAGCAGGCCGAGCAGCCGACGCTTAAGCTCGGGAAGTCCTCGCCCGCTGACCGCGGAGACCGCGAGCGTCTCGAGACCGAGCGCCGCGCCGCGCGCCGCGAAGGCGGGCAGCGGATCGTGTTCGCCGACGGCGTCACGCTTGGTCGCCGCCACGAGCTGTGGACGCTCGAGCAGCGCCGGCTCCCAGAGCCGCAGCTCCTCGCGCAGCGCCAGGAGGTCGTGCCCGGGATCGCGGCCGCTGGTGCCGGACGCGTCCACGACGTAGAGGAGTGCGCGCGTCCGCTCTACGTGGCGAAGGAACTGCAGGCCGAGGCCCGCGCCACGATGTGCGCCTTCGATGATGCCTGGGATGTCGGCGGCCACGAAGGACACGTCGCCGTCGACGTCCACGACGCCAAGGACCGGCGTCAGCGTCGTGAAGGGGTAGTCGGCGATACGGGGCCGCGCGGCCGAGAGCCGCGAGAGCAGCGTGGACTTGCCCGCGTTGGGGAAGCCGATCAGGCCCAGGTCGGCGATCAGCTTGAGGTCGAGCCGCAGCCAGCGTTCCTCGCCGGCTTCGCCGGGCTCGGCCTCACGAGGGGCGCGGTTGCGGTTCGAGAGGAAGGCGCGGTTGCCGCGGCCGCCGCGCCCGCCCTTTGCCACGCGGAGCTGCTCACCTTCGCGCAGCACCTCGCCGAGCAGCTCCGCGTCGCCCTCGGCGCGCGCCACGGTGCCCGGCGGCACCGCGATGCGCAGCGCGGCGCCGTCGCGGCCCGTGCAGTTGGAGGAGCCGCCGTGGGCACCGCGCTCGGCACGGAACTCGGCGTGGTAGCGCAGCGGCAGCAGGGTGTTCTCCCGGGCGTCGGCGACCAGGACCACGTCGCCGCCGCGCCCGCCGTTGCCACCGTCAGGACCGCCGCGGGGCACCCTGGCCTCGCGACGGAACGACGCGCAACCGCGCCCGCCGTCTCCTGCCTTCACGAAGATCTTGACCCGATCGACGAACATGGACGCCGCCGGGGAAGCGGCGGGAGGCTTAGCTCGCGGCGGGCAGCACGCTGACGAGGTGCCCGCGACCGCCCTTGTCCTCGAAGCGCACATGGCCGTCGGCGAGGGCGAAGAGCGTGTGGTCCTTGGCCAGGCCGACGTTCTTGCCCGGCTTCCAGCGCGTTCCGTGCTGGCGGAGGAGGATCGTCCCCCCCCGAACGAACTGGCCGCCGAAGCGCTTCACCCCCAGACGCTGAGAGTTGCTGTCGCGGCCGTTGCGGCTGGATCCCTGTCCTTTCTTGTGAGCCATCGTCTTGCTCTGGGCCCCTCAGGCCTCGATCGCGTCGATTCGAAGGGCGGTGTAGGACTGGCGGTGGCCGTGGGTGCGGCGGTAGTGCTTGCGCTTCTTGTACTTGAACACCCGCACCTTGGAATCGCGGCCGTGCTCCACGACCGTGGCCGTCACCTGCGCCTTGTCGAGGGTGGGCGCGCCGACGCGCGTCCCGGTCTCGCCGGAGACGAGCAGGACCTCGCCGAGCGTCACCGTTTCACCGGCCCCGGCCTCGAGCCTCTCGAGGTAGAGGACCTGACCCTTCTCGACCCGGTACTGCTTCCCGCCGGCCCTGACGATCGCGTACACCGGACATCCCTCCTGACGAGCGGTCCGTTGAAACGCAAGACTTTAGCACGCGGCACCGGGCACGTCAACGGCGACGGGCCTAGAAGTCGAAGCCGATCCAGAAGTCGAAGCGCGTGTCGTTGGCTACGACCTGGAGGTCGGTGAGCTTCGACCAGTCGAAGTGCAGTGGGTAGCCGAGGAAGAAGAACTGCAGGCCCACGCCGAAGGACGCGCGCCCGTCCACCAGCCGGAAGCCGCTGACCGGTGTGCCGAAAACCGGGTCGTCCAGAAACGAGCGCCCATCGTCGCTGGTCGAGAACTGGTAGGTCTGGCCCTCGTACTTGGCGCCGCCGATCCCGAAGAAGGCCGTGCCGCGGAGCGGTCCCACCAGTCCGATCGGTGTCGCGGCGACGTTGATCAGCGGGATGCGCAGCTCGACGTTCGCGAAGAAGCCCTCGTTGCCCGAGAAGGACAAGTAGGGGAACCCTCGCAGCTCCTGGTTGCCGCCGAAGTAGAAGATGTCGGGGTCGTCTCCGAATGACTTGAAGCCGCGCGCCCGCAGCGCGAACACGCTGGAGGTGGACCCGATCCGGAAGTACTTGCGCAGGTCGGCTTCGAACGTGTAGCGCTGGATC
Organism: Vicinamibacteria bacterium; assembly: GCA_035251085.1. GTDB lineage: Bacteria > Acidobacteriota > Vicinamibacteria > Fen-336 > Fen-336 > DATFEN01. Next base: position 575 of record DATFEN010000279.1, on the reverse strand, counting down.
TCGCCGAAGCCGACTTGTGCGGAGAGCGCGAAGGTGGAGCCGTCGAGAGGTCCGAAGTTCGCGAAGCGTGTCGTCTCCTGCACCAGGCTGACGCCCACCGGGACGAAGAGCCCGTTGTTGAAGAAGTAGGGGACACCATCGGGCGTGCAGACTGTGCTGGCACACACGAAAGCGGCGACAGCGGGGTTCTCATAACGTTCGCGGAGATTCATCACGCCCGCGGACAGCTGCAGGCGTCGGAACTTGTCGAGGGGGTACTGGCCGATGAGGCTGCCGCCGGTGAAGCGCTGCGTGGCAAAGGCCCCCTCGCGGTCGAAGCTCGTGCCGGGTATGAAGTAGTTCGGGTAGAAGAAGCGCGTATTGTCGAAGGCCTGTAGGCCGTACTGGAAGCGGCCTTCGAGGTTCAGGAAGTCGAACTCGTAGTTGCGGAACTCGCGCAGCGAGTAGGCGGTCAGCACGAAGTTCTTGTCGCCCAGCACGTCCGAGAGCGCGACCTGACTGCCGCCGAAGAAATCGCCTCCCGAGGAGACTGCGATGTTGATGGGGGGTCGGCCCTCGAGGTACAGCTTCTCGAA
>DATFEN010000260.1:0-9663 GCA_035251085.1 Vicinamibacteria bacterium | reverse complement strand
GTTCCTCCGCGCGGCGGGGATCCCGACGTATGGCGTGTCGGGCGCGTTCGTCGAGGAGGGGGACCTGCGCGCCCACGGCAAGGACGAGCGGATCCGGATTCAGGACCTCGAGGCCGGTGTCGACTTCTACGACCAGTTCATGAAGGAGCTGATCGCGGGGAAGTAGGCTCGGCTCCCCGCGTCGCTCTCCCTCCCGAGCACGGCGAACGGCATGCGCCGGCCTTCGTCAGGTAGAGCCATGAGGCGCGCGCCGCCGGAAGGCCGTCAACGAGGGCCAGGAAGTCCCTTTGGGCCACGCCCGCCTAGGCGGCCACGCCGTGGGCCACGATCTTCGTCACGAGCTGGCACTGCGCGGGTCGCCGCCGCAGCCCATGGCTGCGATCGTAGCCGAATCGTGCATAATCCCGCCCGCGATGCGTTTCGAGGGCACGCTCACCATTCGCGCGCCGCGCGATAGGGTCTGGCGCTTCCTGACCGACCCGGAGAAGGTGAGCCGCTGCGCTCCCGGTCTCGAGACAATCGAGGTGCTGGTGCCGGGCGAGCGCTTCCGCGCGGTGGCCGCGGTCGGTTTCGGCGCGGTGAAAGCGACCTTCGCGAACGAGGTCGAGTGGCTCGACCTGGAGCCGCCGACCCGCGCGCGCATGAAGGTCCACGGGACAGCGGCAGGCAGCGCGGTGGATGCGACCTCCGAGATGCTGCTCTCGGACGGCCCCGAAGGCGCTACCGCCTTGCGTTGGGCGGCCGACGTTTCGGTCGTCGGCACGATCGCCAGCATCGCCGCCCGGCTCATGGGCAGCGTGGCGCAGCGGGTGACGGACGCCTTCTTCGACACCGTGCGTCGCAGGATCGAGGTTCGTCGCGAGTTCCGCTTCAGCTCGCTTCCGCTGGACCAGGCGACGGGCAAGATCCTGGGCCACAACGTCGCCGGCGCCGACGGCCGTACGGCCTTGCGCAAGGGACGCCCGCTCACCGCCGAGGACATCGCGACCCTGCGTGGCCTCGGGCGAGGGGTCGTCTACGTCGCCGAGCTCGGGACCGACGACGTGGGCGAGGACGCCGCGGCGCGCCGCATCGCGGAAGCGGCCGCCGGCGAGGAGCTGCGGCTATCAGGGACGTCGTCGGGTCGCGTCAACCTCGTGGCGACCGCCCTCGGTGTCCTGCGCGTGGACGGAGCGCGTCTCGCGCGCATCAACGGGATCGAAGGCGTGGCGTTCGGGACGCCGCTCTCCCATTCGGTCGTGCGGCCGGGGCAGGTCGCGGCGACGGTCAAGATCGTCCCCTACGCGCTTCCCGAGGAGGCCGTGCGCGAGGCCGAAGGCTTGGCGCGGGAAGGCGGCTCGCTGCTGCGGGTGGACATGCTCCCGGGGCGCTCCGTCGGGCTGATCCTTTCGGGGACCCCGTCGGCTCGCGAGCGGATCACGCGCGACTTCGAGGGGCCGCTTCGGGCCCGCCTGGAGAGCCTTGGCTCGTCGCTTCAGGGGATCGACTTCGTTCCGCTCGAGGACGAGACGGGCGAGGCCGCGCTGGCCGAGGCGCTCCTGCGCCAGGCGCGGGCCGGTGTCGGCCTCATCGTCCTGGCCGGCGAGACCGCCATCGTCGATCGCCACGACATCGCGCCGCTGGCCATCGAGAGGGCGGGCGGGCAGATCGCTTGCTTCGGGGCGCCCGTGGATCCGGGGAACCTGCTGCTCGTGGCGTACCTGGGCGCCGTGCCGGTCCTCGGGGCTCCCGGCTGCGTGCGCAGCCCCAAGATCAACGTGATCGACTGGGTGCTGCCACGGCTTCTCGCCGGCGAGCGCCTCGCGCGTGCCGACATCGTCGCGATGGGTCACGGCGGCCTTCTCGAGGACGTGCCCGAGCGGCCGGCGCCGCGCGACACGCTGGCCTGAAAGATAATTGACAGGCCGAGCGGACGCCCACCATACTGCCGTCTTCCGAAATACCAAGCCGATCGCGGGAGAAAGTCATGAAGCAGACGGTCTCCATCTCCGTCAACGGCGTCCGAAAGACGCACGAGGTCGAGTCGCGCCTGCTGCTCGTGCACTACCTGCGCGAGACGCTGGGGCTCACCGGCACGAACGTCGGCTGCGACACCAGCCAGTGCGGCGCGTGCACGGTCCTTCTCGACAGCCAAGCCGTGAAGTCCTGCACGGTCCTGGCGGCGCAGGCCGACGGCAGCGAGGTGACGACGATCGAGGGCCTCGCGAAGGACGGCCAGCTCCACCCGCTGCAACAGGCCTTCTGGGACAAGCACGGTCTGCAATGCGGCTTCTGCACGCCGGGCATGATCCTCACCGCCTGCGACCTCCTGAAGCAGAACCCGCAGCCCAGCGAGGCAGAGATCCGTCACGGACTCGAAGGCAACCTCTGCCGCTGCACCGGCTACCAGAACATCGTCGCGGCGATCCAGGACGCCGCGGCCCGGCTGAGGTAGGAGAAAGCCATGGCCTCCCGCATCTTCGGCTCCGGCATCAAGCGGCGCGAAGATCCGCGCCTCATCACAGGCCAGGCGAAGTACACCGACGACTTCACGCTGCCGGGCATGGCCCACCTGGCCGTCGTGCGTTCGCCGTACGCGCACGCACGCATCAAGAAGGTCGACGCGAGCCGGGCCCGGGCGATGGCGGGCGTCGTGGCGGTCTTCACCGGACAGGAGATGAAAGACGCGGGCTTCGGCCCCATCCCGTGCGCCTGGGTCGTCCCGAACTCCGACACGAAGACGCCGCCCTACCCGCCCCTCGCCATCGACACGGTCCGCTACGTGGGGAACGCCGTGGCGATCGTCGTGGCCGAGGACCGCTACCTGGCCCGCGACGCCGCCGACACCGTACAGGTGGACTACGAGCCCTTGCCGGCGGTCGTCAATAACAGGAAGGCCACGGAGAAGGGCGCGCCGCAGCTGCACGCCGACGTGCCGGGCAACCTGTGCTTCCACTGGAAGGTCGACGCTGGCGACGTCGAGGCGGCGTTCAAGAGCGCCGAGGTCGTGGTCAAGGACACGATTCTGCAGCAGCGCCTCATCCCCAACGCGATCGAACCGCGGGCCGCCCTCGCGCAGTGGAGCGCGGCGATGGGAGAGGTGACGCTCTGGGTGACCTCGCAGAACCCCCACATCGCGCGCTTCCTGCTCTCCCTCGACACCGGCACGCCCGAGCACAAGATCCGCGTGATCGCGCCCGAGGTGGGGGGCGGCTTCGGCAGCAAGATCCCCCACTACCCCGAGGATTCCATGGTCATCTTCGCCTCGAAGATGACGAACCGGCCCGTGAAGTGGACCGAGACGCGCACCGAGAACTACATGTGCACGATCCACGGCCGCGACCACGTCCAGGAGGTCGAGCTGGCCGCGAAGAAGGACGGCACGATCCTGGGCCTGCGCGCCAAGGTCTGGGCCGGCATGGGCGCCTACCTCTCCACGGCCTCGACCGGCATCCCGACCATCCTCCACGGCCTGATGCTCTCGGGCGTTTACAGGATCCCGGCGATCCACGAGGACGTGTTTGGGGTTTTCACGAACACGACACCTGTGGACGCGTATCGGGGTGCGGGCCGGCCCGAGGCGGCCTTCATGCTCGAACGCCTCGTGGACTTGCTGGCCCGGGAACTGAAGGCCGACCCGGCCGACGTGCGGCGGAAGAACCTGATCCCACCCTTCAAAGACGGCTACACGGTCGCGACCGGCCTCGTCTACGACACCGGCAACTACGCCGGGGTCCTCGACAAGGCACTACAGATGGCCGACTACGCGGGCCTCCGCATACAGCAGAAAGAGGCTCGGGCGAAGGGCACGTACATGGGGATCGGCCTCAGCACCTATGCCGAGATCTGCGGTCTCGGGCCGTCGCAGGTCGCGGGCGCGGTCGGCTTCGGCGGGGGCCTCTGGGAGAGTGCGATCGTGCGCTTCCACCCCTCCGGCAAGGTCCAGGTCATGGTCGGCGTCTCGCCCCATGGCCAGGGCGAGGAGACGACCTTCGCCCAGATCGTCGCGAGCGAGCTGGGTGTCGGCGTGGATGACGTAGTTGTGGTGCACGGCGACACAGCGCAGACGCCGATGGGCTGGGGCACGTACGGTTCGCGCACAACGGCCGTCGGCAGCGGAGCCCTGATGGGCGCCATCGGCAAGATCAAGGAGAAGGCCAAGCTCGTCACCGCGCACCTGCTGGAGGCGGCGGTCGAGGACATCGAGTACGACGCGGGGAAGTTCTACGTGAAGGGTTCGAAGGACAAGTTCAAGACGATTCAGGACGTGGCGCTGATGGCGAACGTAGCCTGGAACTACCCGAAGGGCGTGGAGCCGGGCCTCGAGGCTTCGGCGTTCTTCGACCCGCCCAACTTCGTCTACCCGTTCGGGGCCCACCTCGCGGTCGTCGAGGTGGACGCGGAGACCGGCGAGATCGCGCTGAAGCGCTACGTCGCCGTGGACGACTGCGGCAGGGTGATCAACCCGATGATCGTCGAGGGACAGATCCACGGCGGGATCGTCCAGGGCGTCGGCCAGGCGCTCTGGGAAGGCGCCGTCTACGACGAGGACGGACAGCTCCTGACCGGCTCGATGATGGACTACACGTTGCCCAAGGCCGAGGCATTCCCGCGCTTCGAGCTGGGCATGACTGAGACCCCGACGAGCGTGAACCCGCTAGGCGTCAAGGGTATTGGCGAGACCGGCACGATCGCCTCGACGCCGGCCGTCTACAACGCGGTGCTCGACGCCCTGGCGCCACTCGGCGTCGAGCGGCTCGATATGCCATTGACGCCAGAGCGCGTCTGGCGGGCCATTCAGGCCGCGAAGAGGAGCTAGCCATGTACGCCCAAGGCTTCGAGTACTACCGGGCGAAGAGCGTGGCCGAGGCCGCGGAGCTGCTGCGCTCGAAGGCGGACGCCAAGCTGCTGGCCGGCGGGCACAGCCTGCTGCCCGCGATGAAGCTGCGCGTCGCGGGGCCGGCGGCCCTCGTGGACATCGGGCGCATCGCCGAGCTACGCGGGATCAAGACGGCGGGCGGCGCCCTGTCGATCGGGGCGCTCACCACGCACGCGGAGATCGCCGCGTCCGCGGAGGTCCGCAACGCCTGTCCGCTTCTCACGGAGACCGCGGGCCAGGTCGGCGACATCCAGGTGCGGAACCGCGGCACGATCGGAGGCTCGATCGCCCACGCCGACCCGGCAGCCGACCTGCCGGCGGCGCTCCTGGCGCTCGAGGCCAAGGTGACGGCTTCCGACGGAAGAGCCTCGCGGGAGATCGCCGCCGCGGACTTCTTCGTGGACCTCTTCACGACCGCTCTGAGGCCGGGCGAGATCGTGACGTCGATCAGCGTGCCGCGCCAGGGCGCCGGCCTGGGCGCGGCGTACCTCAAGCACCGCCATCCGGCTTCGAGCTACGCCGTCGTCGGAGTGGCCGCGCTCGTCGAGATCGCAGGCGGGAAGTGCGGCAGCATAGCGCTGGCGGTCGGCGGCGTGACGGTGAAGCCGGTACGAGCGACGACCGCCGAGCAGGCCCTCACCGGCAGGACGGCGGACGACGCGGCTTTCGCCGCGGCCGCCGAGAACGTGCGCGACGCGATCCACGATCCGCTCAGCGACCTCTACGCCTCTGGCGAATACCGCACGCACCTGGCCGTCGTGATGACGAAGCGGGCGCTGGCCCTCGCGGCGCGGCGCGCCCGGGGCTGAGCCGAGCCCTCGTGTTAGGCTGGCGCCCGTGAGGGCAGCCAGCTTCGAGAGCGTCGATGCGTCGCTGGAGGCCTTGCGCGGGCAACGCTACATCGCCGATCGCGGCCTCGCCACGGTCATCCATCTCGCCCTGAAACTGGGCCGGCCCCTCTTCCTCGAGGGCGAGGCAGGCGTCGGCAAGACCGAGGTGGCCAAGGTGCTGGCGGCGGCCCTTCGCGCCGAGCTGATCCGCCTGCAGTGCTACGAGGGGCTCGACGTGCACCACGCGCTCTACGAATGGAACTACGCGCGTCAGCTCCTGCACATCCGCCTTGCGGAGGCGCGGGGTGAGCGCCCCGCCGAGGCGGAGCTGTTCACTCGCGAGTTCCTGCTGCGGCGGCCGCTCTTGCAGGCGCTCGAAGCGACGGCCCAGGGGCCGGCCGTCCTGCTCGTCGACGAGGTGGACCGCAGCGACGAAGAGTTCGAGGCCTTCCTGCTCGAGGTGTTGTCGGACTTCCAGGTGACGATCCCGGAGATCGGGACGATCCGCGCTGCGGCCCCGCCGGTGGTCATCGTGACCTCGAATCGTACCCGCGAGGTCCACGACGCACTGAAGCGTCGCTGCCTGTATCACTGGATCGACTACCCGAGCCTCGACGCGGAGCTCGCGATCCTGCGCACGAAGGCGCCCGAGACGGGCGAGGCGCTCGCGCGACAAGTGGCCGGCTTCGTCCAGGAGCTGCGCCGGGCCGAGCTGTACAAGCGGCCCGGGATCGCCGAAACCCTGGACTGGGCCGCCGCCCTCGTCGCGCTCGATCGCAAGACGCTAGACCCGGCCGCGGTGGACGAGACGCTGGGCGTGATCCTCAAGTACCAGGACGATGTCGACAAGGTCCGCGGGGAGGCCGCTCGGGCGATCGTCGAGCGCGTCAAGGCGACCGCTTGAGCGGCGCCCTGGTCCACAACCTGCTGCTGTTCGGCCGCCTGCTGCGCGGCCTCGGCCTCGACATTAGCCCCGGGCGCATGCGCGATCTGGCGGCGGCCCTCGCCCACGTCGAGCTGGGGCGCAGAAGCGACGTCTACTTCGCGGCGCGCAGCCTGCTCGTCCATCGGCGCGAGGACATCGCGCTCTTCGACGTGGCCTTCGACGCTTTCTGGCGCAAGCCGCGGGAAGGCTCCTTCGCCCTCGATCTGCGGGCCCTCGGCGAGCGCCGTCGCTTCCGACGTCCTGGCTTCCTAACGGCGAGCGCCGCCGCCGCGGACGCCCCGGGCGCGGGCCCGCACCCGGAGGAGGGACCGCCCCTGCGGCTCGCGATCCTCACTTACAGCGACCAGGACGCCCTCCGCCACAGAGACTTCGCGCAGCTTACGGGGGCGGAGTTCGAGGCCGTGCGGAGCATGATCCGGCGACTCGCCTTCAGGCCCGGCGAGCGCCTCACCCGCCGCCTGCGGCCGGGCCGCGGCCCGCGCCTCGACCTGCGCCGGACGCTCCGCCACAGCCTCGCCCACGGCGGCGAGCTGCTCGCATGGGCGACCCAGCAGCGCCAGCGCAAGCCCCGCCCCCTCGTGATCCTGGCCGACGTCAGCGGCTCGATGGAGCGCTACACGCGCCTGCTGCTATTGTTCGCGTACAGCGTGGCCGAGGGCCTCGAACAGCGGGTCGAGGCCTTCGTGTTCGGCACGCGGCTCACGCGCATCACGCGCGATCTCCGCGGCCACGACGCCGATCGGGCGCTCGGGGACGTCGCCCGCCGGGTCCCCGACTGGTCGGGCGGAACGCGCATCGGCGAAGCCCTGCGCGAGTTCAACTTCCGCTGGGGCCGGCGCGTGCTCGGATGCGGAGCGGTCGTGCTATTGATCAGCGACGGCTGGGATCGCGGCGAACCGGCGCTGCTGCTCGAAGAGATGGGCCGCCTCCAGCGCACCTGCCACCGCCTGATCTGGCTGAACCCGCTCCTGGGCGCGCCCGATTACGAGCCGCTCGCGCGCGGGATGAGGACGGCTCTTCCCTACGTGGACGACTTCCTGCCGGTGCACAGCCTCGCGAGCCTCGATGACCTGGGCCGGCGGCTTTCGGCGCTGGGGCAGGAGCGTCGCGGACGCGCGCAGCGCCCTCGCCCTTCGCCACACCGGCCTTCATCCGCCTGACGAGCCGGCAGAGGCTCTGATAGCCCGTACGGCTCTCGACGAGGATCGGAAGCTCGCCGCCTCCGAGCAGGCTCAGCTCGGCGCGGACGAGCGGCCAGATCCCGGCGGCCTTCGCGGCCTAGAGGAAGTGCGGTCCGCCACACCATCTCGGTCAAGGAGAGCCAGGGCCGGATAGCCCAACCCCGCGAAGCGCTCCACGGGATTCTCGGGCAGAGATGGCGCCCGCAGGAACGAGAAGGCGGAGGACGCGTGCAGCTCGACGTACACGGACAGTAGCCGTCCGGCCGGACCGATCAGCCGGATGATTTGCGCTATGTCTTCGCTAACATTGGTCCCAACGACGCTTCGATCAAGCCGACAACCGACCCGGTTCCCACCCGGTGTAGCCTGGCGCGGAGCCTGGCGCGGCACCTGCGCTCGACGTCGGCGCGTAAAGTGCTTCAATACATCTGAAATCTTCCCGGCGGGGCCGTCGGGGAACTCGCCAGCGAGACACTTGTGGAGTTGCTCCCACCAGCGCCTATCGAAGAACTTAGGCCCACGGGGCCCGGCGCAGTGCGAAAGCATCCACGATCCTAGGGAAGCGTCGTACGAGCCGAGCTAGCCTCGCTCGGTGGCGCGGCTGATGATGCCGTGCGGAACAGCCTCGCACCAGTCCGGAGGAAGGTCACGATCACACTCGCCGCGGTACGCATTACGCCACGCCCCCCGCACGAGGGAGGCGTGTACCCGGGAGACGCGGGCGTCGGCCAGGGCGATCCCGCAGCCGGCGTCGGGCCCCACGCGCACGTCGCCGGTCACCGTCACGGGCCGGCCCTCGTCGGGGACGAGACAGGACCTCACGGGCTCTCGACCCAGCGGGCCAGGAAGAGGTTGGTGTCGCGTCCCTGCGGGTTCGCCCGGTTGCTGGCCCAGACGAGCCAGCGTCCGTCCGGGCTGAACATCGGGAAGCCGTCGAAGCCGGCGGCCTGGGTGAGGCGCCGCGGCTCGCCCCCGGCCACGTCCACGATGAAGAGGTCGAACTCGCGGCCGCCCGCCGAGCCCGCGTTCGAGGCGAAGACGACGCGGCGGCCGTCGGGGTGGAAGTAGGGGCAGAAGTTGGCGGCCCCGTTCTTCGTGATCGCCCGCTCCCCGGTCCCGTCCGCGTTCATCACGAAGAGCTCGAGGCGCGTGGGCCGCACGAGGCTGTCGGCGAGGAGGCTCCTGTAGTCGTCGAGGTCCGCACCCTCGGGGCGGCTGGCGCGCCACACGATCTGCGCGCAGTCGGGGCTGTAGAAGGCACCGCCGTCGTAGCCCGGCGCGCGCGTCAACCGGCGCACGGCCCCCGCCTCGTCCATCTCGTAGAGGTCGAGGTCCCCGTCGCGGGTGGAGGTGAAGACCATCCGGCCGCCGCGGTGGCACCAGGTCGCCTCCGCGTCGTAACCGGGGCTGTCCGTGAGGCGGCGCGCCTCCCCTCCGTCGGGCGCCGTTTCGTACAGCTCGTAGGCAGGGTCCACCGCCCACACGTACCCGCGCGAGCGGTCGAGCGGGATCGGACAGGCTTCGCTCGCGCCGTGGGTGGAGGCGTAGACGATGCGGTCGCCCTCCGGCCAGTCGAAGTAGCCGCACGTCGTCCGCCCCTTGCCCGTGGAGACGAGCCGGCTCTCGCCGGTGGCGAGGTCGAGCACGTACTGCTGGTCGCATCCCCCGCCCGCGGTCGTCGCCTGGTAGACGAGCGAGCGGCCGTCGGGGGAGAAGTAGGCCTCCGCGTTCTCGCCGCCGAACGTGAGCTGGCGGACGTCCGCTAGGTGGCTTTCGCCCGGGAACGCGGGGAACGGCTTGCCTGCCTTCACCTCGAAGTCGGGGCCGGGGCGCCCCGCGTAGAAGGCC
>DATFEN010000256.1:0-14428 GCA_035251085.1 Vicinamibacteria bacterium | reverse complement strand
CAGAAGCAGGACTGCGCCTTGAACTCCGAGGCCGTGAACGTCTCGAACTCGGTGCCTTCCGAGCAGAGGCTCGCGGCTCCCTTCGGCCGCAGCCTGAGGGTGTTGGTGCACTTTCCCTTCTTGTCGCAGATCACTGTCCTGCTGGTTGTGTTCACGAAGCCGGGCAGGACGATGAGCTCCTCTTCGTCACCCAGCTCGCTTTCGCACACCACCAACCCGTCGATGCCGCAGGTCTCGTTCAGGTTGTCGAGGTTCGTGCTGTCGCACGTGCCCACGCTGCCTTCCACGTCCTTGGTCCCCCAGGCCGTGCACGATGTGATCGGGCAGTTCTCACCCTCGCCCGAGTCGCACTCGTTCACGATGTTGCCGCCCAGCCCGGCGATGCTGTTGTCGCAGATCATGCTGCCCGTGCACCACACCGTGCAGTACTTGACGCCCGAGGTCGTCGTCCTCCAGCTGCTGCAGGTCTGGTTAGTCAGCGTCCTGCTCGTGGTACAGACCGCCGCCCACGCGCTCGATCCCGTCATCGCCAGGAACATGGCGACGACAACGGCCAGCGCCCGAATCCTCACTCGTCGCTTACACATCACGTTCCCCCTCCTGATTCCGTATTCTCGGCTTCGATCATGAACAGTCACTAGAAAGCCACGACGACTCGGGCATAGATCCTCCTGGCCGGTTGAACGACCGGGTTGCGCACGTCGGTGTCGAAGTAGCGGAACTCCTCGTCGAACAGGTTGGTGGCGCCGGCCGCGATGAAGCCGTACCGCTTCGGCAGACGGTAGCTCAGGGCCAGATCCACGGTCCAGAAATCGTCGCTCCCCGTTTCACGGGAGCCATCGATTCTCACGAGCTCGCCGTCCTGATTGAAGTACGTCGCCGTCAGCGACGCGCTCAGCCCCTTGGGGTGGAAGAAGCTCATCCCCAGTGGAATCCGATGCGTATCCACCTTCACCGGTAGATCCGTCACGCCCTCGCTCTCGAAGCGCTCGAACAGGTACTCGGCCCGGACCGCCAGCCGTCCCCGGGGCGTCGCGAAGACGTAGACCCGGGCCACGTCCTCGTTCGCCTTCTCCCGCTCGGCCACAGGATCCTCGACACTGGGGAGGAACGGTATCTCGAGATCCCGCCTCGAATACTCTGCGCCGGCGAAGACGTCCTTGGTGAGCTTCTGATCGACGGCACCCCCGTAGCGCCATGCGCGGGTGCCGTTGAGGTCGTCGTAGAACTGATTGAACCCGGCGACCTGGGTGGGCTCGAGGGTCTGGTCGGTGATCAGGGTCCGCTTCAGGGCCCTGAAGGCCGCGCCTCGGAGCGTGGTCCCGGGGCGCGGCTTCCAGAGCATGCCGAACTTCGGGTTGAACTGGTCCTGGTCCCCGACTGCCTCGCTGTCGCTCCTCAGGAAGTCGGCGCTCATGCCGACCGTCGCAGTGAACTGCTCGACGGGCTTCAAGTACGAGTAGGCGTACAGGTCGGTGTGCTTGAGGCTCGAATCGATCGTGAACGCAAAGCTGTTGTCGGGAGGTGGGATGAGTTCCGGGTCGAGGACGACGGTCGTATCGATGGTGCCGTTGATGTCGAAGTAGCCGCCGCCGGTGGTGAGGGCGACGCGCCGCGAGCGGAACAGGTACTGCGCTTCGAGGCCAAGGGCGTCCTGAGACTCCTCGTCGCCATTCAGGATCTCGGGGAAGGGAGGCTGGTCATCCTCCCGCGAGGCCTGCAGGTCCTGATACATGATCGAAGCGAGGAGGATGGAGCCCGGCGCGAAGGTGTGGCGTGCTCCCGCACGGGCGGTGTTCCGCTCGACCTTCCTTCTCTCCCCGACGAAGAAGTCGTCGGCGAAGAACCTGGACCGCAGGTCACCCAGCTCGCTGTTTCGGTACCGATACTCGGCCTGGACGCTCGTGTCGGGGCTCAGCTCGGCCTGGAGGAAGGCGCTCGCGATCTTGTCGTCCTGGTCGCCGTTCTCTCGGAAGCCGTCGGTCTTGAAGCCGCTGTAGCCGGCGCTGAAGGAGAGCTTCTCGTGGATGCCCGAGACGATCCCCTCTCCCGTGAACGTGCTCTGCTCGCCGGCGAGAAGGCTCCCCTGGAAGTTCACCTGGTTTCGGTTGAAGAGCGGGTTGAACTCGTTGAAGGCGAGAGCGCTCGGTCCTCCGCTGCTGATCAGGAGCAGGCTGCTCTCGCCCAATCGAGGCTGGATCGGCGTCGTGTTGAGGGGCTGGAGCATCTGCGACTGGAACAGCTCGCTCACGCGGGCGACCTCGTGCCGGGGCAGGGCCGCATAGTTGTCGGCCAGCAACCGGTGGCCGGAGTGGTCGCTCGGGTCCGTGTTCACAGAGTTCCAGCCCTCCACGAGGCCCAGCCCCTGGAAACCCAGGTCGGTGTAGATGCGGCCCAGGCTCGCGCTGCGCGCGGCCAGATCCGCGTCGAGCAGCAGGCGCGAGCGGTACACCGCGCGGTTGTCGTTCAGGTCGATGGCCTCCTGGAAGCTGCGCAGCGCCTCCACGGGCTGGTTCGTGGTCTGCTTCGCGATCGCGTCGTAGAGCCAGGGCGTCGGATCCTTGGGATCCAGGCCCTGGGCCACCTCATACTCCCGTGAATCCAGTGGACCGCGCTTGGCTTCGAAGTAGGCCTTGCCCAGGTAGCTGCGCACGAGCGACTGCCCGGGATCCAGGCTGGCTGCGATCTCGATCTCCTGGGTACCTGCAGCGAGCTCGCCCTCACGGATACGCGCCAGGCCAAGCCCCAGCCTCGGCAACGGATCGGCTTCGTCGAGCTCGATCGCCTTGGCGAAGGCTTCCTTGGCCTCCCGTGTCTTGACCTGCGTCAGATTGGCGTATCCGAGGACGGTCTGGCTCCGCGAGAGATTGGGTTCGAGAGCCGCCGCCTTGCCGGCCGCTACCAGGGCCTCGTCCAGGTATCCCTGCGAAGAGCGAATCTCCGCCAGCCGAGCCCACGCCAGCGCGTCGTTGGGCGCGAGCTTCACGGCCGTCTCCAGGCTCCCCCGGGCGCCGTCCAGGTCGAACCTCGCTTGAAGGGCGTAGGAGCGAGCGATGTGCGCCGCGGCCGATCTCGGATCGGCGGCCACCGCCCGCTTGGCCGTCTCGAGAGCCTTGTCGGCCTCGTTGGCCGCGACCGCCATCGTCGCCTGGAGCGCCAGCGCCTGGCTGTCGTTCGGGGCGAGCTTGAGGGCCTCGTCGAGGTCCTTTGCCGCGGCCTCGACCTTGCCCGTGCCCAAAAGGAGCGATGCGCGATAGGTGAAGAAGCGCGCGTCCTTGCCTTCGATCCCTTCCAGGCTCTCGATGGCGCGGGGGAGATCGCCCTTCTCATAGGCCTCCGCGGACTCGCGGAGCTTCGCTTCGAATGGTCCTGCACCGATCGCCGCAGCGTCGAACGAGACGACAGGCGGGTAGTAGAGAGCCCATCTCACGGCGTCCAAGGGCCGCACCTGGGCGGCCAGGACCGGCTTCGTCCCTTTCTTCCCGACCGCTGCCTGGCCACCTTCGAGCGTCAGGCTCCCGGCGTCGGTGTCGGCCTGAACCCGTCCCTCCAGGACGGCCACCTGCGTCTCGTCGCCGTCGACGGCGACGCCCATGCTCAGCTCCGTGCCTCGCACGGCGGCGATCGTGCTGCTGGTGGCGAAGCGCGTCGGCCGCTCCTTCCAGCGCACGACGTGAGCCCAGAGTCGCCCGAAGAACACCTTGACCTCGCGCTCGTTGGCGGTCTCGTTGATCTGGACTCGCGATTCGGGGCCGATCCTCAACACCGTTCCGTCCGAGTGGAAGCGAACCGTGGCCCGTCCCTCCCGCGTCAAGACGATGTCGTTCAGCAACAAGGGCAGGGATGGCGTAGGCCGCTCCGATTGTCCGAGCCGGATCACGAGGACCCTGCCCTGTACGGCCTCGAGCGTGGCGACCTCCTGGCCGAAAGCCAGGGGAGCGTGGGCAGAGATCCCGACGAGCACAACCCATAGGGATCGCTTCACCCAACCACACCCGTGTTCGTCATTCTTGCGGACGCAACTCGACAGCATGCTTTTACTCCAGGGGAGAGAGGGGGCCTGGCGGTTGAACTGTGACAGGCCGAACCGCTCGTGTCAAACGTAATCCATCCACGAAGTGCCGTGACCCCGGCGAGCTACTCCTCGGCCATGAAGGGGTAGCGGTAGTCGCGGGGCGGCGCGAAGGTCTCCTTGATGGTGCGGGCGCTCACCCAGCGCACCAGGTTCAGCTTGGAGCCGGCCTTGTCGTTCGTGCCCGAGGACCGGGCGCCGCCGAAGGGCTGCTGCCCCACCACGGCGCCCGTCGGCTTGTCGTTGACGTAGAAGTTGCCTGCCGCGTTGCGCAGCGCAGCCGCCGCGTGGCGCGCGGCTCGCCGGTCCTGGGCGAAGATCGCGCCGGTGAGCGCATAAGGCGACGTGCGGTCGACGAGACCGAGCGTCTCCTCCCACTTCGCTTCGTCGTAGACGTAGGCGGTGACCACCGGGCCGAAGATCTCCTCCTGAAGCAGCTTGTACCCGGGGTCGCTCGTCTCGACCAGGGTCGGCTCGACGTAATAGCCCGACTCGCCTTTCGCCCCGCCGCCGGCCACGATCCGAGCGCTGCGGCGTGCCTCGCCGATGTAGCCGCTGATCTTGTCGAAGGCCTTCTTGTCGATCACGGCGCCCATGAAGTTGCGGAAATCGCGGACGTCACCGATCCGGATCTCCGCGATCATCGCGGCCGTGCGCTCGCGCACGTCCTCCCACAGCGTGCGCGGCACGTAGACGCGGCTCGCGGCCGAGCACTTCTGGCCCTGGTACTCATACCCGCCGCGCGCAATCGCGACCGCGAGCGCCTCGGGATCCGCCGATGGATGCGCGACGATGAAGTCCTTGCCTCCGGTCTCCCCCACGATGCGCGGGTAGCCGCGATAGCGATCGATGTTCTGGCCGATCGTCTTCCAGAAGCCGTTGAAGACCCCGGTCGAGCCGGTGAAATGGATGCCGGCCAGCTCCGGATGGCTGAGCAGCGTCTCCGAGATCATCGCCGAGTCGCCCGCCACGAGGTTGATCACGCCCGGGGGCAGGCCCGCCTCCTCGAGCAGCTTCAGCACGTAGTGGCCCGAGACGATCGCGGTCGCCGCCGGCTTCCAGATCACGACGTTGCCCATCAAGGCGGGGCTCGTGGGCAGGTTGCCGCCGATCGCGGTGAAGTTGAACGGCGTGATCGCGTAGACGAAGCCCTCGAGCGGCCGGTAGTCGAGCTGGTTCCACATGGCGCTGTTGGAGAGCGGCTGCTCGTCGTAGAGCTGCTGGGCGTAGTAGGGATTGAAGCGCCAGAAATCGATCAGCTCGCAGGCGGAGTCGATCTCGGCCTGGAAGGCGGTCTTGGACTGGCCGAGCATGGTCGCGGCGTTCAGCGTGGCCCGCCACGACGTCGTGAGCAGCTCCGCGGCCTTCAGAAAGACAGCGGCGCGGTCCTCCCACGCCCAGTTCGACCAGTCGTGATGGGCGGCGCGGGCGGCTTCCACGGCGGCGAACACGTTCTCGCGGGAGGCCTTGTGATAGTCCGCCAGCACGTGGCGGTGATCGTGCGGCATCGTCGCCTCGGCGATGTCGCCGGTCCGGACCGGCCGGCCCCCGATCACGAGCGGGATCTCGATGCGCTCGCCCGCCATCGAGGCGAGGCGCGCCTTCAACTCCTTGCGCTCGAGGCTGCCCGGAGCATAGCTCTTGACCGGCTCGTTGACGGGCGGGGGCACGCGGCGGTTGCCGTTGAAGGACGGGCGCGGTTCGCTCACGGTTCTCTCCTTGCGGGCCGAATGGTACATGCGGTGGAGGGCCAGAGGGCGGAACGGGGCGCCCGCGGCCCTCGTAGACGTAGACAGGCCCATGCTCGTGCCGTTGCTTGCCGTGCTGCCGCTCCTCGCTGCGACCGCAGGGGCGCCTTCGGACGTCCCTTCGCGGCAGGTCGCACTCGTGGGCGCCCTGATCGACCTCGGCGAGGCCGAGCGGCGTGCCGGCCGCCTCGACGAATGCATGCGTGTCCTCGACGCGGGCGCTGCCCTGGTGTCTCCCATGGAGGTGAATCCAGCCGATCGAACTCGCCTCGCCCTGCAACGCGCGCGCTGCGCCTACTACAAGGCCTCGCTCGCCGTGACCCCCCTCGATGACGCGATCCGCGAGCTGAGGACCGTCGTCGTCCAGGCGGAGGTCGCGGCCGAACCGCTGCTGCTGGCCGATGCCCGAGACCTCCTCGGCCTCGCTCTCTACGCGCGCGACATACGCAAGACCGCACACGACGAGGCGCGAGCGCTCTTCGAGCAGGCGCTCGCGTCGCGGCGTTCGCGCGGCGACCGGCGCGGCGAGGCGGAGACACTGTTCCACCTCGGCCTCGTCAGCGAGAACCGGAACGACCCGAGCCCCGAGGACCTGCGCCGCGCGCGAGCCCGGCACGAAGAGGCCCTGTCGGTCGCGCGGGCCGGCGGCTTCGAGATCGAGGCTTCCTACGCGCTCCGCCACCTCGCGGGACACAAGCAGGACGCGGGCGACCTCGACGGCGCCGTCGCCGGCTTCGAGGAGTCCCTGCGCCTTCGCGAGCGGTCCGGCTACCGCATCTACGTCCCCCCCGCGCTGCTCGCGCTCGGGGACGCCTGGAAACAGAAGGGCGATCTGGCGAAGGCGCGCTCGCTCTTCGAGCGGGCCCTGGCCGACGCGGAGGCCCTCGGAGCCGCGCGCTTCAGGAGCGCCGCCCGCGAGGCGCTCGCGGGGCTCGAGGCATCGCCACCCAAGCCCTAGCTCGACTCAGCGCCCGCGGCGTGTCCGGCCCACGGTCAGTCGCACCAGCGTGCCGCCCTCTTCGTAGTCGACGCGGTCGACCAGCCGGCGCATCAGGAAGACGCCCCGTCCCCCGGTCGCTAGGATCTGCGTCGGGTCCGTCGGATCCGTGAGCCGCGACAGGTCGAAGCCATGTCCCTCGTCCTTGACCTCGATCACGGCGCGGTCGCGGGGGATGACCGTGAGCGTGATCACGACCTTCCTTTCAGCATCGAGTCCGTTGCCGTGGATGGCCGCGTTCGACAATGCCTCGGAGAGGGCAACGGCGAGGTCGTTGAGGCGGTCCGATGGCAGCCCGACGGGCCGCACCGCCGCGAGGATGCGCTCGACGGTCGCCGGAATGACCCGGCGTTCGCTGCGCATCTCGAAGCGTCTGCCCGCCGCGTCGAGGCTTGCCTCGGCTGGCGTCCGGGTCACCGGCGGGATTCTAGCGTACGCGTCTTCATCCAAACGCGGCCCGGCGCAAGGATCGTGGTCGCGCCGGGCCTGAACTCCGCGAGCTCGGCCTCACCCGTCAGTGGAATTCCCCCCTCGCGGGAGTGAATCCCGCTCGGGCGGTGAGGAGGTTCGACCGAGTTCGCTCCCAGATCCAAACGCGGCCCGGCGCAAGGATCGTGGTCGCGCAGGGCCTGAACTCCGCGAGCTCAGCTCACCTCGAGGAAGGCTGTGGTGGTCGTCTCCACTCGTCGATCAGCGACGCCACCAGCCCCGTCCAGCCCGTCTGGTGCGAGGCGCCCAGGCCCTCGCCCGTGTCGGCGTGGAAGTACTCGTGGAACAGGATGTAGTCCCGCCAGTGGGGATCGTCCTGGAACTTGCGGAGCCGGCCGTACACGGGGCGGCGGCCGTCCGCTCCGCGCGTGAAGATGCGGATCATGCGGTTCGCCAGGTCCTCGGCCACCTGCCACAGGTTCATCGGCGCGGCATCGCCGTCGCCTGGCATCTTCACCGTGAACTGGGGACCGTAGGCCGTGCCGAGCTTGCGCAGCGACTCGATCATCAAGAACGAGGTCGGGAACCACACCGGCCCGCGCCAGTTGGAGTTGCCGCCCTTGATCTTGGACACCGCCTCGCCCGGCTCGTAGCGCACCTCGCGGCCGGCGAAGCGGAACGGGTTCGCGTCGTGGTACTTCGACAGGCTGCGCATCCCGTACGGCGAGAGGAACTCCTCGGGATCCAGCACCCGCGCCAGCAGCCTGCGCATCTGGCCCTCGTCGACGATCGCGCAGACGTGCGAGCGGCCGTCTTCGCGGCTCACCTCGTGGCACACGCCGGCGACGATGTGACTCTTGTTGCGCAGGAACCAGTGGAGGTTGCTGCGGAATTCCTGGAAGGGCTCCATCCAGCGCTCCTCCAGCCGCTCCACCGCGTAGAGCGGCACGAGGCCGACGAGGGAGCGCACGCGGAACTTCTCGAAGCTGCCGTCGGGGTAGCGCAGCACGTCGTAGAAGAAGCCGTCCTGCTCGTCGAAGAGCTGATAGCGGCGTCCGCCCATCCGCTTCATCGCGGCGCCCACGTAGATGTAGTGCTGGAAGAACTTCGTGGCCAGCGCCTCGTAGACGCGGTTCTCGCGGGCCAGCTCGAGGGCGATCCGCATCAGGTTCAGGCAGAACATCCCGACCCAGCCCGTGGCGTCGGACTGCTCCAGCACCGCGCCCTCGGGCAGCCGCTCGCTGCGGTCGATGACCGTGATGTTGTCGAGGCCGAGGAAGCCGCCTTCGAAGACGTTGTTGCCCTCGCGGTCGACCTTGTTGATCCACCAGGCGAAGTTGATCAGCAGCTTGTGGAAGCACTTCTCGAGGAACGCGCGGTCCCCCTTCCCCCGGCGGATGCGGTCCATGTTGTAGACGCGCCAGACGGCCCACGCCTGCACCGGCGGGTTGAGGTCTGAGAACTCCCATTCGTACGCGGGGATCTGCCCGGAGGGATGCTGGAACTGCTCGAAGAGCAGGAGCCAGAGCTGCTCCTTCGCGAGCTCCGGGTCGACCAGGGCCAAGGGCGCGCAGTGGAACGCCAGGTCCCACGCCGCGAACCACGGGTACTCCCACTTGTCCGGCATCGAGAGGATCCGCATCGAGTTGAGGTGGCGCCAGTGGGCGTTGCGGATGCTCCTGCGCGATTCGGGCGGCGGCCAGGCGGGGTTGTCGCCCTCGAGCCACTGGTTGACGTCGAAGAGGTAGATCTGTTTCGACCACAGCATCCCGGCGAAGGCCTGGCGCTGGACGAGCCGCTCGTCGTCCGAGGCGTCCTCCGGCTGGATCTCCGCGTAGAACTCGTCGGCGTCGCGGCGGCGCGCCTCGATGATTCCGTCCACGTCGGCGAGGGGCGCATCGAGCCGATCGGGGGTGAGGCGCAGGCGCAGCACGCTTTCGCCCCGCGCGGGAACGACGAAGCGCCGCTCCGCACAGGCCTTCGTGCCGACGCCGTCAGGGTTGACGCAGTCCTCGCCGTTGACGAGATGCCGGTGGAAGGCGTCCTTGACGTAGGGCTTGCGGCTCCTGGCCCACGGTCCGTAGACGCGCGGGGCGTTCGTCTCGTTGTCGGTGAACAGCAGGCGCCCTGCTCCCTCGACGTGAAGGTGCCGCGCGCCGAGCCGGTACTCGATGGGCAGGTTGCGAAGCGGCTCGGCGGTGCGGTCGTCCGCGACCAGGGTCTGGAATCCGGGGCCGGCCGGACCTTCACGCACGGTCGGTTCCGACGCCGGCCCCCTGCCCCAGGCCCACGTGTTCCTGAACCAGAGCTGCGGCAGCACGCGCAGCGGCGCGTCCTCGGGCCCGCGGTTCGCCACGCTGACGCGGATCGCGATGTCCTCCGGCGTCGCCTTCGCGTACTCGACGACGACGTCGAAGTAGCGGTCGTCGTCGAAGATCCCGGTGTCGAGCAGCTCGAACTCGGGGCCCGTACCTCCGCGGCGGCGGTTCTCCTCGACGAGCCACGCATACGGGTACTCGCGCTGGGGGTACTTGTACAGCCACTTCATGTACGAGTGCGTCGGCGTGGAGTCGACGTAGAAGTAGTACTCCTTCACGTCCTCGCCGTGGTTGCCCTCCGACGGGACGAGGCCGAACAGGCGCTCCTTCAGGATCGGATCGCGTTCGTTCCAGAGCGCCAGCGCGAAGCACAGGATCTGGTAGCGGTCGCAGATCCCGGCCAGGCCGTCCTCGCCCCAGCGATACGCCTTGCTGCGTGCGAGGTCGTGGGGCAGGTAGCTCCAGGCGTCGCCGTCCGCGCTGTAGTCCTCGCGCACGGTGCCCCACGAACGCTCGGCGAGGTACGGGCCGAAGCGCCTCCAGGCCGTGACTTCACCCGCTCGGCCCTGGAGTCGGTCGAACTCGCTCGTCGCCACCTTCGGCTCAGATGTTCGTCTCGATCCGCGAGCGGGCCCAGAGCTGGGCGACGAGCGCCTCGACGCGCTTCTGCCGCCGTTCCTCGAGCACGGCCTGCGTGATCGTCTCGCGCGCCGCTTCGAACTCCACCTTCAGCGCCGGCCGACGCTCGTGCAGCTTGATGATGTGAAAGCCGAAGGGCGTCTCCACGACGCCCGACAGCTCGCCGGCCTTCAGCGCGTAGGCCGCCGCCTCGAAGGGCGGCACCATCTGTCCGCGGTGGAACTCGCCCAGGTCGCCGCCCTTCGCGGCGCTGCCGGCGTCGGCGGAGAACTGCCGCGCGAGGGCCGCGAAGTCTCCACCCTTGCGGATCTGCGCCAGCAGGCCATCCGTCTTCTGGCGCAGCGCCTCCTTCTGCTTGGACGGCGCGTCGCCGGGCACCCGAATGAGGATATGGCTCGCGTGCAGGCGCTCGCCCGAGTCGAACTTCGCCGGGTTGGCGTCGTAGTAGGCCCGCGCGTCCTGGTCGGTGACCTGCGCGCCGGCCAGCTCTCCTTCGGCTCGCAGCAGCGCGGCGACGGTGTGCTGGATGCGCAGCTCACGCCGGAAGGCGTCGGCGTCCATGCCCTGCTGGGCGAGGAACGCGAGCCAATCGCGGTCGTCGGGATAGGGCACGCGCGCCTCGTTGTAGGCCGTCTCGACCTTGGCGTCTTCGGCCTTGAGGCCGCGTGCGGTGGCCTCCGCGAACAGCAGCTCTCGGACCACGAGCTGCTGCGTCGCGCGGCGGTATGCGAAGGGCCGGTCCTTCGGCTGGTTGCCCGCCTGCTCGAGGAGCCGCTTCGCGATCATCTCCACGAAGCGGAGCGGGATCGGTCGGCCGTTCACGCTGGCGGCGACCGACGGCAACGGGCTGGGAAGCGGCGTCTCGGCGTCGATCGGCGGCGGCAGCGGGCCCGCGGGAGCCGGCGGCGCCTGGCGCGAGCAGGCGCCGGCGAGGAGCAGCAGTACGGCGAAGCGCCGCGGCACGGCGCCATTATAGGATCCGGTCATGTTCTCGTCCCGGACGCGCTGGGACCGCGCCCAGAACCGTCTCTCGGCGCTCCTGGAGCGGAGGCGGCAGGCCGGCGGGGACGTCGTGGACCTCACGGTCTCGAACCCGACCGAGGTCGGCCTGCAGGCGCCGGACGAGGTGCTGGCCCTCCTCGGCGACGCGCAGGGCGCCGCCTATGCGCCGGATCCGCGCGGGCTCGCGAGCGCGCGGGAGGCCGTCGCTGCGGATTTCGCACGCCGCGGCCATGCCGTCGGAGCCGAGCGGCTGGTGCTGTGCGCGAGCACGAGCGAGGCGTACGCCTGGCTCTTCAAGCTCCTGGCCGATCCCGGCGACAACGTTCTCGTGCCTCGACCGAGCTACCCGCTCTTCGAGTTCCTGGCCGACCTCGAGTCGATCAGCACGCGATCCTACCCGCTCGCCTACGACGGCGCGTGGCACGTGGACCTCGCCGCCGTAGAGGAGGCGATCCGGCCCCGGACGCGCGCGATCGTCGTGGTGAATCCCAACAACCCGACCGGCTCCTTCGTCTCGAGCACGGAGGCCCACCGGCTGCAGGGGCTGTGCGCCCGACGCGGCCTGGCGCTCGTCTCCGACGAGGTGTTCGCGGATTTCGGCGAGGAGCCCGACCCGTCGCGAGTGACGAGCTTCGCCGGCGACGGCCCGGCGCTGGCGTTCGCGCTCGGCGGGCTCTCGAAGTCCTGCGGGCTGCCGCAGCTGAAGCTGGGCTGGATCGCCGTCAGCGGCCCGCCCGAGCTGCGCGACGAGGCCCTGGCTCGGCTGGAGATCGTCGCGGACACGTACCTGTCCGTCAGCACGCCAGTGCAGCGGGCTCTCCCCGATATCCTCGCGCGGCTGCCGAAGCTGCAGGCGCCCATCGCCGCGCGGGTCAAGCGGAACCGCGGTGCCTTGCGCGAGCGGTTCGTCGCCTCGTCCGCCACGCTCCTCGCCGCGGACGGCGGCTGGTCGGCCGTGCTGCAGGTCCCCGCCACCCTGCCGGAAGAGCAGCGCGTGCTGCGCCTGCTGGAACGCGACGGCGTGCTCGTGCACCCCGGCTTCTTCTTCGACTTCCCTCGCGAAGCCTACCTGGTGGTCAGCCTGCTGCCGCGCCCGGCGGACTTCGACCGCGGCACCGCGAGGCTTCTGGCCGACGTGCTATAAGGCCCGGAGGTCACGATGCCCCTGAAGCGCGTCGCGCCGGAGGAAGCGAAGCGGCTGGTCGACGAGGAGGGCTACTTCTATGTCGACGTCCGCTCCGTGCCGGAGTTCGAAGCCGGCCATCCCGAGGGCGCCTACAACGTGCCGCTCGCCCATCTCGGGCCGATGGGCGCGGAGCCGAACCGTGACTTCCTGCGCGTGATGGAGGAGCGTTTCGGACGGGACGCGAAGATCGTGGTGGGCTGCCAGTCGGGCGTGCGCTCGCTGCAAGCGGCCTCGATCCTGCTCCAGAGCGGCTTCCAGGACGTCGTCGACCAACGCGCCGGCTTCGGCGGCGCGCCCGGCGAGCGGGGCTGGAGGCAGCTCGGCCTGCCGGCCTCGACCGGGGCCGCGCCGGACCACACCTGGGACGGCCTCAAGTGACACCGCAGGGCGTGATCATCACCGGCGGCACGGGCGCGCTCGGTCGTGCCGTCGTGCATCACCTGTTGATGCGCGGCGACCGGATCGCCGTCCCCTATCGCTCGAGTAGCGGCTTCGAAGCCCTGCGCAACGCTGCCGGCCACTCCGCGGCGCTCTGGGGCGCGGAGGCGGACCTCGCCGACGTCGAGAGCGCACGCCGCTTCATCGATGCGGCGGCGGCCTGGCTGGGCCGCCTCGACGGCGTCGCGGCGCTCGCCGGGGGCTGGCAGGGCTCGGGACCTCTCGAGACCACGCCCCTTGCGGAGTGGGACGCGATGCTGCGGATCAACCTCGCCTCCGTACACGCCACCTGTCGCGCCGCCCTCCCGCACCTGCTCAAGGAGGGCGGCAGCGTGGTCACGGTGTCGTCCCGCGTCGTGGAGCGCGGCGGCACGGGCGCCGCGGCGTACGTCGCCGCGAAGGCCGCGGTCGCGGCGCTCACCCGTGTCCTCGCCCTCGAGAACGCGGACCGCGGCGTGCGCTTCAACGCCCTCTCGCCCACCACGATCGACACCGAGGCGAACCGCCACGCGATGCCCAAAGCCGATCGCTCCCAGTGGACCGCGCCCGAGGACATCGCCAAGGTCGTGGCGTTCCTGCTGTCGCCCGCCTCGGCGCCGATCACGGGAGCGGTGATTCCGGTCTAGGTCCGGCCGTGAGAGCGTCGCACGCCTTGGCATTGTCCGTCGCGATGCAGATCGGGACCTCGGCAGACTACGCTCCGCCCTTCGGCGCGCTGCAGCGCCCGCACGGGGGCGAGCCGATCCTCACGCCGCGCGGCGATGGCTTCGAGGCCGCGGGCGTCTTCAACCCGGCCGTCGTCAAGCACGGCGACCGTTACGTGATGCTGTACCGCGCCCAGGACGCAAAGGGCATCTCGCGGCTCGGGTTCGCGACCAGCCGCGACGGAATCCGGTTCGAGCGGGACGCGGCGCCGGCGATGGCGCCGGAGACGGACTACGAGCGCGGCGGTGGCGTGGAGGACCCGCGCCTGGTCAAGATCGGCCCCACCTTCTACCTCACCTATACCGCCTACGACGGCCGGAACGCCCAGCTCGCCCTCGCCACTTCCCCCGACCTTCGTCGCTGGGAGCGACGCGGCGTGATCATGCCCGCGAACGTCGGGCGCTGGAACGTCAAGTGGACCAAGGCCGGCGCGATCCTCGCGGGGCCCGTGGGCGGACGACACTGGATGTACTACATGGCCGACGCCGCCGGCGGGTCGGACCAGATGGGCGTCGCGTCCTCGACCGACCTGCTGCACTGGACCGAGGCGCTGGACGCTCCCGTGCTCGGCCGGCGCCCGGGCCGGTTCGACTCGCGCGTCGTCGAGCCCGGCCCGCCGCCGGTGATGACGCCTGAGGGGATCCTGCTCATCTACAACGGCGCGGACGATCAACTCGTCTACCGAACGGGCTGGGCTCTCTTCGACCGCAACGACCCCACGCGCGTCGTGGCCCGCTCGGACACGCCGCTGTTCGAGCCGGAGCGAGGCTGGGAGCGTGTGGGCCAAGTTCCGAACGTGGTGTTCGTCGAGGGCCTCGTGCGCGACGGCCCGCGCTGGCTCTTCTACTACGGCGGCGCCGACAAGCACGTTGGCGTCGCCGAGGCCATGGCGCG
>DATFEN010000105.1:0-33423 GCA_035251085.1 Vicinamibacteria bacterium | reverse complement strand
GACCGCCGTCAGGACGGCGGCCGCCACGGTGGGCGCGAGCCCTCCGCGCGGCACCTGCGTGAGGTGTGCCGGGCGGGCCTCGAACCCGGCCGCGCTGAGCGCCCTCTCGACCTCCCCGTCCGCGAGCGTGTGCACGACCGTTGCGCGTCGCGTCACGGCCGAGGCCCAGACCGAGCACACCCCGGGCAACGCGCGCAGGCATCCCTCCACGAGCTCGACCTCGGTCGCGCAGCACAGGCCTTCGACGCGAAACACCTGGGTCCTTTCGTTCTCGCAGCCGGGGCATGGCTCTTCGCGGCCGCGGGCGGGCATGGCGCCGGGCGTGGTCAAGAGCGACGCCCGTTCTCGGCCGCGTGGGACAGTCCCATGTCCACGAGGGTCCGGATGTGCTCGTCCTGAAGGCGATAGAAGAGTCGGCGGCCCTCGCGGCGGACGGCCACGAGACGGCGGTCGCGGAGCAGGCGCAGCTGGTGGCTCAGGGCTGACTGGCTCACCCCAAGTAACGCCGTCAGGTCCGAGACGCACAACTCGTCGACGGAGAGCGCGTGCAGGATGCGCGCGCGCGTCGGATCGCCGAGCAGCGAGAACGTCTCGGCCAGGTCGGCGGCCACGGCGGGCGACACCAGGCGGCGCGACACCCGACGCATCACATATGCACGGTTGCTCATGTGAGCGGATGATAGGAGAAAGCGCGGGCGATGGCAAGGGCTGTCTTTTCATTTGATCCCCCCTACCCTGTCCCGCCCCCCAGGGGGCGGGGAGTGGCGCAGCCCAAGCTGCGTCCTTCGCCTTCCCCTCGATGGGAAGTCGAAGGACGCGGGCTCTCTTGGCTTCGTTATCTGTGGCTCTGGCTGGGCTTCAGCCGATCGCTGATAGCTGATCGCTGGCGGCTACGACTGCGGCTACGGCTTCACACGCTTCAGATACGAGTCGGCGGTGCGGCGCGGATCGAGCCCCAGACACCGCGCGTACTCCTGAACGAAACCCCGTATGTAGACGACGGCCGGCAGATCGCTATGACGGTCGGACTCGATGTACTCGAGGAAGCGCACGCCGATCTTCGTGTCGGCCGCGATCTCCTGGAGCGTGATGCTGCGCTCCTCACGGGTCTTGCGCAGGCTTTCTCCCGTGACCGGCTCCGGGAGGACGCGCACCACATGCTGGATCTCCGCCCCCGCGGGAGGGTCCGGCGGTCGTGGAGGAGCATGGACGGGCGCCGCGGCTTGCCCGCGCTCCCCCGGCGCGAGCGGCGTGCCCTCCTCCAAGCTCCGATCGTACAGATCGCGTTGCACTGGGTCGTGGAGCACCTCATAGGCCTGTCGGATTCGGGCGCGCGCGTCGCGCTGCTCCTCGGTGTCGAGGAGCGAGTAGGTGGCCAGCGCGGCCTCCTCGTACATCCCGGCGAAGAAATGGTAGGCCCTCTCCACCTGCTCCGGGGTCGCGTCGCGCGGCAGGCTCAGCGTCTCGTAGTGCGTCGGCCGCCTCACGCGCTCACCATGGCAGCGCGAGGGTCTCGCCTTGCAGGAGCACTCGCGCCAGGCGGGTGATGTCTTCGGCCGCGCGCGACCGCGGGGCGTCGGCGATGAACAGCCGCCGCGCGCGCACCGAGCGCCACACCGCCTCGTCGTAGTGGACGCACCCGACATAGGTGCTGTGCACGCCCAGGTGGCGGGCGCAGGCGGCGACGAGCTGGTGCCCGATCGCCGCATCGGCCTCCTCGCGCACCTGGTTCACCACGAAGGAGGGCCGGAACGCCTCGAGCTCCCGGCGCAGCGTCGCGGCCTCCTCCGGATGGCCCTTCTCCACCGTCGCGAGCAAGTCCAGGGGGGTGCGAATGCCCTTGGTGTTCTTGGCGTCGAGGGCGGCCTCGATGGTCTGGCGCACCTCGTCGTTGTGCGCTGCATTGCGCAGACGGCGATAGAGCGCGCTCTTGATGAAGCGGTAGGCGTTCTCGATCGAGGTCGGCTCGGGCACCACGGTCAGGAGACCCACGTCGGAGACCAGGAAGAAGTCGACGATGTTGTACGACGTCCCGGCCCCGAGATCCAACAGGAGCACGTCGACCTCGAGGGAACGGATGCGGTTCAGCACGCGGACCTTCTGCGTGTACTTGATGTTCGCCGCGCCCAGGAAGTCGGAGGCGCCGCTGATCAGGCGCAGCAGCGGCACGCCGGTCTCGACCAGCACGTCCTCGATGCGGTCGAAGCGCCGCCGGATGAAGTCGCCCAGCGTGCGCTCCGGCGTGTGGAGGCCGAGGCAGGTGTGGAGGTTCGCGCCGCCGAGGTCGGAGTCCACCAGGATCACGCGCTTGCCCATGCGCGCGAGCTGCCAGCCCAAGGCCGCGGTGAGGAGCGACTTGCCGATGCCGCCCTTGCCGCCGCCGATCGACCAGATCTGCCGGCGTGGCCGCGCGCCCGCCTTGGGCGCGGGCTGGCTCACGGCAGCGTGACGCTGCGTAACACCGCCTCCTGCAGCTCTCGCGCCGCCTTCGACTTCTTCCACAGCTTGAGCGGCGCGTGGAGGATGACGCAAACGGAATGGCCCTTGCCCACGAGCGTCACGTTGCGCTGCCGCCAGTCGCGCTGGCCCCCCACCGGCGCGTCGTAGGTGATCTCGAAGGCCGAGTCGAGGATCCGGTAGTCGCCGACCACCCCGCTCAGGAAATCGTACTCGTAGCGGAGGTGCGGCGAGGCGTCTTGTTCGCGAGCGAGGCGCTCCAGCATGCAGGTGACGTGGAGGCTGTCGTAGCCGACGTCTCCCTGCGCGTAGACGAAGCGAATGATGTGTCCGTCCCCGGCGGCCTCGAACAGGTCCGTGCGGCCCGACACCTGTCCGTCGGTCCAGCCCTCCGGGGTCATGAACGAGAAGACTCCGCTCGGGTGCGTGTGACGCCGGGTGAGCTCTGCAGGAGGATCCTGGGCCAGCGCCGCGCCGAGCGCGAGCGCTGCGGCCCACCTCACGCGTGCACCGTCGTACCGGCCGTGCCCGCCAGCGCGTCGAGCACGCGTTCCGCGGAAGTGATCACAGCCGGCCGTCCCGACGCCTCGGCGAAGGCGGCGGCGGCCTCCACCTTGGGTCCCATGCTGCCTGCGGGAAACTGGCCTGCTCGCAGGTGGGAGCGCGCCTCGGCGACGCTCAGCCGGCGCGCCGGCCGCTCCTGGGGTCCCCGGAAGTCGAGGCGCACCTCGGGCACGTCGGTGAAGATCACCAAGACGTCCGCGCCCAGGCGCCGGGCCAGCAGAGACGAGGCGCGATCCTTGTCCACGATCGCCTCGACACCGCGCAGCCGACCCGCCGCATCGCGGACCACGGGGATGCCACCGCCTCCGGCCGCGACCACCACGACTCCCGCGAGCACCAGCGCCCGTATCGCGTCCGACTCCACGACTTCGATGGGCACAGGCGACGCCACTACGCGGCGGAAGCCGCGCCCCGCGTCCTCGGCCATCACGAAGCCACGGTCGGCGACCAGGGCGTCGGCTCGCACCCGGTCGTAGAAGGGGCCGACCGGCTTCGACGGGGCGAGAAACGCCGGATCGGCGCCGTCCACGACGACCTGCGTGACGATCGTGGCCACCGTGCGCGGCGAGCCAGCGTCGCGCAGCGCGTTACCCAGGGACTGCTGGAGGCGGTAGCCCAGCCCGCCGACGGTCTCCGCGTCGAGCACGTCCAGGGGCGTATGACCGTTCCGACCGGCGTGAGCCTCGATCAGGCGCTGGCCCACCTGCGGGCCGTTGCCATGCGTGACGACGAGGTCGTAGCCGAGGCCCACCAGGCGCGCAAGCGCTACCGGAGCGCGCCCCAGGTCCACCACCTCGGCGCCTCTGTCGCTGACGATCGCGTTGCCGCCGAGGGCGGCCACGGCGATGGGCATCGCTCGGAGGATATCAGAGGCCTTCACCGCCGCGGGGCGGCCGGCCCTCCAGGGCGGCGCGATAGTCGTCGGGCGTGTCGACGTCCCAGGGCGCCTCGCCGGCGACGCGGGCCGCGCGCCCGAGATGACGCCTGACGACGGCGCGGGCTCCCACGTCCCCCTCCAGGGCGTCGAGCTCAGGGAAGAGCTCGCGGCCGAAGAGCATCGGGTGCACGATGCGATCGCCGTGCGTCGCCACCACCAGCGGCCGTCCCGGCGCCTCCGCGAGCACGCGCGTCACGGCCGGTGCCGTCACCGACGGCTGGTCGCCGAGCACGACGAGCACTGCATCGGCTGCGTCGCACGCGGCGATCCCAGCGCGCAGCGACGAGGCCATGCCCGTCCGCCAACTCGGGTTGACCACCGGCACGATCCTCGGGTCGTCGGGCAGGGCGGCGCGAACCGCGTCGGCCTCCGCTCCGAGCACCACCACGACGCGCGAGAGGCCGGCCTCGAACAGCGGCCGCAGCGCATGGGCCACGAGCGGCTGGCCGCCCAGCGGCAAGAGCAGCTTCGCCTGGCCCATCCGCGTCGAGCCGCCGGCCGCGAGGACGAGGCCGTGGACGCTGGGCACGCGTTCGGCCGTTCCATTCCGCGCCGATCCCGCAACGACGGCGTCGTAGGGCGGGACGAGGCCTCCCGCGATGGCCACTGCCGCGGCGCGCGCCGCCTCGCTCTCGGCGGCGTTGAGAAAGGCCAGCAGGCGCGCGCCCGGCGCGCGGTGCGCGGGATATCCGGAGACCAGCGCGCGTCCCACGACGAACGCGTCGATCGCCGAGCCCTCGGGCCGTGCCGCCGCCTCGAGCACGCGCTCGAGGCGATGCACGGTCGTGGCATCCAGAGGCCGGCCCAGGGCCTCGAGGGACGCCACCACCACGAGCGCCGTGGCGGACGCGGGCACCACGGGCTCGTGCTCCGCCGGCGTTTTCAGGAGGCGCCGTCGCGCGCCGTCGCTCTCGACCAGCACCAGGTCCGCGAGGCCACGCAGTCGCTCGACCTGCTCCGGAGCCAGGCCCTGCACCTTGTCCTCGCGCACGCGGCGCCCGAGCACCGTGGCCGCGCCCTCGCGATCGAGCGCGCGGCGTACGGCGGCGGCCAGATCTTCGGCCTCCGCCTCCAGGACGAGCGGGCCGACGCTGTCGGGCCCCGTGTGGGTGGTTCCGGTGACCAGCACGCGAAGGCCGGTCGCGCGGCCATCGGCAGCGAGGGCCCGCAGCAGCGTCGTCTTGCCGCCGGCACCGGCGACCGCGACCACGTCGCCGCTCCCGAGGCCGAGGAGGGCCAGGAGCAAGGCGGCTATCGCACCGGGGTCTGGACGGCCTGCAGCGCGGCCTCGAGACGAAGCCGGTCCAGCGGCTTGGTGAGGCAGGCGCGGAACAGGACCGCCTTCGCGCCGAGGTCCTCCGGAGCGCCGAGCACGAAGAGCGCCACGCCGCCCATCCCTGGCGCCTCGCGCAACCGCTCCGCCACTTCTTCGGCGCGCAGCCGCGGCAGGATCCGGTCGAGCACCAGCGCCACCGGCCGCAGCCGGATCGCCGCCTCGACGGCATCGACGCCGTCACGCGTCTCCTCGACGGCGAAGCCCAGGCCCTCGCCCGCGCGGCGCACCTCGCGCCGCGTCACCTCGTCGGTGGCCCCGACCAGCACGAGCGGCGGCCGCATCTGCGCCTCGACGCCGTAGATCGGGATCGTGAACGTGAACACCGATCCGCGCTCCACCTCGCTCTCGGCGCGCAGCCGCCCGCCGTGGGCCCGCACCAAGCGCTCGCAGATGTAGAGCCCCAGCCCGGAGCCCTCGATGCCGGCCGTGCGCGGGCTGCGGATGCGCGAGAACGGCCGGAACAGCCGCTCCATGTCGGCCGCTGCGATGCCCAGGCCCTGGTCCTCGACCGCGACCGACGCGGTCTGGCCCTCGACCCACACCCGCACCGCGATGCCGCCGCCGTCGGGCGAGTACTTGCTGGCGTTCGAGAGCAGGTTGTCGACGACCTCTGCGACGCGGTCGCGGTCCGCCCACACCGGGATCGGGTCCTCGGGGAGCTCGGCGAAGATCGGCCGCGCCCGGTCCTCGGGGCGCCGCGCCAAGACGTCGCCCACGATGCCGGCGAGCTCGCAGAGCCCGAACTCGAACGGGAAGTGGCCGGTCTCGAGGCGCGTGGTCTTCAACGTCTTGTCCACGAGGCTTGCCATGTGGGTCGCGGACTTGACGATCGAACGCGCCGATTCGACGCGGTCCTCGACGGGGGCGTCCGGCCGCCACTCGAGCACCTCCGCGTGGCCGAGCACGCCCGCGAGCGGAGAGCGGAAGTCGTGGGCGACGACGTTCACCACTTCACTCTTGAGGCGGTCCAGCTCGACGAGACGTGCGTTCGTCTCCTCGAGCGCCTTGTACAGCTCGGCGTTCCTCAGGATGATGCCGATCCCGTCGGCGAGCGTCTCGAGCGTCAGGACCTCGGCCTTGCTGAAGGCGCGCGGCTCCTCGCTCTCCACGTTGAGCACCGCGCACACCTCTTCCCCCGCCAGGATCGGGATGGCCACCTCGCAGCGCGTCGACTCGAGCACGGCGACGTAGTCGGGGTCGGACTGGACGTCGTCCACCAGCACGGTGCGCTTCTCGCGCATGGCGCGGCCGGTGATGCCCGTCCCGAGCGGGTAGTCCTCGCGCAGCAGCCGCGAGGGCTCGGGCCCGGCCACCGCCAGCGTGCGCTCCGTCTCCGACTCGCGGTCCGGGACGCCGATCATCACCAGGGAGAAGCGAAAGGCCTCGTGGATGCGGCGCACGGCGGTCTCCAGGATCCGCTCCCGCGACAGGCTGCCGGCGATCTCGCGGATCACCGAGTTCACCAGGGCGAGCTGCTCGCGGCGCTCGCGCTCGGCCGCGTAGGCGACCGCGTTGGCGACCGCCACGGAGAGCTGGCTGGCGAAGCGCTGGACGTAGTCGAGGTCCTCGTGGGTGAAGCGCGGAGAGCCCGGGCGGCGGCTGGCGTTCAGGACGCCGAACAGGGCCGGGCCACCACGCTCCTGGTCGAAGTAGGTCAGCGGCACGCACAGAATGCGCGCGACGGGATTGCCCTTGGGGATGAAGTCGCTGGCCTCCACGTCGTTGACCATGGACGGCACCCAGTCCCGCGCCACCCGGCCGGCGATGCCCTCGCCCAGGCGAAACAGCGGCTCCGCATAGGCCTCGGTGGTCGGGTCCTTGGCCCATGCGGCGAACAGGCGCAACGTGCCGTCGCCCTCCTCGAAGCGCAGCGCCGAGGTGTGATCGGCGCGGATCAGGCGTCCCGCCTCCTCGGTCGCCTTGACGAACAGCCGTTTCAGGTCGCGGAGCGGCGCGGTCTCCAGACCGAGGTCGTAGAGCGTGGCCATCTGCTTGGCCAGGCGCTCGGTGCGCGCGATGCTGTCGGCGCGCTGCAGCGCGAGTGCGAGCTGCCCGGCCAGCGCGGTCAGCAGCGCGATCTCGTCCTCGGCGAAAGAGCCCTCGCCGCGACGCACGTTCAGCACGCCCTGAGCCTGCTCGCCCGTGCCCACGGGCACCGCCAGGTCCGCCTGCTCCCCCATCATAGGGGACTGCAGCGCGACGCCTCCGCGAAGTGCCCAGCGCAACCGCTCCTGGTCTACGGGCGGTCCTTCGGGCCGGCCGTCGCCCGCGACGCACTCGATGCGGAACTCGTCGTCCTCCGCCGACGCGTAGAAGCCCACCGCCTGATAGCCCAGCTCCTTCTGGAGGAGGGCCGTCGTGAGCTCGAGCAGCGGAACCCGCGCCGTGGTCGTGGCGAGGGCGCCCATCAGGGCCGGCATGCGCTCGAGACGCGAGTTGTGGCGGCGCTGTGCGTCGTAGATCGCCCGGCTGCGCAGGAACGTGGCCGCGGGGCCGGCGAAGATCGACAGCAGCTGCACATCGTCGTCGGTGAAGCCGCCCGGCTTGTTGGCGCCGGCCAGGAGCCCGACGGGTGTGCCCTCGGCCAGCATCGGCACGAGGACCATCGTGTCGGCGCCGATCGTCTCGACGATCTCGTGCACGAGGCGTGGATCGTTGCGCGCGTCGTTGCTCACGTAGGGACGCCCCTGTTCGAAGTTCCAGTGGCTCCGGTAGCGCGTGATCCGAATCCGCCGCGTCACCTCGTCGGGCAGGCCGTACGCCGGGACCGCGGCCGAGAGCGTGCGGGTGGCGGCCTCGTAGAGGCCGAGGATGCAGATCGGCGCGTCGATGAGGTGGGCCAGCCGCTGAGTCACCATGCGATAGAAGGCCTCGGGCTCCTCGATGAGCGACCAGTCGCGCCCGATCTCGTGGAGCACCGCCAGGTCGCGCACGCGGTGGCGCGCCACCTCGTGGCTCTTCTGCAGGTCGTCGTGGAGCGCCTTGGTGCGCAGGAACGCCCGGACCTTGAGCACGAGCGCGGAATGGTCCACGGGCTTCGTGAGGTAGTCGTCGGCGCCCCCGTCGTAGCTGCGCCGCGCCGAGCCCTGCTCGTCGAACGCCGTCAGCATCAACACCGGAAGCCCGGCGCCGTGGCGCTCGCGGATCTGTGCGCAGGTCTCGTAGCCCGAGATCCCGGGCAGCCGGACGTCGAGCAGGACGAGGTCGGTCGGGTTCGCGGCCAGGAAGTCCATGGCCTCCTCGCCAGACGCCACGCAGACGACGCTCAGCGCCTGGCGCGTCAGCAGCTCGTCGAGGGTCGCCTGGGTCAGCGGGTCGTCGTCGACGACGAGGATGCGCGAGGCCATACCCGGGGCGGCCTCAGCGGGCAGGCGTCCGAAGGTCGCCATCCGTGACGACGACGTCGCCGTACCGGCTGTAGAACGAGAGCTGACGCCGGTAGCAGCGGCGGTTCGCCAGGTCGAAGGCCACGCACGAATCGATCGGCCTGCTGTAGATGTGAAGCGAGAGCGCCGGCT
The DNA here is from genome assembly GCA_035251085.1 of Vicinamibacteria bacterium. GTDB lineage: Bacteria > Acidobacteriota > Vicinamibacteria > Fen-336 > Fen-336 > DATFEN01. The sequence goes on along the minus strand of DATFEN010000105.1, from coordinate 24,611 downwards.
CCTTGCCCTGCGCCACGACCTGGTGGATGGTCTGGACCTTGTCGACGGTGTTGATCGGCCCGCCCGGGTAGCACTCCTGCACGTCGCGGCGCTCCAGGTCCAGCTCGGTGGCGCCGGCGAGGCAGTCCATGCCGGCGACGTTCTGGTTCTCCGGCGCGTTGCAGCCGAGCCACTTGTAGTTGATCACCGCCACCGCGCCCTGAGACACTGCCATCCAGCCGAGCTGGCCGTTGTGGGTGTGGATGGGCGTGCGCTGGCCCGTCGACCAGCACACCGCCATCACCTCGATCTGGTCGTCGCGATAGATCAGGTTCCGGGTGTAGCCCTCCGGACGAAAGAAGGAGTAGCGCTCGAGGGACGCGCGGTCCACCTCGGTCTCCAGGCAGAGGTTCAGGACGCGGTCGCGCGTGATCGGCTCCCTCTCGAACGCCTGGAGGGTCGCGACGAAGTCCCCAACCGCGACGACCTTGCGGGCCATGAAAGATGAAGTCTCGCCTCCGGCCCGCCGCGAGTCAACAGCGCTTAGAATGCGCGCGGTGCTGCTCGCCCGGCTGCATGCCCTCTCGCGCCCCGTTCGGCTGGGCATCGGCGCCGGCGCGCTCATGGCTGCCGTCGCCCTCGGCGCGGCGTCGGCGGGCCCGCCGCGCTTCACGCTGCTCAACACCGCGATCGTCATCGACTATCCGTGGGCGCGCGGGATCTCGGCCCTGGGCTGCGCGCTGACGTTTGCGCTCTTCGCCGCGACGCTCGCCCGCACTGCGCTGCGGAGGGCGCTGCTGGTCATCGCGCTCCTGCCCGCCGGCGTCGCCTGGCACCTGCTTCGCTACCGGCTGGAGGCGGCGCAGGCGGGCCTCACCTCGCGTGGCGCAGTGCGATCGACGACTCTCCCCTGGTCAGCTGTGATCAAGGCCAGGGTCGGCTCCGAATCGCTCGAGGTCGTAGGCGACGGCGTGACGATCGGGGTCGACACCGCCGACTTCTCGCCCGACCAGCGCGCCGCCCTCGCAAGGACCATCACACGCCGAGTCCGCGAGGCGGGGACCGGCTCCGTGCTGACGGTCCCGGACTGATGCCCCGATCGAGCCGCTGAGACGGGAACCCTGCCGGCCTCGCCGTTGTCGAAGTCATGAAGGAGGCCACATGGGCTTCGACATCCTCAGCGTCATTCGCAACCCGCCGCCTTACCTCTTCGTACTCGTCGGCCTGGCGGCGATGGTGGGCGGTGCGATGCTGTTCAGGCTACTCCGTCGGCATCGTCACGGCGCAGACCGAGTGCAGATCCGGCTGAGCGACCAGCCGTAAGCTGACGCTGATCACACGCGCAGCGAAGTCGGCCGCATCTGCTTGGATGAAAGCATTCGGCCGACGGAGCGAAGCGTTTCTTGCTCGCCGCGCGAAGCGGGATTCACTCCCGCGAGCGCGCTCGCTGATGCAACACGCGCAGCGAAGTCGGCCGCATCTGCCTAGATGAAAAGGTGCTCGTCGTCGTCGGCGTAGTCGCCTCGCGGCGGCCGCTCGCGGCGGTCGAATCCACGCAGCGTCTGATAGACCTCGAGCCCGCGCCGCACGCCCTTGAAGAAGGCGGCGATGTCCATCAGCGGACCGAGCGGTCGCAGGACGACCTGCTTCACCAGCGTGGTGGTGCCCTCGATCTTCTCGATCGTGTCGGCGAGCAGGTCGTCCACGCGCCGCGCCTGGAGCACGGCCACGTCGGAGACCTCAGCGAGGTTGCGTGTCACCCGCGAGAGGTTGTCGAGGGTGGGACGCAGGTCCCGGTCCACGCGCTCTTGCAGCTCCGCGACGCGGTGGGACAGCTCCCGGCCTGCCAGCGCGATCCGGACGAGAAACGCCGACTGGATCAGGGAGCCGAGCGCGATGATGCCGAGGAAGACGACGCCCCAGGTTTCCATGGACCGCTACATCTTCTCCTTTTCCTCGCGGTACGCCTGACGCCCCGCCTCGATGGCCGTCGCGAGGCGGTCCTTGCGCTTGTCCAGGGTGTCCCGCGTGCGCTCGACGTACTGGGAGGCGTCGTCGAGCACCTCGCGGCCCTTCCGGGACGCGCGTTCGCCCAAGTCGCGCCCGCGTTCGGCGCCCTCCTTGAGCTTCTCCGAGAGCATCTCCCGAGTCTCGCGCCCGGAGCGGGGCGCGAACAGGATGGCGAGTGCGGCGCCCGTCAGGCCGCCCACCAGGAACGACAGGATGATGCCCGAGGCGCCCGTGCCACGATCGTCGCTCATGAGTCCTCCTCGACGTGAGAAGCGCCAGATTAGAACAGGCTGACCTTGACCCGCAAGTACCTCTTCGGATCCTGGCGCACGTCGGCCACGAGCTGGCGCACCTCCTTGAGGGCGGCGCTCAGGTTGTTGTAGAGCTCGGCGTCGTGGAGCAGCTTGCCCGCGGTGCCCTCTCCCCTGTCGAGACGCGACAGGAGGCCGTCGAGCCGCGACGACACGTCGTCGAGCCTCCCGTACAGCGCATCGTCCTTGAGCAGGCGGCCCGCCGTGCCCTCGCCGCGAGCCAGCCGGCCCGAGACGTCGCTCAGGTTCGCGGTCAACCCTTTGAGCTCCTTCGCGAACTCCTCGTCCTTCGTCAGCACGCCGAGCGGGTTCTCGCCCGTGTCGATGCGCGTGAGGATGGACTCGAGGCTGCGCGCCGAGGCGCCGATCTGCGCCGAGATGGTCTCGTCGTTGACCAGCCGCCCGAGCGGGCCTTTGGGCGACTCCAGCCGTGCGATGACCCCCTGCAGCCGGACGCTCACGTCCAGCATCCGGTCGTACAGCTCGTCGTCCCGGAGCGCCTTGCCGATCAGCCCCTCGCCGGCGTCCATGCGCGAGAGGATGCGCCGCAGGTGCGCCGTCGAGTCCGAGGCGTCGGAGAGCAGGCCCTTGAACGGATCCTCGGCGGCGGCCGCCAGGAAGTCACCGTCCTGCAGCGCGCGGCCACGGGCCGAGGCCGTGATGTCGACGGCCTTCTCGCCGAGCAGCCCGAGCGAGCCGAGGTTCGCCTCGCTGTCGGTCGTAATCCTTGTAGCCACGCGGCGGTCGATGCGCATGGTCACCTCGACCAGGCTGCCCCCCCCGGCCGGGGCGAAATCGACCTGCGTCACCGTCCCGACCTCGACGCCGCCGAGGCGCACGGGAGCGCCTTCCTTCAGGCCGTTGACGTCGGCCATCAGCGCCTTGACGTGGTACTTGGAAGCGAAGGGCGAGCCGCCCCCACTACCTATATAGAGGATGGTGAAGGCCAGGACCACCAGGCTCACCAGCACGACGACGCCCACGCGCAGCTCGGTCCAGGTCAGGACTTTGGACTTGTCTAGCATGGCCACCTCAGCTCAGGAACTCGCGGATGTACACGTCGCTCGACGACAGCAGCTCGTGGGGCGTGCCCTCGAAGCACACGCGGCCCTCGCGCAGCATCAGGAACTCGGTTCCGGCGAGGATCTTCAGGTCCTCGATCCGCTCGAAGCCGAAGTCGTCGCCCTCACGCCGCACGAAGGTGCGGGCCACGTTGAAAGCGTCGCGCAGCTGATGCGTCACGAGGATCGAGGTCACGCCGTCCAGGTCGCGGACCTTCACGATCAGGTCGGTGATGGTCGTGGCGGTGATCGGATCGAGGCCCGTGGTGGGCTCGTCGTAGAGCATGATCTCGGGCCGCGCGGCGAGCGCGCGCGCCACCGCCACGCGCCGGCGCTGCCCCCCCGAGAGCTCCGACGGGCTCTTGTCCGCGTGCAGGCCGAGGCCGACGAAGCCCAGCATCTCCCCCACGCGCTGCTCGATCGTCGCGTCCAGCTCGCCGTCCTCGAGCAACCGGTAGCCGACGTTGTCCGCCACCGAGAGCGAGTCGAACAACGCCCCTTCCTGGAACACCATGCCGATCTTGAGCCGCACGTGGCGCAGCTCCTCCTCGGTCATGCGCTGGATCTCCACCCCGTCGACACGGATCGAGCCGGCGTCGGGCCGGAGCAGGCCGAGGATGAGGCGCAGGATGGTGGTCTTGCCGGACCCGGAGCCGCCCAGCACGACCTTCGTCGCTCCCGGGTACAGATCGAAGCTGACGCCGCGCAGGATCGGCCGGTCGAAGGAGAGGTGCACGTCGCGGAACGAGACGACCGGCGCGTCCAGCGCGCGCTCCGGTGCGGGCGCCTCCGGCTGCACCGCCACGCCGAGCAGCTCCGCCACGCTGCCGGTGACCCTCTCGGTGGCGTCCCGGGTCGCCTCCTCGATCTTGCGGAAGATCTCACTCATCAGACCACCGGGAACAGGATCAGCAGGACCTTGGTCATGAAGAAGTCCGAGGCCAGGATCAGCACCGAGGCCACGACCACCGAGCGCGTGGTCGAGACGCCGACGCCTTGGGTGCCGCCCTTCGTCGAGAGTCCCATGTAGCAGCCGACGGTGGCCAGGATGAAGCCGAAGGCGACCGGCTTGACCAGGCCCATCACCACGTCGTTGACGCCGAGGGCGTTCCCCACGGTGCGCCAGTAGTACTCCCAGGATAGCTTGAGATTGAAGATGCTGATGAGGCCGGCGCCGAAGATCCCGAGCATGTCCGAGAGCACCGTGAGCACCGGCACCATGATCACGCCGGCGACGATGCGCGGCGCCACCAGCTTGCGCATCGGGTCGGTGCCGAGAACGCGCAGCGCATCGATCTGCTGCGTCACCACCATGGAGCCCAGCTCCGCGGCCATGCCCGACCCCACGCGGCCCGTGACCATGAGCGCGGTCAGGACCGGCCCCAGCTCGCGCACCATCGAGACGCACACCAGGCGGCCGACGTAGGGCCGCGCGCCGAAGACGTCGAGGCTGGCGGCGGACTGCAGCGCCAGCACCATGCCCGTGAACATGCCTGTCAGGATCACGATGGACAGCGAGCCGACGCCCAGGCTGTCCATCTGCGCCAGCATCTCGTTCGGGTAGCGGGGCCGCGTGAGCAGGCAGCCGATGCCGCGCGCGCAGAGCTGAGCGTACTGCTGGACGCCGAGGACGGCGAGCTTGGCGCGGTAGGAGAGGCGCTGGAGAAGGCTTGCGAGGAGCAGAGGCGTTCTCCAGCCCAAGGCGCGGCCATTATAGCGGGGTAGAATCAGCGGCTCTGAGCGCCTCGATCGTCTTCCTCCTGTTCTTCCTGAGCGGCGCCGCAGCTCTCGTCTACCAGACGGCCTGGCAGCGCATCCTCGCCCTCGGCAGCGGCGTCGGGATCTACTCGGTGGCGATGATCGTCGGCGCCTTCATGGCCGGCCTCGGGATCGGCAGCCGCGCGGCGGGGGTGCGCTCGGCGCGGATCTCGCCCCGGCGCGCGCTTCAGCTCTTCGCGCTGGTCGAGCTGGGCATCGGCCTGTTCGGGCTGCTCAGCCCGTTCCTGCTCTACGACCTGCTCTACACCCGGGCCGCCTGGCTCTATGCGGTTCCGTGGCGCGCCGGGCTCGCCCACTTCCTGACCCTCCTGCTCCCGACGGGACTCATGGGGATGTCGCTGCCGTTCCTGGTCCGCGGCTGCGTGCGCGACGCCGCTCTCGCGTCGCGCACGATCGGCGACTTGTACGGCATCAACGTTCTCGGCGCGGCGACGGGCGCCCTCCTGACGCCGTGGGTCCTGGTACGCCTCCTGGGGCTGCGCGGAGCAGTGTTCACCGCGGCGGCGGCGAACATCGTGGTCGGGGTCGGTGCGCTGTGGCTCGCACGAACGGTGCCCGCGGAGGATCCCGTCCAACCAGGACGAGACCAGTTTGGCGAGGGCGCCGAGCCGCCCGGCTCCTACCTCTTCGCACGCTGGATGGGACTCTACGGGACCAGCGGCTTCGTCGCCCTGGCGCTGGAGATGCTCTGGTTCCGCATCGTCGACGTGGCCGTCAAGTCGTCGGCGTTCACCTTCGGCACGGTCCTCGCTCTCTACCTGGTGGGCTGCGGCGCGGGAGCGCTGGTCGGTGCGCGGCTTTCGCCCCGTCTCACCCATCCGCTGCACGCCTTCCTGCTGTGTCAGTGCCTGATCGTCCTCGCGTCGGCCGTGGCCATAGCACTTCCGGTGTGGCTTCCACCCGCATGGCTGGGGCCGTTCCACGAGTACTGGCGCCTGTACGAGGGCGTGACCCTCGGCGAGTCCGGAGCCGCGCCGACGCTGCTGCGGCTGTACGTGCTTCTTCCCATCTACCTCTTTGGAGTGCCGACGTTCCTGATGGGATTGTCGTTCCCGATCCTCCAGCGTGCAGTCCACGACGACGTGCGCACCAGCGGCCGCAAGGTCGGCCTGCTCCAGGCCGCGAACATCGCCGGCTGCGTCGCGGGCAGCTTCCTCGTCGGCCTGCTGGCGCTGGATCGGCTGGGCACCGGCGGGACGCTACGGGGCTTGTGCCTGGTTGCCGCCGTGTTCGCGGTGCTCGGCTGGCGGCAAGCAGGAACCACGCGGCCGGTCTTCGCCGCTCTGGTCGCGGTGCTCATCGGGCTCGCGCTGGTGCTGCCATCGAACGCTCGGCTGTGGGCGCGGCTGCACGGTTGGGAGCCGGGGGATTCGCTGCTCGCCGAGGACGCGAGCGGCGTATCCGCCATCCTGGCCGAGGGTGGCGGCCAACGCTTCCGCGTCTCGGTCAACGGGAAGGGCAACAGCACCCTGCCGTTCGGCAGCGTGCACTCGTTCCTCGGCGCGGTGCCGGTATTGATCCACCCCGCGCCGGAGGATGTCGCGATCATCGGCCTCGGCTCGGGAGATACGGCATGGGCGGCGGGCTGCCGGCCCGAGACCCGCCGGGTGACGGTGTTCGAGCTCCTGCGCTCACAGCCTGGGCTGCTCTGGGAGCTGCTCCATCGGTACCCGTATGCGCCGCTGCGCCGCTTCCTGGACGATCCGCGGCTGCGCCTCGTGCTCGACGACGGACGCAGTCGCCTCGAGCACGAGGGCCGGCGCTACGACCTGATCGAGGCGGACGCCCTCCGGCCACGCAGCGCCGGGAGCGGCAGCGTCTACTCGACGGAGTTCTTCTCGGCCTGCGCGCGCCGCCTCAAGCCGGGCGGCATCGTGTGCACGTGGACGCCGACGCCGCGCGTATACGAGAGTTTCGCTCGCGTCTTCCCGCACCTGATCGCAATGTCCGCCGACGGCGAGCCGCTGCTGGTAGGCAGCCTCACTCCCCTCGCGCTCGAGCGCGGCGAGTGGCGCGCGCGCCTCGAATCCCCCGAGGTGCGCGAGTACCTCGGGCGGGAGCTCGCCTCTAAGCTCGTGTCGATCCTGCGCTCGGCGCATCGGGGCGATCCCAATGCGAACGCCGAAGCCGGGGCGAACACGGACTTGTTCCCGCGAGACGAGTTCCTGAGCCCGTAGGAGAGCCGGCGGCGAGCCCGAGGGATTCAACGAGCCGCTTTCGTCCGCATTCCGGGGTTTCTACCGGGACGTCTGATGTCTCCCCCGTGGCCGTACGCGGCCCGGGCCGTCGTGGCGAGCTGCCGGAGCGCAGGTCCGAGGGGCGATCGCTTTCGCCACACGAGCGCGATGGTCCGCCTGGGTGACGGCCGGGCAAAGGGCCGAATCGAGAGCTCTGCGCGGTTGGCCTCGGTCGCGACCGCGATCTCGGGGAGCAAGGTCACGCCCGCGCCGCCCGCGACCATCTGCGCGAGCGTCGTGAGGCTGGTCGCGCGGAACTCGAGCTCATGGGCCCTCGCCCCGGAGCAGAAGGCGAGCGCCTGCTCACGGAAGCAGTGCCCGTCGTCGAGCAGGAGCACGTTCGCGTCGCGCAGCTCCGAAGCTTTCGCGGGAGACGCCTTCGTCCCGAGCGGGTGACCGACCGGCGTGGCGAGCACGAACGGATCCGGGCCGATGATCTCGCGCTCGACATCCCCGAGGTCGGCCTCGAGGGCCAACAGCGCCGCCTCGAGTGTTCCCGCCTCGAGGCTCCGAACGAGAACCTCTGTCTTGTCCTCGACCCAGAGAACGGTCAGGCGCGGATAGGCCGCGCGCAGCGCCCAGGTGAGGCGCGGCAGGAGGTACGGCGAGATCGTCGGGATGACTCCGATCCGCAGCGTGCCCGAGAGCGGATCACCCGCGCGGCGCGCGAGTTCCACGAGGTCGTCGGTCAGCCGCAGGATCGCCCGCGCGCGCTTGATGATCTCGCGCCCGGCGGTCGTGACGAGCACCCGGCGCCGGTCGCGCTCGAAAAGCCGCAGGCCGAGCGCCTCCTCCATCTGAGCGAGCTGCGTGCTGAGGGACGGCTGCGAGACGTGGCAGCGCTCGGCGGCTTTGCGGAAGCTGAGCCACTCGGCGACCGCGACGGCGTATTGGAGCTGCCGCAGCGTGAAGGGATGGGGTCCGAGGTTCATAGCCAAGACCTATCACAGTCATCCAAACGATGTCTTGGACAAATCACGTCGGCGGAGGTATTAATCCAGCGGGATCGAGTCATTCAATTCAAATGGCAAAGGTAGAAAAACACATGTCAACCGAAACGAAGTGCCCGTTCAATCATGCCGCAGGTGGCGGCACGTCGAACCGCGACTGGTGGCCGAACCAGCTGCGGGTGGAGCTCCTGCACCAGCATTCGTCCAAGTCCAATCCGATGGGCGCGGACTTCGACTACGCCAAGGAGTTCAAGAGCCTCGACTACGCGGCCTTGAAGAAGGATCTCGCAGCGCTGATGACGGACTCGCAGGACTGGTGGCCGGCGGACTTCGGCCACTACGGGCCGCTGTTCATCCGCATGGCCTGGCACAGCGCCGGCACGTACCGGATCCACGACGGCCGCGGCGGGGGCGGCCGGGGCCAGCAGCGCTTCGCGCCGCTGAACAGCTGGCCGGACAACGTCAGCCTGGACAAGGCGCGCCGCCTGCTCTGGCCGATCAAGCAGAAGTACGGCCGCAAGATCTCCTGGGCCGACCTGATGATCCTCACCGGCAACGTCGCGCTGGAGACGATGGGCTTCAGGACGTTCGGCTTCGGCGGCGGCCGCGAGGACGTGTGGGAGCCGGATCAGGAGGTCTACTGGGGTGCAGAAAGCGAGTGGCTGCAGGACAAGCGCTACACCGGCGACCGGAACCTCGAGAACCCGCTCGGCGCCGTGCAGATGGGCCTGATCTACGTCAACCCGCAGGGCCCGAACGGCAACCCGGACCCGATGGCCGCGGCCCGGGACATCCGCGAAACCTTCAGGCGCATGGCGATGAACGACGAGGAGACGGTCGCTCTGATCGCCGGCGGCCACACCTTCGGCAAGGCCCACGGCGCCGCCCCTGAGTCGCACGTGGGAGCCAATCCGGAAGCCGACGGGCTCGAGGCGCAGGGCTTGGGCTGGACGAACAGCTTCGGCAAGGGCTCGGGCGGCGACACGATCACGAGCGGCCTGGAAGTCACCTGGACCACCACGCCGACGAAGTGGAGCGGCGACTACTTCAAGCACCTGTTCAGCTACGACTGGGAGCTGACGAAGAGCCCGGCCGGCGCGCATCAGTGGAAGCCGAAGAACGGGGCAGCCGTCGGCACGGTGCCGCACGCCCACGACAAGTCGAAGCGCGTCGACCCCGCGATGCTGACCACCGACCTCTCGCTGCGGTTCGACCCGGCCTACGAGAAGATCTCACGCCGCTTCATGGAGCACCCGGACCAGTTCGCGGACGCCTTCGCCCGCGCCTGGTTCAAGCTGACGCACCGCGACATGGGCCCGCGCGCGCGCTACCTCGGACCGGAGGTCCCCAAGGAAGCACTGATCTGGCAGGATCCGGTCCCCGCGGTCGATCACAAGCTGATCGACGGCAAGGAGGTCGCTTCGCTGAAGGGCAGGGTGCTGGCTTCGGGTCTGTCCGTCTCGGAGCTGGTGTCGACGGCCTGGGCGTCGGCATCAACGTTCCGCGGCTCGGACAGGCGCGGCGGCGCGAACGGCGCGCGCATCCGTCTCGCCCCCCAGAAGGACTGGGAGGCGAACCAGCCCGGGCAGCTGGCGAAGGTGCTCAAGACGCTGGAGGGCATCCAGGGCGAGTTCAACAAGACGGCGTCCGGCGGCAAGAAGGTGTCGCTCGCCGACCTGATCGTGCTCGGCGGCTGCGCCGGCGTCGAGCAGGCGGCAAAGAAGGCCGGCATCAACGTGACGGTTCCCTTCAAGCCGGGACGCACGGACGCCTCGCAGCAGCAGACGGACGTCGAGTCCTTCGCCGTGCTCGAGCCGGTCGCCGACGGCTTCCGCAACTACCTCAACGGCCAGCAGACGGTGTCGGCCGAGGCGATGTTGCTCGACAAGTCGCTCCTGCTGACGCTGACCGCTCCGGAGATGACGGTCCTCGTCGGCGGGATGCGTGCGCTGAACGCCAACGTCGGCAAGTCACAGCACGGCGTCTTCACCAAGCGGCCGGAAACGCTGACCAACGACTTCTTCGTGAACCTGCTCGACATGGGCACCGAGTGGAGGGCCGTCTCGGACGCCAAGGACGTGTTTGAAGGGCGCGATCGCAAGACCGGCCAGGTGAAGTGGACGGCCACGCGTGTCGATCTCGTCTTCGGTTCCAACTCCCAGCTCCGTGCCTTCGCCGAGGTCTACGGAAGCTCGGACGCGCATGCGCAGTTCGTCAAGGACTTCGTGGCGGGGTGGGACAAGGTGATGAACCTCGACCGCTTCGACGTCGCGTAATCCAGTCGACTTCCACGGGGCCGGGAGCCAGTTTCCCGGCCCCATTTCCTTCCTACTGTCCAGGTGCGTGTACCGAGGGCCGGATGCTGGACGGCCTACGCGCCGTGGCCGGCTGGCTCGCGCCCGTGCGCTCCGTGGCGGTGCTCGTTATACTCCGCGGCGCCATGATGATCGTCGCGCTCGTCGACGACCTCATGTTCCTGAGCCGCATCCGCGAGGCTGCGGGCCGCACAGGCGCCGAGGTGAGAGCGGTCCGCAACGGCAGCGCACTGCTCGAAGCCTGCCGCGCTGAGCCGGCGCTAGTGGTCGCCGACCTCGACAGCCCGCGGCTGCAGGCGGCCGAGGCGATCCGGGCGCTGCGGGACGATCCCGCGGGCGCATCGCTCACGGTCATCGGTTTCTACAGCCACGTCCACGACGACCGGGCGCAGGCCGCCGCCGCTGCAGGAGCTTCGCGGGCGATGCCCCGTAGCGCGTTCGTGCGCGAGCTGCCGGGCTTGATCGCCGGGGGAGCAGGCCCGGAATAGAATGGGACGGGGGCCGAGAGGAGACCGAAAATGCGCATCGTTGTCGCTGCGCTCGCGTTGAGCCTCGGGGCCGTCGCCGCCTCCGCCGCAGGAATGGCGGTCGGGCAGAGGTTGCAGCCGTTCAGGATGAAGCAGGCGACGGGCCAGGAGTTGGACCTCGGGTCGCTTCAGGGCCGCAGCGCCTACGTGCTGGCCTTCATCGCGACCCAGTGCCCCGTCTCCAACGCCTACAACACGCGCATGGCGGCCTTCGCCAAGGAATACGATCCGAAGGGCGTCGCCTTCATCGGCATCAACTCGAACCGACAGGAGCCCCCGGCCGAGATCGTGGAGCACGCGAAGAAGAACGGCTTCTCGTTCCCGATCCTGAAGGACGACGGAAACGTGAAGGCCGACGAGTTCGGCGCCCAGGTGACGCCCGAGGTCTACGTGTTCGACGCGGGCTGGACGCTGCGCTACCACGGCCGGATCGACGACGACCGTTCGGGCAGCGCGGTCGCGAGCCAGGATCTCAAGGCGGCCGTCGACGCCGTGGTCGCCGGCCAGGAGGTCCGCATCAAGGAGACGAAGGCCTTCGGCTGCACCATCAAGCGCGTCGCAGCCCAGTGATCGCGCTGCTCCTCCTCTCGGCCCTCGCGGGCGAGGTGGACGCACCGGCGCTGCGGAAGCTCATCGTCGAGAGCAAGGGGAGGCCTGTCGTCGTCAGCCTGTGGGCGACGTGGTGCGAGCCCTGCGTGAAGGAGTTCCCGGAGCTGGCCGCGCTCGCGCGGCGGCGAACCGACGTCGCATTCCTATCGATCTCGCTCGACGAAGCGGAGGACCTGCCCGCCATCGAAGCCTTTCTCGACCGTCGCAAGCCGCCTTTTCCCGTGTATCGGAAGGGACGGGGCGCGGACGAGGCCTTCATCGAGGGCCTCGATCCCGCCTGGAGCGGCACGATCCCCGCAACCCTGATCTTTTCGCGGGACGGCCGGCGCGTAGCGCTGCTGCAGGGCGAGCACACCATGCAGGCGATCGAACGGGCGATCGACGCCGGTGGGAGATGAGCGTGGTGACGGCGGCGCTCGCCATGCTTGCCCGCGACGTACAGATCGTCCTCGACTCCGTCGGGCAGTAGGCGTCGCCGTGCGCCAGGCATGGCTCGGGGCGGCGCTGCTCTCGCTCGCGGCCTGCAGTCGGGAGCGGCCTCCAGCGGTCGAGAACCCGTTGCGCGTCGGCCTGAACGTGGCTCCGGCCAGCCTCGATCCCCACGAGCGGAACGAGTTCGTGACCTTCGGCGTGCTGTCCAACGTGTACGAGGGGTTGACGGCGCTCTCCCCGTCCCTGCGCGTCGACCCCGCCCTCGCCGAGAGCTGGCACAGCCTCGACGAGCGCACCTGGCGTTTCCGGCTGCGCCAAGGCGTGGTGTTCCATGATGGGCGCCCGCTGACCGCGGCCGACGTGGTGTTCAGCCTGCAGCGGGCCAGGAGCCTCCCCGCGAGCGAGTTCAAGAGCTACCTCGCGGCCATGGAGAGCGCGCGGGCGGTGGCCGCGGACGAGGTCGAGATCGTGACCCAGCGTCCCAACGCGGTGCTTCTGGCCCGGCTCGCGTTCGTGCTGATCGTGCCCCACGACTCCCCCGTCCCGATCAGCGCGCCGGTCGGGACGGGGCCGTACCGCCTTCTCGACTCGGGTCCCGGCATGGCCTTGCGCCTCTCCGCGTTCGATCGGCATTGGAGCGGCTCGCCGCGGGAGCGCGCAGTCGAACTGGACGTGATCAAGGATCCGGACCGCACACAGGCACTTCTCGACGGCCGGACCGATCTGCTCCTCGAGGTCGAGCCCGGCCAGGTGGAGGCGATTCGCGCGGCCGGGCTGCGCGTGGTATCGAGCCCCGGCCCTGCCGTCGACGTCCTCGGGATGCGGACGGACGCGCCGCCCTTCCGCGACGTGCGGGTGCGCCGGGCAGTGTCCCTCGCCCTCGACCGGCAGGCGCTCGTGGACCGCGTGCTCCTGGGACACGGAGCGCCGGCGGGCCAGCTCGTCAGCCGCAACGTCTTCGGCTTCGATCCCGCGCTCGCTCCTCCGGCGCGCGACCTCACCGCGGCTCGGAGACTGCTGGCCGAGGCCGGTTACGCTTCCGGCCTCGACGTGGACCTGGAGACCCGCCGCGAACGCGAGATCGACGAGCTCGCCCGACAGCTCGAAGAGGCGGGCGTTCGGGTGAAGCCGCAGTACCACCACTGGCACGAGCTGATCGACCGCATGGCGCGGGGCCGCGTCCGGTTCGCGTTCCTGTCGGTCGTGTCGGACTCCGGCGAGGCCGGCGACCTCTTCGACAGCACCATCCACACGCGGGACACCGTCACCGGCTTCGGCGACTCGAACGAGTCCGGCTACTCGAACCCGGCCCTCGACGCGCTGATCGAGTCGACCGGGCGCACGGCACGCCTCGAGGAGCGTCGCCGGATCCTTCAGGAGTGCATGCGCGTGACGATGGGCGACTTGCCGCTCGTTCCGGTGTTCGAGCGGAACCTGATCTGGGGCGTGGGGCGCGGGATCGCGTTCGAGCCCCGCGCCGACGGCCGCGTCCTCCTCCGCGACATCCGGCGCGAGCGGCCCCGCTGACGCGCGCTCAGGGCTCGAGTGTGACGCGGAGGGCCTCGAAGCGATCCTTCACGCTCACGGTCACGAAGCCGTCGGCGCTCCTCGTCCAACGGCCCGGCTGCGCCTGCTCCCCAGGGGGAGCAGCGGGCAGCGCGCCACCGTCCAGCATGACCTGGCGCGGGGCCGCGTCGGTCAGGATGCGCAGCCGCAGCTCCCTGTCCCTCGGCCGCCAGGTGCCCTCCGCAGCCGAGATCTCGATCGTGCAGGCGCCTCCGCTGCGGCGTTGGCTGAAGCGACGGCTGAGGAAAGCGCCCTTCAGATACTGGCGGGACTCCCCATCGTCCTCGTACAAACGGGCGTCCGAGGCCGCCGCCGGGTAGACGTCGACGATCAATGGCTGACCGGCCATCTCGCCGGTGTGCTGCACGACTGGTTGCCGGAACACGAACGCGCCCGCGCGGACGAAGACAGGGATCGAGTCGATCGTCACGCCCATCCGGATCGTCTCGCTCCCAGCCAGGCGGCGGCCCGTCCAGAAGTCGTACCAGTCGCCGGCGGGCAGGTACACGCTGCGCTCGGTCACCTCCTCGCGCAGCACCGGCGCCACGAGCAGGTCGGGGCCGAACAGGAACTGGTCGTAGATCGCGAGCGCCTTCGGATCCTTCGGGTACTCCAGCATGAGCGGCCGCATCGCCGGCACGCCCGTCTCGCTCGCCTCGCGCATCGCGTTGTAGACGTGCGGGAGCAGCTCGTAGCGCAGCTCGATGGCGCGCCGGTTCACCGCCTCGTGGCGGGTCCCGTAGGACCACGGCTCCTGGTCCGGCGAGCCGACCTCGGTGTGCATGCGCATGAAGGGATAGAAGACCCCGGTCTGCAGCCAGCGCGTGAGCAGCTCGGCCGACGGCGCCTTGGCGAAGCCGCCGATGTCGCTCCCGACGAAAGACAGGCCCGACAGGCCCATGCCCATGAGCATCGGCAGCGAGGCGCGCAGCGCGTCCCAGTTGGCCTGGTTGTCCCCGGGCCAGACCGCCGCGAAGCGCTGGCCGCCCGCGAAGGTGGCTCGCGTCAGCACGAAGGGCCGCTCGTCGGGGCGCAGGGCGAGCAGGCCTTCGTAGGTGCCCTGGGTGTTGAGCAGGCCGTACACGTTGTGGATCTCACGGGTGTCGGTGGGCTGGCCCTCGTTGTCGTGGCGAGCGTCGAGGGCCATGGTGTGGAACGGATCCACGAAGGCGGCGGGCTCGTTCATGTCGTTCCAGATCCCCGCGACGCCCACGTCCGTATAGAACTTGAGCTGAGAGCCCCACCACTTGCGCCCAGCGGCCTTGCTGAAGTCGGGGAACACGCTGGGCCCCGGATTCTTCTCGGCGTTGCTCGGCCAGACCGGCGCCTCGTAGACGGTGCCGTCCGGGTTCTTCACGAAGGCG
Source organism: Vicinamibacteria bacterium (assembly GCA_035251085.1). Lineage (GTDB taxonomy): Bacteria > Acidobacteriota > Vicinamibacteria > Fen-336 > Fen-336 > DATFEN01. Next base: position 9,471 of record DATFEN010000105.1, on the reverse strand, counting down.
TCCGCCTTCAGGCCGCTCTCGTACACCGACCAGCCTGGCTGCTTCTTCGGGTGCGGGTCGACGATGGTGACGAGGCGGAAGCCTCGCTGCCGCAGGTCGGCGATCATGCGCTTCGGGTCCGGAAAGCGCTGCGCGTCCCAGGTGAAGGGGTTGTAGCCGTCGAGATAGTGGATGTCGAGCCAGATCACGTCGGCGGGGATCCGGCGCTCGCGGAAGTTGTCGGCGATGAAGCGGACCCTGGACTCCGGGTAGTAGCTGTATCGGCACTGGTGGTAGCCGAGCGACCAGCGCGGCGGGAGCGGCATGCGCCCCGTCAGCGCGGTGTAGCGCTCGAGCACGCGTTTCGGCTCGGGCCCGTCGATGATGTAGTAGTCGAGCTCGCCATCCTCGGCGCCGAAGGCCAGGCGATCGGGCGATTCGTGGCCGACGTCGAACACGCTGCGAAACGTGTTGTCGAGGAAGACGCCGTGCGCACGTCCCTCGCGCAGCACCATGTAGAAGGGTATGGAGACGTAGAGCGGGTCGGTGTCGTCGCCATAGTCATAGGCGTCCGTCGTCCACATCACGTAGGTCCCGCCACCCAGGTGCGGCCCACGCTTGTTCAGGCGCCCGCTCTTCTCCCCCAGACCGTAGACGAACTCGTCGGGGAGCAGGCGCTTCCAGACCTTGACCTGGCGGCCGGCGAACCCGATGCCGCGCTCGGGATCGTCCTCGTCCAGGACATTGCCGGCCGCGTCCGCGACCGAGATCCGGAACGGGTCGTGTCGGATCGTGACTCGCAGCTGCGCCGTCTTGAGGGTCGACTGGCTCGCGCCGACTTCGACGCTCGCGCCGGGAGCGCCGAGGTCGCGGTTCGACACGGCGTAGGAATGATCACTGCCGAACGCAGGCGCCGGCGCGAAACGGATGCGGACGATGTCGGGGGCGATCGCCCGGACCGAAACGACGCCCTGGGCGCTCTTGAACACGAGCGCATCCCCATCTCGCTGCGGCTGCGGCATCGCGCCGAGCGACGTCCATCCGGCGTGTGCGGCGCCGACTCCACACAGCGACAGGGCGGCCAGGGCGATCGCGTGGCTTCGGCGCATGTTCCCCTCCGTGCTCGAACCGGGCGATTCTACGCGCGGGGCGGGACCATCGGCGATGCTACGATCGGCGGGTGGCCCCGCTGTTGATCCTGCTGCTCGCCGCGACGCCCGCGCCGACGGGGCTGGCCTCCCGGGCCCGCGGCCACTACGAGGCCGGCCTGCGCGAGGAGAAGGCGGGCGCCCTCCAGGCGGCCGAGGTCGCCTACCGCGAAGCGCTGCGCCTGGCGCCTCGCATGGCCCGGGCTCACGACCGGCTGGGCTTCGTGCTCGGGCAGCTCGGCCGCACGCAGGAGGCGCTCGACGCGTTCCGCCGCGCCGCCGAGGCCGATCCCAAGCTGTTCGACGCGCAGTACCACCTCGGCGCGACGCTGTGGTGGGCGGGAGATCCGGCAAGCGCGCTCATTCCGCTCCGAAGGGCTGTGGCTCTCGATCCCCGTCACGCCGAGGCGCGCTACTACCTCGGCGTGTGCCTGACACGCCAAGGCCAGCTCGGGCCTGGTGTCGCCGAGCTGCGCGAGGCGGTGCGCCTCAACCCGCGGATCGCGCTCGCCCACCTCCAGCTCGGGCTCGCGCTCCAGCAGATGGGCGACGTCGCCGGCGCAGTCGACGCCCTGCGCCGCGCCGCGGAGCTGGACCCTCGGTCGAGGGACATCCGCAACAGCCTGGGCGTGGCGCTCATGCTGAAGGGCGACGCGGACGAGGCCATCGCGACCTTGCGATCGCTGGTTGCGGATGACCCTGCGGATGCCGAGGCGCGGCAGAACCTCGGCAGCGCGCTCCTCCAGAAGGGCGACCTCGAGGGTGCGGTCCGCGTCTATCAGGCGCTCGTGGCAGAGCGTCCCGACGCGCTCGCCTTCTACAACCTCGGCCTGGCGCTCAAGCAGCGTGACGACTTCCCCGCCTCCGAGAAGGCGTTGCGCCAGGCGATGGCCCTGGACGAGACGCTGCCCGACCCGCCCTACACGCTGGGCGTGGTGCTGTGGCAGACGAACCAGTTGGACGAGGCTGCGCAGATGCTGCGGGTGGCCATCGAGCGAAAGCCGAACTACGCCGAGGCGCATTACCTGCTCGGCACGATCCTGCGCTCGAAGGGTGACCTCGCCGGCTCAGCGGAGGAGTTCCGGCAGACGATCCGCGACCAGCCCGACTCCGCCGAGGCCCACCTGAGCCTGGGCCAGGTCTTGAAGCGCCAGGGCGACTCCACGGGCGCGGCGGCGGCGCTGGCCGAAGCCGAGCGGATCAACAAGAAGAAGGTCGACGCCCAGGCCGCGACGTTCGCGGTCGATCTCGGCAAGCGACGACTGGCCGAGAGCGATCTCGCCGGCGCTGTGGAGAGCCTGCGCGAGGCCGTGCGGCTGGCTCCGGAGATGGCGGACGCCCACTACCAGCTCGGCCTGGCGCTGCGCCGACAGGGCACGCGAAAGGAAGCCCAGACCCACCTTGCCGCCGCCCAACGGCTGGCTCCGTGGCTCCTGATCCCGCCCGAGTGAAGCCCGCGTTCACGCTCATGCTTGCGGTGGCAGCGGTCGCCATCGCCTTCGCCGAAGAAACACGGCTGCCCTATTCGTTCAGCGAGGTCGCGCAGGGCGCGGGCATCACGGCCCGAACGGTGTTCGGCGGTGTCGAGTCGAACCGCTACCTTCTCGAGACGACCGGCTGTGGTGCGGCCTTCATCGACGCCGACGGCGACGGCTGGCTCGACGCCTTCCTCGTCAACGGCACGACGCTCGAGGGCTTCCCGCGCGGCCAGGAACCCATCAATCACCTGTATCGCAACCGCCGCGACGGGACGTTCGAGGACGTCACGGCGTCCTCAGGCCTCGGGGCGAGCGGCTGGGGCCAGGGGGCCTGCGTCGGCGACTACGACAACGACGGGCGTGAGGACCTCTACGTCACGAGCTACGGGCAGAACCGGCTCTACCACAACGTCGGCGAGGGTCGCTTCGAAGACATCACCGCGAGGGCGGGCCTCCTCGACCCCCGCACGCGCTGGGGCACCGGCTGCGCGTTCCTCGACTACGACCGCGACGGGAAGCTGGACGTCTTCGCAGCCAACTACATCGACCTCGACCTGAAGACCGCGCCGTTGCCCGAGTCCGGCCTCTGCCGATACAAGGGGATCGCCGTGGCGTGCGGGCCGCCCGGCTTGACCGGCGGCAAGAACGTGCTCTACCGAAACCGCGGCGACGGGACCTTCGAGGACGTGTCCGAACGGGCGGGCATCACCAAGGCGCGCGGCACCTACGGACTCGGCGCCAGCACCTTCGACTTCGATGCCGACGGATGGGTGGACCTGTATGTCGCCAACGACTCGAACCCCAGCACGCTGTATCGCAACAACCGCGACGGGAGCTTCACCGACGTGGCCATCGAGGCGGGCTGCGCCTTCAGCATGGACGGCAAGAACCAGGCCGGCATGGGCGTCGGCATCGGCGACTACGACCGCAACGGAACGTTCGACATCTTCAAGACCAACTTCGCCGGCGACACCTCCACGCTGTACGTCAACATCGGCGACGGCTCCTGCGAGGACCGCACCTACGCCGGCGGCGTCGGCACCAACACGCGCTGGCTCGGATGGGGCGCCGGCTTCGTCGATCTGGACAACGACGGCTGGCTCGACGTGTTCCTCACGAACGGCCACGTGTATCCCGAGGTTTGGAAGCTTCCCACCGAGGCCGCCTACAAGCAGCGCAAGGTCGTCTACCGGAACCTTCGCGACGGGCGGCTGGAGGACGTCACCGAGCGGCTCGGCGTCCCGGTCACGGACGCGCGCGCCGGGCGGGGCTCGGCCTTCGGCGACTACGACAACGACGGCGACGTGGACGTGCTCGTGAACAACGTCAACGATGCGCCCGACCTGTTCCGGCTCGACAACCGCTCCGGCCATCATTGGCTCACCGTGAAGCTGGTCGGGACGACCTCCAACCGCAGCGCGATCGGGGCTCGCGTCCGCAGCGTCGCGGGCGCCAGCATGCAGTTCGAGGAGGTACGGGGAGGCGGGAGCTACATCTCCCAGAACGACCTTCGCGTGCACTTCGGCCTCGGCGGTGCGACGAAGGTCGACCGGCTCGAGGTGCGCTGGCCGAACGGGCTCCGCGAGGAGTGGCGCGACGTGGCGGTCGACCGCATCGTGACGCTCACGGAGGGAACCGGCACGAAGGCGCCGGCGGAATGATCCTCCCGGGAATCAGCGGACCGACGGCGGCGGGAGGCTCGCCAGGAGGCTCCCGCCCGCGCCCGCCCTTGCCTCGGCGACCGCGGGCAGCTCGCCATCCGCGTCCCTCCACAGGGCCGCGAGCGTCGCATAGTGGGCGCGCGCCCGCGCCAGGTCTCCCGCGGCCTGCGCCGCGCGCGCGGCACCCAGGAGCGACAGCGCCCGATTGTTCCGCGCGTCGGCCTCCCGCTCGTATTGCGCGAGTGCCTCCGAAGGCTTGCCCGCCGCGAGCAGCGCCTCTCCCAGGCGCTCGCGCGAGGTGAGGAAGAAGGCGGGGCCCGAGATCGGCAGGCTGTCGCTGAGGCGCGCGGTGTTCTCGATGGCCTCGAGGGCCTGCTTCTCCGTCTCCGGCGATCGCGCGCGCAGCAGCCGCGCGCGCGCGGCGACCTCGGCAGCGTAAGCCGTGGCCAGCTCTGCCGGCCCCGCGCTTCGGCCGACCCGCGACCACGGCTTCATGGCCGCAACGGTCGTGCGGATGTCGCTCGCGCGCGCCTCCGCGGCCTCGGCGTCTCCCGCGCGCAGAGCCGCCTCAGCCCGCATCCTGTGCGCCATGATCCGTGCCTGGTGGACGTAGGGGGGCCGCTCCGCGCGACTCCCGCCCGGCGCATGCTGGAGACAGGCCACGGGGTCCGCGCCGTCCGCGCCCTCGTCGTTCACGCGCCGAAGCAGCGGCGCCGCCAGCGCCTCGGCCTCGACCCACCTTCCCGTCTGCGCCACGTAGTTCGCGGCCACGTCCGCGTACCCGCTGCGCAGCTCGGCGGAATCGTGCTGCTCGAGAAGCGAACGCGCGTCGTCGACCAGCTTCCGTGCCCGCCGCGCCTGGCCCTGCTCGAGGTGCGCGGCCACCAGCCACGAGTAGGAGTGCCAGTCCCATTTCGGCGTCGCCTGGCCCAGCGCCTTGGCCGCCGCCTGCGAGGCCGCATACGCCTGCTCGTTCGAGGGCACCACGTCCTTCCACATGCCGAGGTGCGTGAAGGTATGGGAGGGCATGTGCAGCGCGTGGCCGGCCGCCGGCGCGATGCGCGCGTAGGTGCGTGCCGCGGGAAGGGCCAGGATCGCGTGCTCGGGATTGTCGAAGGCGTGGATCACGTAGTGCGCGGCGCCCGGGTGTTCGGGACGGCGCGCCAGCACGTCGAGCGCAATCGCGCCCGCCTCCGACTGTTCGCGCTGCCTGTCCTTGTTGTAGCCGTGCACTGCGATCAACGCGAGCGCGTGCTGCAGGGCCACTTCGTCGTCGCCGGGGAAGTCGGCGTGCATCTTCGCGGCCGAGGCGAGCCAGGCCTGCTGCGCGGACCGCGTGTCCGCGACGTCGTAGAGCGCCTGGGCCGCGGCCAGGTACGCGCGTTCCTTCACCGTGAGCCGGCTCGGATCTCCCGCGCGCGCCAGCGCCGCCTTCGCCCTGGGAACGTCACGCTGCGCCCACACCGGATGGTTGTAGGCCATGGCGTCGCCCCACGCGGCCAGGGCGCACCCGGCGTCCGCCTCGAGGGCGCTGTCGAAGCTCGCGTGGGCCTGGTCGTACTGGAACGAATGCATCTCCAGCATGCCCTGGCGGAAAAGGCGCTGGCAGTCGGGCGTACCCGTGATCGGGAACTCCAGGCTTCCCAGGGATCCGGCTGGCGCGGGAGTCGCTCCCCCGAGAGCGTCGCTCGTGGCCGGAAACGGGGCGACGAGGGCGGCGAGCACGACAACGCGGAGCTTCATGTGCCGAGGATACTCCGTGCGTGGTCCGAAGTCGCGGCTACCAACCGATGAAGTGCATCGTCGTCGCGGCTCGCCGCCACTCGCCGTGGACGCGGCGCCAGCGGTGGCGTTCCGGCGCGGACAGCATGTTCGCCTCGGGGCGGATCCGGAGGAGCTCGTCCAAGCCGGGTACCCGATCGCCTCCGGCCAGCTCGTCGAAGCGCGCGACGTAGAACACGCTGTCAGCGGGCCCGATCGAGAGCGCTTCCAGCTCGACCGTGACCTCGTCGTCCTCGCTCCGGATTGCCTTGATTCGGAGCAGATCCCTTGCCCAGCGGACGACACGGCCAACAGCGTGAACGGCGCGAAGACGTATCGCATCCTGCCCTCCCGATCTGCCCTTTGGACGCAGCGCGCGGTGCCGCGGCCGCCTTGAGACGCCGCTGGGGAACAGGATACGCTCGTCCTGGAGCGCGTGAACCGGATGAAGACGGCGCTGGCCGTCGGGATGCTCGTCGTTGCCACGGCCTCGGTCGACGAGATCGATGCGCGCGTCGCGGAGGCCCGCGGCCTGCTGGGTCAGGACAAGCCGGCAGCGGCCTTGGAGCGCCTGGCCGGGCTCGATCTCGGCGATCCGCGCGTCGGCCTCGTCACAGGTGTGGCCCACTACCACGCCGGAGACGCGGTCAAGGCGGTCGAGGCGCTGACCCCGCTGGTCAACCGCTTCCCGGAGGGCTCGTTGGAGCGCCGCGAGGCCGTCCAGGTGCTCGGCCTCGCGAACGTCATCGCGGGACGTCTCGCCGAGGCCCTTCCGCTCCTCGAAGAAACGCGCCTCTGGGCCGCGGACAACCTGGAGTTGAACCAGATCCTCGGCAACGCCTACATCCAGACACAGAAGCCCGACAAGGCCCGCGGGTGCTTCGCCCAGGCCTTCGGCGTGCCCGGCGACTCGGCGGCGGCGCACCTCCTCGCCGCGCAGATGATGGTTCGGGTCGAACAGGAGAACCTTGCCGAGGCTGAGCTGAGGCAGGCGATCCAGAAGGATCCGAGGCTGCCCCAGGCCCACTTCCTGCTGGGGCAGATCGCGCTGTTCCGCGGCCGCCTCGAGGAGGCGATCGAGCTGACGCGGCAGGAGATCGCCCTGAACCCTGGAAACGCTTCAGCCTGGAGCCAGCTCGGCGACGCGCAGGTGCGCCGACAGGCCTGGGACGAGGCGGCTGGAGCGCTCCAGCGCTCGATCTGGATCAATCCCTACTACAGCGCGCCCTACATCCTTCTCGGGCGCACCTACATGAAGAAGGGTCAGCCCGGAACGGCCGAGAGCATGCTGCGCCGCGCCGTCGAGTACGACCCCAACAACAAGGCCGCCCACTACCTGCTCGGCCAGGTCTTGCAACAGCTGGGCCGAGCCGAGGAGGCGAGCAAGGAGCTCGAGATTGCGGCACGCCTCCAGGGTCAGCCTGGAAGGTGAAGCTCACGGCGATGGCAGCGCTCGTCGCGCTCGCCGCTCTCGGCGCCTCCGAGGACATCTGGCCGGTCACCTTCGTCGACGTGGCCCACGGCGCCGGCCTTGTCCATCCGGCGATCTACGGCGGGCTCGACCGCAAGCGTTTCATCATCGAGACGAACGGGGCCGGCGCAGCGTTCCTCGACTACGACAATGACGGCCGTCTGGACGCGCTCGTGTTGTCGGGCACTCGGCTCGACGAAGGGGCCCGGCGCGACGCGAGCTGGCCCGCAGGGAAGGCGCCGACGAACCGCCTCTACCGCAACCGGGGCGAGGGCCGCTTCACTGACGCGACGGATGCGGCCGGCCTGCGCAGGACAGGCTGGGCCTCGTCGGTCTGCGCCGGCGACTACGACAACGACGGCTGGACGGACTTGTTCGTGACCTACTACGGTCGGAACGTGCTGTTCCACAACGAGCGCGGCCGCTTCGCGGACGTCACGGAGCGAGCGGGCTTGGCGGCGCGCGCGACGCGCTGGGGCTCAGGCTGCACCTTCCTCGACTACGACCGTGACGGGAGGCTCGACCTGTTCGTGGCCAACTACCTCGTCCTCGATCTCGAGACGGCCGCCGAGCCCGGCCAGGGTGCGAACTGCCTGTGGAAGGGCATCCCGGTCAATTGTGGTCCGAAGGGCCTCGCCACCGACGCCAACCTGCTCTTCCACAACGAAGGCGGCGGCGTGTTTCGGGACGTGTCCGAAGCCTCGGGGATCTCGAAGGTCACCGGTCGCTATTCGATGACCGCGGCTGCCGCCGATCTCGATGCCGACGGCTGGACCGACATCTACGTCGCCTGCGACTCGACCGCCGCGATCCTGTATCGGAACAACCGGGACGGCAGCTTCACCGACGTGGCCCTGGCCAGCGGTGCGGGGCTCTCCGAGCTGGGCAACGAGCAGGCGGGAATGGGCCTCGGCGTCGGCGATTTCGACCTCGACGGCGTGCTGGACCTGTTCAAGACGCACTTCGCCGACGACATCCCGGCTCTGTATCGCGGACTGGGGCAAGGTCGCTTCGAGGACGTGGCCACGGCGGCCGGCCTCGGCGTCCAGAACCGTTACGTCGAGTGGGGAGCGGGCACGCCGGACCTCGACAACGACGGCTGGCCCGACCTCTTCTACGCCACGGGCAACGTCTACCCGGAGATCGAGGCGCGCCTGCCGGGTTATCCCCACCGCGGGCCGAAGGTCGTTTTCCGCAACCGCGGAGGCGGCCGCTTCGAGGACGTGTCGGCGCGGAGCGGCCCCGGCGCGACCACGCCCCACTCGAGCCGTGGCGTCGCTTTCGGAGACTACGACGAAGACGGAGACGTCGACGCGCTCGTGATGAACATGAACGAGCCGCCGTCGCTCCTGCGCAACGAGTACCGAGGCGAAAACGGCTGGCTCGCCGTGCGCCTGGCTGGAACTCGCTCGAACCGGTCGGGCATCGGCGCCACGGTCCTCGTCGCGGCCGGAGGCCGGCGGCAGGCGCGTGCCGTGCTCAGCCAGTCGAGCTACTACTCCCACGACGACCTGCGGCTGCACTTCGGCCTCGGTGCGGCGAAGAAAGCGGACGCGGTGGAGGTCCGTTGGCCCAGCGGCCACGTCGACGTGCTGCGTGATGTCGCCGGGAACCGGACGATCACGATCCGCGAAGGCTCGGTGGCGAAGTAACGCTGTGACCACGGCCCGAGAACACAGAGGCCGTCGTAACAGCGTTACACAGCCGGCGGGCCGGTCGTGCCGCGCACCACCAGCTCGAGCGGCAGGACCTCGCGGGTGGGCGGCGAGGGATGGCCCCGCAGCGCGTCGAGCAGCAACTGCATGCCGCGCTGCCCGGACCGGAACAGCGGCTGCCGCACGGTCGTGAGGCCCACGATCTCGGCGAGCTCGATGTCGTCGTAGCCGACCAGCGAGAGCTGCGCCGGAACGCGCAAGCCCAGGTCGCGCGCGGCCTCGAGAACGCCGGCGGCCTGCGTATCGCTGGCGGAAAAG
>DATFEN010000226.1:0-10607 GCA_035251085.1 Vicinamibacteria bacterium | reverse complement strand
ATCTGCTCGGGCGCCATGTACGAAGGCGAGCCGAGGAACTCTCCCTGCGCCGTCATCACCGACGAGGCCAGGTGCGCCACGCCGAAGTCCATCAGACGCGGGGTGCCGTCGGGCAGCACCATCACGTTCCCCGGCTTCACGTCGCGGCGGACCGTGCCCCGGGCGTGGGCGTAGTCGAGCGCCGCCGCGACCGGTTCGAGGATGGCGAGCGTCTCGGCGAGGGACAGACGGCCGCGCTCGCGCAGGATCTCGTGGAGCGTGCGCCCCTCGAGGAGCTCCATCACGAAGTAGCTCTCGCCGACGTCGTAGATCGTGACGATGGACGGGTGAGCGAGCCGCCCCGCGGCCCGCGCCTCACGGCCAAAGCGCTGCAGGTACTCCTCGCCGCTCTCCTGGGAGACGTACTCCCGCTTCACGGTCTTGATCGCGACGGCGCGCTTCGAGAGCGGGTCCCGGGCGCGATACACGCGCCCCATCGAGCCCTCGCCGATCAGCGCCTCAACCTGGTAACGCCCGAAGCGCTCGGGCATCGGCATGCCAGATCCTAACCCCGGAGGGGAGCGAAGCCGAACTACAATCCTGCGAAAGCCTGGACCAGCTCGTCGGCCTTGGCGGGGTCCAGCTTCAGGATCGCCGTGTCGTCGCTGCGCCGCGCCCAGGTCGCGCCGTCCTTCTTCGCGAGCTCGACGAAGGGCGCCGACTTGCCGCCGCTCATGCGGAGCGTGAGACGCAGCATCGGCTTGTCGAGGGCATACGCCTCGGGGGCCTTCGGCGTATCCACGAACTCGGCCACGTCGATGCCGCCGAGCTTGAACAGCGCGTCCTCGACCTTGCTGGTCTCGATCTCCTTCGTGTCCGGCGCCGTGCGCTTCCACGTGCGGACGTCGGCGCCGGCGTCGCCCTTCGTCGTGGTACGCGCATAGACCTGCTTGCCCTTCTCGCCCTCGGCCTCCACGCCCTCGACGTCCCAGCTCGAGACGTCGAGCAGGCGCTTCTGGCGCAGCTCGGCCATGCCCTTGGCGAGATCGTCCACGACCGCGCCCGGGATCACCGCGACCATGCTCTTGAGCGCGTCGCGGGCGTGCCACTTCTTCTCGCCGGCCGACGATCCGATCTCGAGCTTGCGTTGGCTGCCGTCCGCCAGCGATGCGGTCACCGTACGCGTCGGTTTCGTGAGGCCGAACGGCTTCAGGTCCTTCGCGTCCTCGGCGACGATCGACTCGAAGCGCAACCCCTCCAGTGTCGAGAGCAGGCCGTCGACCGACCAGCGGCCGGCGCGCGTGACGACGGGCGCCGTGAAGCCCCACTCGCCGTCGTCCTTCTTGGCGACCGTGAAGGCGCCCTCCGGACCGTTCACCTCGAGCGTGCGGACGTCGTCGCGCTTCAGGTGCAGGAGGTCGCGGTCGCGGAAGTCGAAGGGCTTCTTCTCGAAGTTCGTGCCCAGCCACGAGGCGATCAGGAACACGCGCGGCTTCTCATCGGTCTGGGCGTAGAGGCCGCTGCCGTCCGGGGCCTTCTCGCCGACCTTGAGCACCAGCGGCTTCGGCTGGCCCTCGACGGTCACCTTGGCGATCGCGGCGGGCTTCTCGAGGCCGAAGTCGGCGAGGCCCGCCGGGGTCTCGGTGACCACGTCCTCGACCTTCAATCCGTTCAGCGCGTTCAGCACCGTTTCGACGCTCGTCCCATCCGCGGGCGCGGGCGTCGGCGCCACGAGCTTCCAGCTCCCCGCCTCCTTCACGAGGCGGATCGCGTCGCCCTGGCGGGGCTCGAGGCTGAACTCCTTCGCCTTGGCGCTCTCGAACGTGAACAGCGTCTCCTTCTTCTTGTCGTCCCCTGCCGGCTTCTTGCTCTCGACGAAGTACGCGTACGCTCCCAGGCCCAGCGCCACCGCCAGCAAGATGGCGGTCTTGGTGAAGGTCCCCTTCACCGCCTCCTCCACCAGCTCCGGATCCCGGCCACCACGAACAGGCCAGGGATCGCGAGCAGCGACAGCATGTTCGCGAGCCGGTGCTGTTCGGCGGTCAGGAACAGGCGCTGGTCGTCGGCCTCGCGCGGGCGGATGGAGATCAGGTCCGCGTCCTCGGCCAGCCACGCCACGGCGTTCACGAACAGGTCCTGGTTGCCCGGAAACCCCAGGAACGCGTTCGCGGCGAAGTCGGCGTCGCCCACCGCCACCACGCGGCCCTGCGGCTTCTTGGGCTTGTCCTCGGCAGGCGAGGGGCTGGGGGAAGGCGAGGGCGAGGGTGCGGGCGAAGGCTCCGGCTCCTCGACCGTCGCGACTGCAGCGAGCGAGACCGGGCCCTTCTGGTCCTTGCCCTCGTCGAACTGGACCGGCTCCTTGAGGTCGAGGTCGCTCTCCGCCCACGACTGCGTCGAGGTCTCGACCAGGTTCTGCGCCGAGACTCCGGGCGTCGTGGCGGAGCCGGCCTTCACGCTGCGGGAGGTCTGGAACGCGGTCGCCAGGCGGAAGTCCTTGGTGATCTCGTGGTACGGATACTGCGCCGCGAGGGGCATGAGCGGCCCCGTGCCCGCGAGCTGGCTCTGGAGCGACACGTCCAACACCACGTCCTTCGCGGTCTCGATGTTCCACTCCTTGAGCAGGCCCGTGAGGTTGGGATAGGCCGCGCCCTTCATCTCGGGCTCGACCATCAGGAGCAGCTTGCCGCCCTTTTTCACGTGGTCCCGAAGCACCGAGATCGCGGCCGGCAGCAGGTCCTTCTGTGGCCCCGGCACGACCGCGACGGTGCAGTCCTCCGGAATCTTGCCTTCCTGGAGCAGCACGACCTTCTTCGTCTCGTACTGGCTCTTGCCCAGGGCGCCCTTGGCCGCCGAGTAGCCGCGGTCCGAGAAATCGTCGATGTCGGCCTCGCCCTCGCCCGCGACGAAGCACACCGTCTTCTTGGTGTCGCGGGTCACCTTGATCAGGGCGTTCGTGATGTCCTGCTCCGAGTCGTTCGTGATCTTCTCGCGCTTGCCTCCCCGCTCCAGCACCAGGGTCGGGACCTGGGTCACCTCGTGCTCCTTGGCGCGGGCCGGCTTCTGGACCGGATCGACGTATTCGGCCTTGATGTGGCTCGACTCCTTCTCGAAGCCCTTGAGGCGGTCCTGGCCCTCGGCCATGCGCTCCGACTTCTGGAAGTAGACGACCTTGATGTCCTCCTTGAGGGAGGCCAGGATCTTCTTCGTCTGGTCCGAGAGGCTGTAGCGCTTGTTCTTCGTGAGGTCCCAGCTCTTGGAGTTGCGCGCGACGACGTAGTTGAGCGCGGCGAGCAGCCCCAGACCGGATAGGACCATGACCAGGGTATTGGCGCCGTATTTCATCTGGCGGCGGCCGACGCCCCTGACGATGTCCTCTGCGCGCAGCGCGACGTGGAGCGCCACCAGGAACAGCGCGGCGTAAAGGTAGTAGCGGTAGTCGCCCGGCAGCTTGCCCGCACGCTGCAGCGCCCACGCACCGACGGCGACGATGAACCCGAGCGGGGCGAGGAAGTCGACGATGGTCTTCATGGCGGCCTACGCCCTCCAGCGCTGGCTCTCCACCGACTGGTGGGAGATGAACAGCCCGAACGCGATCACGCTCAGGTAGTAGACGACGTCCTTCAGGTCGAGGACGCCCTTCATCAGGTCCTCGAGGTGCGAGGTCACGCTCAGGTAGCCGAGCAGGTCGCCGATCGCGCTGCCCGGGGCAAGATCCTTGAACCAATCGAGGGCCCACACGCCGAGGAACAGGCAAAAGGACAGGATGCCCGCGACGATCTGGTTGCGGGTCAGCGTGGAGATGAACGTGCCGAGGGCGATGAAGCAGCTGCCGAAGAGCAGCAGGCCCAGCGACGCAGTCACGACCGGCTTCCACTCCGGCGGGTTCGTGGACCACGTCCAGAGCAGCACCAGGTTGAAGAGGCCGGACAGGATCATCAGCAGGTACAAGCCCGCCGCGGCCAGGAACTTGCCCAGGACGATCTGAAGGTCGGTGATCGGCGAGGTGGCGAGCAGCTCGATCGTGCCCGTGCGCTTCTCCTCGGCGAACAGGCGCATGGTCAGCATCGGGGCCACGAACAAGGCGACCACGGCCATGTTGTGGAGCACGGGCCGGATCAGGTACTCGTTGAGCGACAGCTTCGGCCCGAACTCCGAGGCCTGCATGCCGGCCGACTGGCGCACGAAGAAGCCGAGCGCGGCGCTGAAGAAGATGCCGAACAGCATCGACCAGACGAAGAGGCCGACCCACGCGATCGGGCTGCCGAAGTAATGGCGCCACTCCTTCTCGACGATGGCCAGTACGTTCCTGACGGCGGTCACGCGCTCACCTCCTGCTGCGGCGCGGATCGCTCCGCGGGCTCCTGCGTCGTCAGATGGATGAAGATGTCTTCGAGGCTCATGCCCACCTGGGAGAGGCCCAGGAGGTCGGCGCCCTTCTGCACGACGGCCCGGGCCACTTCGGGCCGCACGTCGCGGCCGGCCTCGGCCTCGATCTCGAAGCTGACGGGACCGTCGCCCGTTGGATTCGCATGCACCGACACCACGCCGGGCACGCCGCGCAGCGTCTCCTCGAGCAGCGCGCGGTCGCCTCGCGCCTCGACGCGCAACGCGCCGGCCCCCTTGAGCCGATGGGTCAGGTTCGATGGCGTGTCCTCGGCCACCACCTTGCCCTTGTCGATGATCACTACGCGCCCGCAGGTCATCTCGACCTCTGGCAGGATGTGGGTGGACAGGATGATGGTGTGCTCGCCGCCCAGGCCCTTGATCAGCTGGCGGGTCTCGATGATCTGTTTCGGGTCGAGGCCCGCCGTGGGCTCGTCCAGGATGAGCACGTCGGGGTTGTGGAGGATCGCCTGGGCCAGGCCGACGCGCTGCCTGTAGCCCTTCGAGAGCTTGCCGATCAGCTTGTCGCGGACGTCGGCGATCCGGCACTTCTCCATGGCGTCGGCCACCTTGGACTTGCGGTCCGGCTTCGGCACTCCCTTCACCTTCGCAACGAAGTCGAGGAAGGTGCCCACCTCCATGTCGATGTAGAGGGGAGGCGTCTCGGGCATGTAGCCGACGCGTTTCTTGACCTCGAGCGGCGCCTCGAAGACGTCGTGTCCGGCGACGGTCGCCTTGCCTTCGGTCGGCGGGAGATAACAGGCGAGGATGCGCATCGTGGTCGTCTTGCCGGCGCCGTTGGGCCCGAGGAAGCCGAGGATCTCGCCCTTCTGGACGCGGAACGACACCGTGTCCACCGCCGTAGTCCGTCCGTATCGTTTGGTGAGGCTTTCGACCTCGATCATGCGTGCTCCGCTTTCTTTTGATCGCCCGGGGGCTCGTAGGCCCCCGGGCGGAGCCGGTGGGAACGCCCAAGCCCCCGGTCCGCTTAACCCGCTCAGCCTGATCGACTTGGTGGGCTCGAACCGCCGCCTTATCATTACCACTCGGGGTCGAGCGCTGTCAATCCTGGTTGCCTCTCGGCACACGCGCACGCGGGCCCTCCGACGCCTCGCCGAGCGCGTCCTCGAGGCCCCGGACATCGAGGGCCTGGCACGGCTCCTCACGCAGGACCTGCCCGAGGCCGCCTCGGTTCGTTTCGCGACGCTGCTCTTCTGGGACCGCAAGCTGGAGACGTTCCACTCGCTCAGACCAGGTGAGACGCAGGCGAGGCCGATTCGGCCGCATGTGGACAAGGGAGAGGAGCCGCGCGCCCGCTACCTGATCTCGGATTTCCAGCTCTTGGACACGGGCGGAGAGGGCGGCACCACGCTGATCCCGCTCCAGGCCAGGACCGGTCTCGTCGGCATGATCGTGCTCGGAGAGCGCCGGCGCTCGCGCCGTCCATTCCGCAACGCCGAGGTTCGGCTGCTCCAGGACCTGGCGGCGCGCTCGGCGCTCGCGATCGAGAACCACCTCTACCTGCGCGAGCTGATCTCGACGGAGCGCATGGCCGCGCTCGGCACCATGGCCGGGATGCTGGCCCACGACTTCCGCGGCCCGATGACGGTGATCCGCGGCTACGCGGAGACCCTGCTCGCGGGCGGACTGCCCGAAGAGGAGATCCGCGAGCGGGCGGAGCTGATCACGCGCATGGTGGATCGCCTGGAGCACATGACCAGCGAGACCCTGGACTTCGCCCGAGGCAGCGGACACCTGGTGCGCCGCAGCATGTCCCTTCGGCTGATGTTGATGGAGCTGACCGAGGGGCTCGAGGCCGAGCTGCCGGGCCTCGCCGTCGAGCGCCAGTACGACGTCCCCGACGAGGGGCAGGCCAGCTTCGACCTGGACAAGCTGCGCCGCGCCGTGTTCAACATCGCGGCGAACGCCAGGGACGCGATGGGGGGAGGCGGCCGGCTGCGCGTCCACGCGCGCGTGGCCGAACAGCGGCTCGTGCTCGACCTCCGCGACGACGGCCCTGGTGTGCCGAGCGAGGTGCGCGAGAGGCTGTTCGAGCCCTTCGTCACCCACGGCAAGAAGGGCGGCACCGGTCTGGGGCTGGCCGTCGCGCGGCGTTTCGTCGAGGATCATGGCGGCCAGGTGGAGCTGATGCCGGCAGCGAAGGGCGCATGCTTCCGGATCCAGCTTCCGCTCGGGAACTAGAATGCGGGGCGTGAGACGCCTCGCGCCGTTCCTGATCCTCGCCCTCGCCGCCTGCGCCGTTCCCGACCCCAAGGCCGAGCTCGAGGTGGCGGATCTCGAGGCGTACTGGGCCGTGGACGCGCCCAAGGCCGGAGAGCAGTACATCGCGGCCGCGGTGCGTTTCGAAGTGCGCAACAAGGGCCGGCGGCCGTGGGGCTCGATCCAGGCGAGCGCGGGCTTCCGGAGGGCGAACGACCAGGGAGTGTTCGAGGAATGGGGCGGCGACTGGAAGCAGGTCGCGCCGTCGCGCAAGCCGCTCCAGCCCGGCGAGACCCTGCTGGTCGTGCTGAAGTCCGATGCGCGCTACCACTCTGCGGGCGCGCCGGAGTCGATGTTCCAGCACGCGGCGTTCCGGGACCCCAAGGTCGAGGTCTACCTGCGCCTCGGCTCCTCGGGCTGGGTGAAGTTCGGCGAGGCGCCGGTGGAGCGGCGCATCGGCGCGAAGAGCGTGCCCGAGGACGTGCGCGAGGCCCCCGCGGCGAGCCCCAGCCCCGGCCCGTGATCCGACTCCCCGAGCCGGGACCGCGCCGCGACCTCTGGATCGCGGTCCTGTTCTTCCTGATCGCGGCGGCTTGCCGCTTCCCGCGCCTCAGCGACCCGCCCGAGGAGATCTTCGACGAGGTCTACCACGCGAAGGCGGCGCTCTCGTACCTGCGCGGCGAGATGCCGGTGGAGTGGGTGCACCCGCCCACGGCCAAGGTGCTGATCTCGTTCGCCGTGTGGCTTCTCGGGTACGACTCCTTCGCGTGGCGGCTCGCTCCCGCGATCGCCGGCTCGCTGCTGGCGCCGGTCTTCTTCCTGTTGGCCCGCCGCGTGCTCCCCAGCGAGCGCGCCGCGGCGATCGCCACGGCGCTGCTGCTGGTGGACGGCGTCTATCTGGTCCAGAGCCGCACCGCGATGACCAACATCTTCGCGGTGCTGTTCCAGGTCACGGCGGCCTACGCGCTCGTTCGCACGGTGCTCGCCGAGAGGCTGCGCCTCCCATGGATGCTGGCCCTCGGCCTGGCGCTGGGCCTCGCGCTCTCCACGCGCTGGACGAGCCTGTGGGCCCTGGGTTTCCTCGGCCTGGTTCTCGTCGCGGCGAGGTGGCGCAGGCCGATCGGCTGGCGCGACCCGCCGCTCGTGGCCATGGCCTTCGTAGTGATGCCGGCGCTCGTCTACATGGCGAGCTACTGGCTCTACCCCGTCATGCGGCCGACCAGCCTCGAGCACCTCTGGAACACGCAGAAGGCCATGTGGGAGTACCACTCGACGCTGAACGCGACCCATGCTTACTTCAGCCCCTGGTACACCTGGCCCTGGCTCGTTCGCCCGACCTGGTACTACTACAAGCAACAGGCCGATACCGTGTTCGGCATCGTGGCGCTGGGCAACCCGGCGCTGTGGTGGGCCTCCGTGCCGGCTACGCTCGCCGCCCTCGTCACCGGAATCCGAGAGCGGGACCCGCGCCGGTTGTTCGCGGCGCTCGGCTTCATGTGTCTGTACGTGCCCTGGGGCCTCTCGCCTCGCAAGCTGAACTTCAGCCACTACCTCTTCGAGGCGTTGCCCTACGCGTGCCTGAGCCTCGGCTACTTCCTCGATCGCGCCCTCGACGACCGCCGCTGGCGCCAATGGGCCTGGGCCTATCTGGGCGTCTGCCTCGGGCTGTTCCTCTTCTTCTTCCCGATCCTGACCGGATGCCCGATCCCGGTCTGGCTCTTCCAGAGCGAGCTGTTCGGCCGCATGCCGTGGCTCTGGTTCAAGAGCTGGATCTGACGTCCGCTATACTGGCTTCTGGAGGTTTTCCGCGGCCCATGACCCTGATCACCGACGACGTCGTCGCGCAACTCAAGGAAGAGTTCCAGTCGCTGGCCGAGCCGGTGACGCTGGCGGTCGCGTTCCAGACGCTCCAGGATCCCGAGTCCGAGAACGTGAAGCGCCTCGTCGAGGAGGTGGCCGCCCTCGACCCAAAGCTCTCGGTCGAACCGGTCAACTTCGTCCTCGACAAGGATCGCGTCCTCGCGCTCGGCTTCACGCGCACGCCGGCCATCGCCGTGCTGGGCAAGGACAAGGACCACGGCATCCGGCTCTACGGGATGCCGAGCGGCTATGAGTTCGGGACGCTGATCGATGCGATCCTGCTCGTGTCGCGGGGCGACAGCGGGCTCGGCGACGACACCAAGGCCGCGCTCCAGGCGATCGAGCGGCCCGTTCACGTCCAGGTCTTCTCGACGCCGACCTGACCCTACTGCCCCCGGGCGGTCCGCCTGGCCTTCCAGTTCGCGATGGAGTCCGACAAGGTGACGGCCGACGGCGTCGAGGTCACGGGCTATCCCGAGCTCACCCGGAAGTACCGCATCTCCGGCGTGCCCAAGACGGTCGTGGGCGAGAACCACGAGTTCGTCGGCGCGCGCCCCGAGCCCGTGCTGCTCGACTACGTGAAGCGCGCCGCCGAGACGGGCTCGCTGGTGACCTAGATCCCCGGCCTGGCCCAGCGCCGCGAGCTGTACATCGACGCCTTCCGGGGGCTGATGGCCCTGCTCATGGTGCAGGGCCACGTCTTCGCGACCGTGCTCTCGCCGGCTGCCCGCGCGCTGCCGCTCTACCAGCTGCAGCTCGTCGTCCACGGCTCGACCGCGCCGGGATTCCTGTTCGCGTCGGGTTTCGTGGCCGGCCTGCCGCGAGCGCCGTTGTCGCGGAGCGCCAGCCTGCGGCGGGCGCGGCGCCTGCTGTTCGTCTGGGGCGTTGGCTACGCGCTTCACCTGCCGTACGCGTCGCTGTGGAAGACGCTCGCGGAGGCGACCCCGGCGGAGAAAGCGCTCCTCTACACGTGCGACGCGCTCCAGGTGATCGCCCTGACGCAACTGCTCGTGATCGGCCTGCAAGCGCTCTTCGGAGCGCTCTGGACGCGCCTCGCGCTCGTCCTCAGCCTCGTCGTCCTCGCGGTAGGACCATGGGTCTGGGCTGCGGGCCTGTCGGAGCGCCTGCATCCTGCGCTGGGCGCGTACCTCGACATCCGCACCGGGTCTCACTTCCCCGTGTTCCCCTTCGCGACATTCGTGCTGGCGGGCACCGTCGCCGGCGCCGAGCTGGGGCGGCAGGTGGCGTCGAGACGGCGGCGGCGTGGGCTGATCGCTGCGGCGATTCTGCTGGTCGGCGGCGCGCTGCTGTCCATCGTTTTCGCGGGTGGGATGGACTTCTGGGGCATCTCGCCGGGCTACGTGCTGCTCCGACTGGGCGCGCTACTCCTCGTGCTGCTGGCCACCGAAGTCATGGCCTCGCGCGCGCCGGGTCTGCTGCGACCGGTGGCGCTGCTCGGACACGAGACGCTGCTGGTGTTCTGCCTGCACCTGCTGTTGCTCTATGGCGGCGTGCTGGTCGACGCTCCGCCCCTCGTCGCCCTGCACCAAGCGCTCGGCTTCGCCGGGGCGTTCGCGACGCTCGCCGCGCTGCTTCCGGTCCTGTACCTGGCCGCGGCGCTCTGGCAACTGTTCAAGCAGCGCGCGCCTCACCCGGCGCAGCTCGTCCTCGTGTTCCTGTCGACCGCGTTCCTGTACGACTTCCTCACGCGGCCTTATTGATCCTGCGGCGCGCTAGAATCCGCTCCCGTGCGGCCCGCGGCGCTCCTGGTCCTGGTCGCTCTTCCGGTTGCGAGCGACGAGATTCCGACGCACCCTGCGGCCGTCGCGGAACGCATCCTCGGAGCGGCGCTGGCCCAGGGCGGTGCCGCTCGCTTCGCGGAACAGCTGAGCGACGGCATCGGACCACGCCTCGCCGGCTCGCCCGGGGACGCGGCGGCCGTGCGCTGGGCGCTGCACGAGCTGAGGCGGCTTGGCCTCGAGGCGCGCGCCGAGAAGGTCACTGTGCCGGTCTGGGTCCGCGGCGAGGAGAGCGCGCGGATCGTGGTCCCCGTCGAGCAGCGGCTCGTCGTCACGGCCCTCGGCGGGAGCGTGGCGACGCCGCCGGAAGGAATCACGGGCGATGTGCTGATGGTGGCGGGCATCGAGGAGCTGCGCGGCATCGCC
>DATFEN010000212.1:0-8022 GCA_035251085.1 Vicinamibacteria bacterium | reverse complement strand
GGGATCGCGGTCGGGCTGGGTCTGGCGCTGGCGAGCAGCCGGGCGCTCCAGGGCTTGCTCTACGGGGTCGAGTCCAGCGATCCGGCGACGCTCGCCGCGATGGTCCTGCTTCTGGCCGCGGCGGCGCTCCTCGCCAGCGCGCTGCCGGCCCGTCGCGCGATGCGCGTCGATCCGATCTCCGCACTCCGCTACGAATAGGAGCTGCCCATGGACGCCCTGCGCCAGGACCTGCAATACGCGCTGCGCCTGCTGGCGAAGAGCCCGGGCTTCGCGGCCGCGGCGATCCTGATGCTGGCCGTGGGCGTCGGCGTGAACACAGCGCTCTTCTCGGTGGTCGAAGGCGTGCTGCTACGGCCGCTGCCCTTCGAGGAAGCCGACCGCCTCGTCTTCATCACCCGTGAGGGCGACGTCTCGATCCCCGACGGCGCCGACTGGCGGGCCGCCTGCCCGTCCTTCGAGCACATCGCTCTCTTCCTGCGTGGCTGGTCCTTCGACCTGGTCGGGGACGGGGAGCCGCAGCGCCTCAACGGCGCGGTGGTGGAGCCGGACTTTTTCGGTATCCTGCGCACGCCCCCTTTGCTCGGCCGGACGCTGCAGCCGGAGGACAACCGCACCGGCGCGAGCCACGTGGCCGTGCTCAGCTACGGCCTCTGGCGGCGCAAGTTCGGCGGCGCTCCGGACGTGCTGGGCCGCACCCTGGTGCTGAGCGACAACGCGACCACAGTGGTGGGGGTGATGCCGGCCGAGTTCGACTTCCTCCATGACGAGGTGGACTTCTGGATCGCGCCGGCCGCCGCCGTGCCGTTCTTCATTGCGGAGCGCGGCACCAACAACTTCGACGCGATCGGAAGGCTGAAGCAGGGCGCCACGATCGAGCAGGCCCGCGCCGAGCTACTCGCGATCTCGCGGCGTCTCGAGGCGGAATATCCGAGGACGAACCGCGGCAAGATCGTGGACCCGCTGCCGATGCTCGAGTTCATCGTGGGCGGCGCGCGGCGGGCGCTCGTGGTCCTGGCGGCAGCGGTCGGGCTCGTGATGATCGTGGCCGCCTCCAACCTCGCGGGGCTGCTGCTGGCCCGCTCCACGGCCCGTCGTGGAGAGTTCGCGCTGCGCCTCGCGATCGGCTCGGGGCGCGGGCGCCTCTTGGGCCAGCTCCTGGTCGAGGGCCTGGTGCTCGCCGCATTCGGCGCGACACTGGGCCTGCTGGCGGCGGGTTGGACGCGTGACCTGCTGCTCGGCATCGCCCCCGACTCGGTGCCGCGGGCCTGGGAAGTCAGGACCGACCTGCGCGCCCTCGCTTTCGGGCTTGGGCTCGCCACGCTGGCCGGGCTGCTGGCCAGCCTGGCGCCAGCCGTGGCCATCCTGGGCCGGGATCCTGCCGCATGGCTCAAGACCCGCGACGAGCGCGCCGGGAGGGGCAGCCGCGGCGTGCTCGGCGTCCTGGTGGCGTCGGAGGTGGCGATGGCGTTTTTGCTGCTGTTCGGCGCCGGGCTGCTCGCCCGCACGTTCGGCAGGCTCAACGCGGTGGGCCTCGGGTTCGAGCCCGCGGGCGTTATCAAGGGGGACCTCGTCCTGCCCGAGTCGCGCTACGGCAACCGCGAGGCCCAGACCCGGATGTTCACCACGGCGGTGGAGAACCTGGCTGCGACCCCGGGGGTCGAGGCCGCTGGCTACGCCACCACGACGCCGCTGGATCCGCGGGGCAGCCTTGGGGGCACGCTGCTCTTCGTGGACATGCCGCCCCGTCCCCCCGAGGGGGGCATCATCGGCGCCCGGGTGCGGCTGGTCCATGGCGATTACTTCGAGGCGCTGCGGATGGCCCTTCGCGAGGGACGATTCTTCACCCTCGAGGACGACGCGAGCGCCGAGCCCGTCGTGATCGTGAACGAGCGCTTCGCCCGGGAGCTCTGGCCGCAGGCCAGCCCGCTGGGCAAGCGAATCGCCTACCGGGACTTCCACGACGGCGAGCCGTTCGCTATGACCATCGTCGGCGTGGTGAGGGACGTGAAGGG
This sequence comes from Vicinamibacteria bacterium, assembly GCA_035251085.1. Classification (GTDB taxonomy): domain Bacteria; phylum Acidobacteriota; class Vicinamibacteria; order Fen-336; family Fen-336; genus DATFEN01. Next base: position 6,010 of record DATFEN010000212.1, on the reverse strand, counting down.
CGCGACCCTCGACGGCCCCGACACCCGGACGGTCTACTCGCCCTATGTCCAGAGGCGTGTCGAGTGGCAGCGCTGGGGAGCGCTCGTCGCACGCACACGCGTCGATCCGGCCGGGTTCGGGCGCCAGTTCCAGCAGGCGGTCTGGAGGGTCGACCCCGCCGTGCCCCTGGAGAACGTGGAGACGCTGGAGCAGAAGCGTGTGGCGATGCTCGCCCCGCAGCGCTTCAACGCCGCGGCGCTCGGACTGTTCGCGGCGGTGGCCCTCGGGATCGCCGCCCAGGGCCTCTACGCGCTGCTCGCCTACGCCGTCGAGCTGCGGCGCCGCGAGATCGGCGTGCGCATGGCCCTGGGCGCCGGCCGCGGAGACGTGGCGCGCATCGTGGTGGGCGGCGGCGTGGGCCTCGCGGTGGCCGGCCTCACCTTCGGAGTCGTTGCGAGCCTTGGCCTGCAGCGCGTCGTTCAGTCGCTGCTGTTCGAGGTCGAGCCCGGCGATCCGCTGACCTACGCGTCCGTGGCCCTTGGCCTGCTCTTGACGGCTCTCCTCGCGGCAGCGCTGCCCGCAGTGCGCGCGGCGCGGACCGATCCCGCCGAGGTGCTTCGCTCGGAGTAGGCGTCCCGTGCCGGCGCGCGCCGGAAGCTAGCGTCCTTCCGGCCTGACGAACTTCGCCAGCACCAGGCCGGCGATGACAAAGCTCGATAGCTCGTAGGTGAAGTCGAGCACGTGGGCGCCCCAGGGATCGAACATCCAGATGGGCTTGGTGAAGGCGGCGTAGACGGCGCCGGCGAGCCCGGTGAGGGTCACGATGGCAAGCCGCGCGGCATAGGTACCGCCGCCCGAGGCCCGCAGCAGCACCGCGAGGAGGAGCGCTGTGACGAGGTAGTGAAGGAAGCCGAGGCCGAAAGTCCCTCCTCCCATGGACGCTCCCTCGCGTACGAAGATGACGCGGCCGAACGCGCCCTCGGCCATCCGCTTCTGCACCTCCTCCTCCGTTCCCTGCGAGGGGTGCGGGAACAGATAGACAGCGCTCTCGGGCAGCGCGGACCTGAGCGCCTGCTGCAGGGCGGGCACGTCGGACACTGGCTTCATGATCCGATAAGGGAGCGGCGACACGGCCCAGAACAGGAAGCCCCAAAAGAAAAGTGCCACCGCCGCAAGCGCCGATCCGACGACCAGGTTCTTCATCTCTCGCTCCTCGTTTCAATTTCGGGCTCGCGCAGTATCCCTTTCTTGACCATCCAGGGATGCAGCTCGACCTTGAGCCGTCCGGCCCGCACGGCCGGGTCGGCCTCCGCGAAGCCACGCGCCTCTTCGATCGAGGCGGCTTTATACACCACGAGACCGCGGAGCGTGCCGTCGTCGGTGAGCGGGCCCGCGATCAGCAGCCGGCCCTTCTTGTGCATCCCATCCATGTACGCGAGGTGCTGCTGCTGCAGCTCCGCCCGCTCTGGCGTCTCTTCGGGCGACCACTTCGGCCCGCGCATGAGCATGCCGAAGTAGTAGGTCGTCATCTCGGGCTTGCCGTCCTCCGCGGCGACGGACACCGGGAAGTTAAGCAGCAGAAGCAGCGCCGACAGGGTCCATCTCATCGCTCGAGCCTCCTCAGGAAATCTCGGATCCGGCCGAGGTGGTACAGGTCGTGCGTGCATTTGCCGAGAACGATCATGGCGATCGAGCCGCGCAGGAGCTGCTGCGGATCGCCCGACGGCGCCAGCGGGAACGTCGCCTCGCCATAAAGCGCCGGCGGGGGCAGCTCGAGCACCAGCCCCTGCAGCCGGCGCGTCTCGCGCTCGAACTGCTCGATCACGTCATCGAGAGGCACCGGGCGCTGGCGCTCGGCGGCGCGGGCGTTCCACTCGTTCGGACCGATCACGTTGAGGGCGAAGGGGATCGCGTACTCGAAGCTGCCGGCGCCGGCGACCGTTTCCACTTCGTGCCGGAACTCGGCCGCCCACGAGGCCAGATGTCCCAGCAGATCCTTCAAGGTCCAGGCCGATGTGACGTAGCGGCCCGCGTGGCGCGGCGCGCCCTCCTTCACGAACGCGAAGGCGTCGAGCACCTCCTCGAGCTGCGCGAACAGCGCGAGCGGGCCGACCGGCAGCGGCGGACCGGCGGCCGGGCGCCAGGACGGCAGGTCCTGGGCGAGCCGGTTCTCGAGCGCGGCCCACTCGGCGGTCAGCTCCTTCAGGAGGGCGCGATCAGTGGCCACGCCTTCCTCCCTTCTGCGCCCCGCCCAGGCCCGTCTTGATCCTCGCCAGGGCGCTACGGAAGCGGTGGTCCACGACCGGCTCGGTGATGCCGAGGGTCTCCGCGACCTGGCGGGCTGGGACGCCGGCGAGCTTGGGCAGGAGCACGTCCAGCTCGTCGGCGCTGCAGAGCCGGCGCGCGAGGGCCAGGGCGCGCCCGGCCTCCAGGTCTCGCATCAGCCGATCCTCTCCCCGCTCGTCCACCGCCTCGAAGTCATCGACGCACTGCTCGCGGCCGGCCCGCCGCCGGTATCCGCGCAGCACGAAGTGGCATGTGCGGAACAGGAAGCTGAGCACCGGCCGCGCGCCTTGGGCCTCCATCTCGGGCCGGAACTCCCAGCGTTGCCAGCGCTCGTGAAAGATCAGCCACACGTCCTGCATCAGGTCGTCGGCCGCCGGGCCGGGGACACGGAGGCGCAGCCAGCTTCGGACCGTCGGCCCGTACAGCCGATACAGGTCCTCGAACGAGCCGTCCGCCGACACCTCGCCCTGCGCGCGAGCGCGCAGGATGCTCCTCTCGGGCGATGCGTCCCCGGCCGGTGCCATCTCCTGAGCCTTCAATGCACGAAGGGATGGATTCTCGCCCGAGTCACAGTCGCTGTCTTCCGTTTCGAGCGACGTGCCGACCGCCTTCTGGGGAGCGCGACGAGCGGTCGTCGGCCTGCAAATCCAACGACGGTAAGCGCTTCCGGCCGGTCGCTGTTCGCGCCCGGGAAGCGGATGTCCCACAGGCGGACACCCGCTGTGCGCACTGTGGCGCTCGAGGGCAGCCAAGCTACGGCCGCCGCACGAGTTGCCGCCGCTCCGACTCTGGCATGTCGTTTGGTGTCCTCGTTCACCATGATCGAGCTCCGAGGTGTGGACCGCTGGCACGAGCAGGGCGGGCAGCGCGTCTACGTGCTACGCCGCGTCGAACTCGCCGTGAAGGAGGGCGACTTCGTCTCCATCATGGGCCCCTCGGGAGCGGGTAAGTCGACGCTCCTCCACATCCTCGGCATGCACGACTCCGCCTATGTCGGTGAGTACCACTTCCGCGAGTGCGCCGTGCACAAGCTCAAGCCGAAGGAGCGCCTCGACCTGCAGCGCCGCATGATCGGCTTCGTCTTCCAGAGCTACCACCTGCTCGACGATCTGACCGTCTACGAGAACCTCGAGATCCCGCTGTCGTATCGGGACGTCAAGAAGTCCGAGCGCCAGGCGCTCGTCGCCGACACTCTCGACCGCTTCGGGATCGTCGGCAAGAAGGACCTGTACCCGAATCAGCTCTCAGGCGGCCAGCAGCAGCTCGTCGGGGTCGCCCGCGCGCTCATCGCGAAGCCCAAGGTGATCCTCGCCGACGAGCCGACCGGCAACCTCCACTCCGACCAGGGGCGCGACATCATGGACCTGTTCCGCAAGCTGAACGATGCCGGCACCACCATCGTGCAGGTGACCCACTCCGAGACCAACGCGGCCTACGGCAACCGCATCGTGAAGCTCCGCGACGGCTGGGTCGTGGACTGAGCGCGCCTATACTGCCGATGTCCGTGAGCGCCCGCGTCCTCGTCGCCGACGACCAGCCCGACGTCCTCGAGGCGCTGCGTCTCCTGCTCAAGGGAGAGGGCTTCCAGATCGATACGGCGGCATCGCCCGTCCAGGCCATGGACTCCGCCGAGCAGCGCGACTACGACGTGGCGCTGGTCGACCTGAATTACGCCCGCGATACCACGTCGGGCCGCGAGGGCCTCGACCTGCTCGCGAAGCTCCAAGCCCTGGACGTCACGCTGCCCGTGGTCGTGATGACCGCGTGGGGCAGCGTGGATTTGGCCGTCGAGGCGATGCGGCGGGGGGCGCGCGACTTCGTGCAGAAGCCCTGGGAGAACGCGCGCCTGCTCGCGATCCTGAGGACACAGGTGGAGCTGGCGCGCGCGCTGCGCCGCGAGAAGCGCCTCGAGGCCGAGAACCGCACCCTGCGCGACGGCGGGCCCCGGCCCCGGCTGATCGCGGAGTCGGCGGCGATGCAGCCGGTGCTCGAGATGATCGAGCGGGTCGGGCCCTCCGACGCCAACGTGCTGATCACCGGAGAGAACGGCTCGGGCAAGGGCACCGTCGCCCAGGCGCTCCACGCCGCGTCGCCGCGCGCCGGGAAGCCGCTCGTCACCGTGAACGCCGGCGGGCTCTCCGAGGGCGTCTTCGAGAGCGAGCTGTTCGGCCACGTCAAGGGCGCCTTCACCGACGCGAAGGCGGACCGCGTGGGGCGCTTCGAGCTGGCCGACGGCGGCACGCTGTTCCTCGACGAGATCGCGAACGTTCCGTTGAACCTGCAACCCAAGCTGCTGCGCGTGCTCGAGACCGGCGACTTCGAGCGCGTGGGCTCGTCCCGCACGCGCAAGGCCGACGTGCGCATCCTCTCGGCCACCAACGCCGACCTGCACCAGGAGCAGGCGGCCGGCCGCTTCCGCCAGGACCTGCTCTTCCGCATCAACACCATCGAGATCCGGGTGCCGCCGCTGCGCGAGCGCCGGGAGGACATCGCGGCCCTGGCGCAGCACTTCCTGAGGCAGCACGCCCAGCGCTACCGCAAGGCGCTCGCGGGCTTCGATGCTCAGGCCCGGCGCGCACTCGAGGAGCATCCCTGGCCGGGCAACGTGCGCGAGCTGGATCACGCGATCGAGCGCGCGGTGCTCATGTCACGCGCCGACAGCGTGCGCGCCGCGGACCTGGCGCTGCGCAGCGCCGAGGGCGGGAGCTCGCGGCTCGAGGAGATGAGCCTCGAGGAGGTGGAGGCGTTCCTGATCAAGAAGGCGTTGGCACGCTTCGACGGCAACGTCAGCCGTGCGGCCGAGGCCCTGGGCCTCTCGCGCAGCGCGTTGTATCGCCGGCTCCAGCGCTACGGCCTGTGAGGGTCCACGCGGCCCTGCCGTAGCGACGCTTGTGAAGGCCGCCCGCCGCGAGTAAGAAGGGCCTGATGGCCCGCCGGCCCATGAGCCACGAGCGCCGCGTCCTGCTGATGGCGCTGCTCGCGGGCCTGCCAGGAACGCTCGCCACTTTTCTGCTGCTCACGCTGGGCGGGTACGAGCCCAAGGTCATCTGGACCCTGGGCGGCTTCGCAGCGCTCCTGTGGCTGGCCTTCGCATTCACGGCGCAGTCCGACGTGATCCATCCGTTGCGTACCCTCTCGAACCTGCTGGCGGCACTGCGCGAGGAGGACTACTCGTTCCGCGCGCGGCGGACGCGCGGCGACGACGCGCTGAGCCAGGCGATGGCGGAGGTCAACGCCCTCGCCACGACGCTGCGGGAGCAGCGCCTCGGCGCCCTCGAGGCGGTCGCGCTGCTGCGCAAGGTGGCCGAGGAGATCGACGTCGCGGTCTTCACGTTCGACGACGAGAAGCGCCTGCGCCTGGTGAACCGGGCGGCCGAGCGGATCCTGGCGAGGCCCGCCGAGCAGCTTCTCGGACGGACCTCGGTGGAGCTGGGCCTCGACGGCGTGCTCCAGGCGGCGGGGCCGAAGGTCGTCGAGATGGTCTTCCCCGGCGCCATCGGCCGATTCGAGGCGCGCCACTCGAGCTTCCGTCAGGGCGGCCGGCCCCACCAGCTGCTCGTTCTCGCCGACGTCAGCCGCGCTCTGCGCGACGAGGAGCGCCAGGCGTGGCAGCGGCTCATCCGCGTGATCGGCCACGAGCTGAATAACTCGCTGGCACCGATTAAGTCCATCGCCGGAACCTTGGGCACGCTCCTGCGCCGAACGCCACAACCGACCGACTGGCGGGCGGACATGGAACGCGGT
>DATFEN010000179.1:0-5425 GCA_035251085.1 Vicinamibacteria bacterium | reverse complement strand
CTCACACGATTCCCCTCGCTGCTTGGAGCGCCAAGCATAAGCGATCCGATGGTCTGCGACGTGGGCTCACGTCCTTGGAGCCTCGCCGGCGCGGCAAGCGCTGCACCTCGTGACCGGCTGGCTCGAGGAGCTGAACCGGCTGGCTCCACCCATGCGTTAGCCCTGTCGAACTCCGAGGAAAGAGTTGGCGACCGCTATTCTCGAACTCCTCATCGGCGATTCCGGGCTGCTGGTCACCAGGCCGCGTCGGCCACACGGCCCCAGGGCACGACCTCCACGCCCTTCCTCTTCTGGGGGATGTCTCCACCGTAGACGAGGCGCGCGCGCGCGTTCCGCGGGGGGCGGGAGGCCGCGAGAAGCCGCCGCAGCTCGTCCAGGGACCTCAGGAAGTCGGCGGCGATCGTCCGACCCGCCTTGACCTCCGCCGCGAGCAGGGTCGTTCCCGATGCGACGACGGCGTCCACTTCGAGCCCGGACCGGCTCCTGAAGAAGTGCAGGTCCGCGGGCAGGCCGCGGTGGATCCTCGACTTCAGTATCTCGGTCATGACCCAGTTCTCGAAGACCGCACCGCGCAGCGGGTGCTCGGCGATCTGGCCAGCCGCGCGAATCCCGAGGAGGGCGCACAGCAGACCGGAGTCGACGAAGTAGAGCTTGGGTGTCTTGATCAACCGCTTCCCGAGGTTGGCGTGCCAGGGGGGCACCCGAAGCGCCACGTAGCTGGCCTCGAGCACCGACAGCCACGAGCGCGCCGTGTTGTGCGTGATCCCGCAGTCCGAGCCGAGCGAGACGAGGTTGACGAGCTGGCCGACGCGTCCCGCACAGAGCCGAACGAACGACTGGAATGCCTGAAGGTCGGACACGTTCAGGATCTGCCGCACGTCGCGCTCCACGTAGGTGGCGAGGTAGGCCGAGAACCACTCCGACACCGGAATGCGCCGGTCAAACACCGCCGGGAAGGCGCCGCTCCACAACGTGGCCTCCAGGTCGCGTGGCGCGTTCTCGAAGCCGAGGAGCTCGTCGTAGCCGAAGGGCAGGAGGGTCAGCACGCCCGTGCGTCCCGCCAGGGTCTGCGACACGCCGGCCAGCAGGCCGAGGTTGGCGGACCCGGTGAGCACGTAGCGTCCCGGCCGAGGTCGGGCGTCGACCTCCTCCTGGAGGTAGGAGAGGAGCCCGGGAGCCCGCTGTACTTCGTCGATGACGGCGCCCTTCGCGATCTCAGCCAGGAATCCCCGCGGATCCTCGGTGGCGTACTCGCGGGTGTCCAGCGCCTCGAGCGAAACGTACCGGTGGCGCGGAAAGAGAGCCCGGCACAGCGTGGTCTTGCCGGCCTGGCGCGGACCGGTCACGGTCACGACCGGGAAACGCCGGGCCAGCGCCCGCAGCTTCGTTCCGAGCCGCCGCGCGAGCACGCCCCAGAGGATACCCGCGCTAGGCTAATTGTCAATTCAATTTACAATTAGCCAGGACCGCGTTCGACGCCAGCCAGCGCCAGCGGCGTACCGGCGCCGCACCCAGTGTAGGATCGCGCCACCCGAACAGGAGAAGAGCTTGGGCGCCGAGACGCTGGTCTGGCTGACGCCGACGCTGGGCGCGATGATCACCTGGGGCCTCGCGCAGGGCCTGGTGAAGAAGTACATCGGCGAGGTGCCGCCGGCCCGCTTCTGCCTCTTCTACGCCTTCGCGAACGCGGCGGTGAGCTTCGCATTCTGGGCATTCCACGACACGCCGCCGGTCTTCGCGCCGGAGAACCGTGGGTTCGCGGCGTGGGGGCTGCTCGCCTACGTGCTCGACGGCCTCGCCTGGATCTTCTACTACGAGTCGATCGTGTACGGCCCGATCTCGATCGTGGGCACGCTCTCGGCCGCGTATCCCGCGTTGACTGTGATCTTCGCGCGCGTGTTCCTCGGCGAGGTCCTCCAGCCTTCCCAGTACCTCGGCGTCGCGGCAGTGATCGCGGGCTGCCTCGCCCTCGCCTACACACCGGAAGAGGCGCAGACGAGGAAAACGCAGAGGCGTTGGATGGCCTATGCGGGAGCCGCGATCCTGATCTGGGGCGTCGCTGCGACCCTGATCCGATACGCGTACCGCTTCCCGGGAGCCCACGAGGCCAACATGGCCCTGTTCCTCGGCATGGGGGGTCTCGCGACGCTCGGTGTGTACGGCATCCTCTTCGGCCGTCGGGGCGCGGGCCGCGAGTGGGGCCGCTCGTTCGGCCCGATGGCCACGATGGCGGCCGGGAGCCTCCTGGCGGCGATCGCGTACAAGAAGGGACCCGCGTCGATCGTGACGCCACTCTCGGGGGCCTATCCGGTCGTCACGCTCGCGTTCGCGTGGGCCTTGCTCCGCGAGCGGCCCAGCGTCCTGCAGTGGGGCGGCATCGTGCTCGTGCTCGTGGGGATGGTGCTGACGACCGCCACCGCTACTTGAGGCCGTGGCGCTGGAGCAGCTCCTGCACCGCGCGGTGCGCCTCGTCGATCGCCACGTTGATGAACGCGGCGGCTCCGGCGTCCGAGTTGGCGATGGCGACCCGCCCGAAGCGCCGCCGGCCGATGACGTGGGGCCGCTGGTCGTCGGGAAGGTCCGGGTCGCCCAGGGTGTCATACGTGTACGCGTAGCCGTGGGGCCAGCGATTCGCGGTGAAGGCCAGGATGTCCGAGGCCGGATCGAAGCCGCCCGGCCCGAGGATTCGCGCTAGCTCCCGGCGCGTCTCGAGCTCGATCGTCGCGAACGGCGTAGCCAGCATCTCCCTCATGCCCGCCCGCTGCTGCTCGCGCCGCGGCAGGCCCGGTTTGTTGGGGTTGCGGACGAGGTGGATCACGATCGGCTCCTCCGGCGCCTGCGAGCAGCGGTAGCCGCCGATCGAGACCGGAAAGTCCAGGCTCAGCGACGTGTGGTACATGCCGGGAGCGCTGACGCTCGAGACGCCCAGCTTCTCGAAGGCGCGCCAGCTCCTCACGAACACGTTGGAGTACATCATCGGCACCTTGACCGCATACGCGAGCGCTTGTTTCTGGGCGTCGGGCAGCTCCGGCATCAGGAAACGGATGGCGGAGTTGAAGCAGGCCAGGATCACGTTGCGCGCGGCGACCTGGCGAACGCGTCCGCCCCGGACGTACGCGATCCGCACCGTGCGCGCCTGGTCCGGCGGGCCGTCGTGCAGCACGCGCACCACCGTGCTGTTGAGCCGGACCCGAACGGGGGTATCGGGCTCGTCCAGGCGAGCGTAGTGGACGGGAGCGAGCGCGATCGTCTCCATCTCGTGCCGATCCGGGATCGCGTGAGGGGCCAGCCGATTGACGAGCAGGCGCGCGATCGTCGCTCCGCCGTCCGGGAAATGGAACGTGTAGCTCTCTTCGTCCCAGGCGACCTCGGGCTTCAGGCCGAGGCCAGCGAAGCCGGGCGCGTGGTACGACGCGGCATTCAGCGCCGGCGCCGTGTCCATCCGCATGTTGTTGCGGAACCCCATTCCCGCGAAGAACGGCAGCGCGGCAGGAGTCAGCCCCGCGACGCGCAGCAGGTAGTCCTGGTAGCTGATCCCGGCCAGGCGCTTCGCCTTCTCCTCGGGCGTGAGCCCGGGCAGGAAGTCCTCCTTGGCCTCGTGGATGCGGACGAGATCGCGGCGCACGTCGTTTGACGCCGGGGCTTCCGCGAAGAACTCGTCCCAGGACCGCTGCCGATAGCCGGCGACCAGGCGGTCCTCGCCCCACGCCTCGCGGTCGAAGAAGACGCCGCGCGTGAGACCGCGCCGCGCGTAGAGGTCGCGATCCAGGAACTCCGCGTAGCGGGAGACCTCGATGCCCAGCTCGGACACCAGCGCCTTCGCGACGAAGCTATAGGGGAACGGCGTCTCGATGCTCTGTGTCCCGCCGTAGCCGATGAAGAGCCGGCCCGCGTGCCGGAACTCGTTGCGCTTGGCATGTCCACCGAAGTCGTCGTGGTTGTCGAGGATCAGCACGCGCATGTCGGCGCCCAGCGCCTGGCGAAAGAGGTAGGCGGCCGAGAGGCCAGAGATGCCGCCGCCCACGACCACGAGGTCGAAGCTCTCTCCCGTATCCGAGGCCTCTGGAAACGCGAGATAGGCGCCGTCGCGGGCGTCGTGAGCGAACTCGAACGATCCGGGGTACTGGCCGCGGAGGCCCGTCAAGGCCGGAGGGTAGTCGCTCTCGGTCTGCGCAAACCCGAGGCCCGCCCACACGCCGGCGGCTCCCACGGCTACGCCGTTGATGAAGTCACGGCGCGTGATGCGCCGCGTCAGTCCGAGCTGTCGAGCCTCACGCGTGGCCATCGCGGCTCGGATGCTAGCGGAAGAGCGCGAGCGGGCCAAAGGGCTCGACGTCTTGCCCTTGCTCTCCTGGCCTGCCGGGTGTCTGATGGGGCGACCCAAGGAGGCTGCGATGCCCAAGTACGTCAACCTCATCAACTGGACCGACCAAGGAGTCAAGGACTTCAAACAGACGACCAAGCGGGCCGCGGACGCGGCCGCACTGGCTGAGAAGATGGGCGGCAAGCTCACCGTCTACTGGACGCTCGGCGCCTACGACATCGTCACGATCTCCGAGCTCCCGGACGACCATACGGCGACGGCCTTCCTCCTTCGGCTCGCGTCGCTTGGAAACATCCGGACGCAGACACTGCGGGCCTTCGACGCCCAGGAGATGAACGGGATCCTCTCCAAGTCGACGTAGCTCCGCGCACCCAACAGAGCTCTGGCCGCACCGGAGCCAACCCGTCCGGATCGGAGACCGTCATGACCCTTCCGCCCACTCGCACGCCCGCGATGTTGAGAAGTGTCAACGACCAGAGCAGGGCCTGCGCCACGAGGAACGCCGCAAGCGGCGCCGAGGCGGCGGGAACGAGGACCGCCAGGTATCCGACGAACGCCGTCGGATACGCTGCGTTGCCAATGACCGCGCTGAGCCAGTACAAGTACGCCGCTTCGAACCCGACCAGATCGCCGAACGCCTTCTGCGCGTAAACCTGCGGCCCACCCGAGATCGGATAGGCTCCTCCCAGATCGGCGAACACGGCGGCCAGGCAGAAGTAGGCGGCCAGGTTGATGAGCCAGGCTACGAGCGCGAGCGGCCCGGCCATGGCCGCGAGCGAGCCAGGCACCACGTAGATGCCGGCTCCGATGATGTTCCCCACGACCAGGGCCACCGTCGCAATGGGACCGAGCCCGCGGACCAGCCGGCCGGATCCTGTCTCGACCACGCGGGTCCTCCTACGAGTTCGTGTCGGATGTTGAGTTCGTGTCGGACGTGGGCCCGATTCGAACACCACCCAACGCGTGGAGCAAACGAGCGTTGCTATGATGCCGCGCCAGGGTGAGAGAGCCTCTCGGACTGCGCCGCGAGCTGGGCACTCTCGAGTCGTATGCCACCCTCGTCGGGATCCTGATCGGCGCCGGCATCTTCAAGGTGACGAG
>DATFEN010000139.1:0-7193 GCA_035251085.1 Vicinamibacteria bacterium | reverse complement strand
GAGAGGACCTCGAGGGCGGCGAGCTCCAGCTCTGGCTCGACCGGCATGAGCTCTTCGGCAAGTGGACGGCCGCCGTCGTCACGCTGGCCGCAGCGCTCGCACTCGTCAAGCAGGCGCGTCCGATCCACTGGCTGCTGGCCCTCGCCGTGATGGGCCTCCTCGCGTGGACGGCGTTCCTGGGCGGGATCCTGGCGCACACACCGGTGTAACCGCACGGAGAGAGAGGAATGACGACCCGCATCGAGAAGGACACGTTCGGGCCGGTCGAGGTCCCAGCGGACCGACTCTGGGGAGCGCAGACGCAGCGCTCGTTGACGAACTTCAAGATCTCCGGCGAGCGCATGCCCGCGGAGCTGATCCGGGCGCTCGTGACGGTGAAGAAGGCCGCAGCTCTCGTCAACTTGGACCTGGGCGCCCTCGACCCCAAGAAGGGCGACGCGATCGTGAAGGCCGCCGACGAGGTGCTCGCCGGGAAGCACGACGCCGAGTTCCCGCTGGTCGTGTGGCAGACCGGCAGCGGCACCCAGACCAACATGAACGCCAACGAGGTGCTCGCCAACCGGGCCAGCGAGCTGCTCGGCGGTGAGCGCGGCGAGAAGCGCCTCGTCCATCCCAACGACGACGTGAACAAGGGCCAGTCCTCGAACGACGTGTTCCCGACGGCGATGAGCGTCGCCGCGGTGCACGCGCTCCGCTCCCGCGTGATCCCCGCCGTGAGGGCGCTGCGCGACGTGCTCGACGAGAAGGCGCGGGCGTTCGCGAGCATCGTCAAGATCGGCCGCACCCATCTCCAGGACGCGACGCCCCTGACGCTCGGCCAGGAGTTCTCGGGCTACGTCTCCCAGCTCGACCACGGCGTCGCGCACCTGGAGGCGGCGCTGCCGCACCTGTGCGAGCTGGCGCTGGGCGGCACCGCGGTCGGGACCGGCTTGAACGCCCACCCCGAATACGCGGTGCGGGTGGCGAGCAAGCTGGCCGAGCTCACCGGCCATCCCTTCGTCACCGCGCCGAACAAGTTCGAGGCGCTGGCCGCCCACGACGCGGTCGTCCACGCCCACGGCGCGCTCAAGACCGTGGCGGCGTCGCTCACCAAGATCGCCAACGACGTGCGCTGGCTCGCGTCCGGCCCGCGCTGCGGCATCGGCGAGCTCACGATCCCGGAGAACGAGCCGGGCAGCTCGATCATGCCGGGCAAGGTCAACCCCACGCAGAGCGAGGCGGTCACCATGCTCTGCGCGCAGGTGTTCGGCAACGACGTGGCGATCAACATCGGCGGGGCCTCGGGCAACTTCGAGCTGAACGTCTTCAAGCCGCTGCTGATCCACAACCTGCTGATGAGCTGCCGGCTGATCGCCGACGGCTGCGACAGCTTCCGTACCAACTGCGCGATCGGCATCGAGCCGAGCCGCGAGCGCCTCGACGCGAACCTGCGCGGATCGCTGATGCTGGTCACCGCCCTGAACCCGCACATCGGCTACGACAACGCCGCCAGGATCGCGAAGCACGCCCACAAGACCGGCAAGACCCTGAAGGAGGCCGCCCTCGAGCTCGGCCTCGTGACCGCCGAGCAGTTCGATCAGTGGGTGCGACCCGAGGACATGGTCGGACGGCGCTCCTAGAGCGACACGTAGGCGTCGGCTTCGATCTCGACGAGCATGTCCGCGGAGATGAGCCGCTTGACCTCGACCATGCTGGTGGCGGGGCGGATCTCGCGGAAGAACTCGCCGTGGGCGCGGCCGATCTTCTCCCAGTCGTCGATGTTGGTCACGTAGATGCGCGTGCGGACCACGTCCGTCAACGTCGCGCCGGCGCGCCGGAGCGCACGCTCGATGTTGCGGATCGTCTGTACCGTCTGAGTGTAGGGATCACCGACCCCGACGATGGTGCCATCGTCTCCAGTCGCGGTCGTGCCCGACACGTGGACGAAGCTACCCACGCGCACCGCGCGCGAGTAGCCGACGAGCGGCTCCCAGGGCGTCCCCGAGGCGATGTTCTGGCGTGGCATGCCGACACTATACTCGCCGGCCGGAGGTGCGCGTGGTGGACGTTCTGGTCGAGCTGATCCGTGGCAAGGGCGCCTTCACCGACGCGCTCGCGTGCGTCTCCGGGCTCGGCGCCGACACCGCCGGCCAGCGCGCGGGCGCGCCGTACTCCGTCCACGAGCTGGTCTTCCACATGAACTACTGGATGGACTACGAGCTGCGTCGCCTCGCTGGCGCACGCCCCGCCTATCCGGAGCACGCGGCCGAGGGGTGGCCTCGGAGCGCGGATCCGCCGAGCGAGGCAGACTGGCGAGCCGTCGAAGCCCGCTTCGGAGCGCTGCTCCAGCGCATGATCGAGCTGGCGCGGGACGAGGCCGGGGCCGAGCGGAACGTGCCGATCACGAGCAGCGCGGCGCACGCCAATCAGGGCGTCACGCAGCGCGACGTGCTCTGGCAGACCCTGGTCCACAACGCCTATCACCTCGGCCAGGTGGCCACGGTGCGCCGCATGCTGGGCGTCTGGCCGCCTGCGGGAGGCGGCGACACGTGGTGAGGCGCTTCGAGACGATCGCGGTTCACGCCGGCGGCGCAGCCGACCCGGCCACGGGCGCGGTTGCGCCGCCCATCCACCTCACGACGACCTTCGTCCACGGTCCCGAGGCCGAGCGCCTGCACGGCTACATGTACATCCGCGAGGACAATCCCACGCAGGTGCGTCTCGAGGAGGCCCTCGCCGCCGTCGAGGGCGGCGCGAGTGCGCTGGTGTTCGCCTCGGGCCTCGCGGCGGGCTCCTCCTACTTGCAGTGCCTGCCGCCAGGATCCCACGTGCTGATGGCGGACGACGGGTACTACGACTTCCGAACCATCCTGAGCGAGTTCCTGCCGCGCTGGGGCGGCGAAGCGACGCTCGTGGACATGGCCGACCTCGAAGCCGTGCGCCGCGCGCTGCGGCCGAACACCCGCCTCGTCTTCACCGAGTCGCCCTCGAACCCGCTGATGAAGGTGGCGGACCTCGCGGCGCTCGCCGAGCTGGCTCACGCCCATGGCGCCGCGCTGCTCGTGGACGGAACCTTCGCGACGCCCGCCCTGCAGCGTCCCCTCGAACTCGGGGCGGACGTGGTGCTGCATTCGACGACCAAGTATCTCGGCGGCCACAGCGACGTGCAGGGCGGCGCCCTCGTGTTCCGGCGGTCGGACGAGATCGCCTCGCACGCGCGCCACGTGCGCCACGTGCTCGGTGGCGTGGCGTCGCCCTTCGGATCGTGGCTCGTCCTGCGCGGACTGCGCACCCTGGCGTGTCGCGTCGAGCGCCAGTCGGCGAACGCCCTGGCCGTGGCGCGCGCCCTCGAGGCGCTGCCCGCCGTCGGGGCCGTTCACTACCCCGGACTCGCCTCGCATCCAGGTCACGCGATCGCCGTCCGGCAGATGCGCGGCGGCTTCGGAGGAATGCTGTCCTTCCGAGTCCGCGGCGGCCGCGCGGCGGCGGTGGCCGTCGTGAAGCGCCTGAAGCTGCTCACCGTGGCCACGAGCCTGGGCGGCGTCGAGACCTTGATCGAGCACCGCGCCTCGAGCGAGGGGCCGACCTCGACGACCCCCGACGACCTACTCCGCGTCTCGGTCGGGCTGGAGCACGCGGACGACCTGATCGAGGACCTGCGCCAGGCGCTCTCCTAGAACTGCTTGCGGCTGTCGAGGAGGATGGTCACGGGCCCCTGGTTGACCAGCTCGACGTCCATCTCGGCGCGGAACACGCCCGCGGCGACCTCGAGCCCCGAGTCGCGGGCTCGTGAGACGAACAGCTCGTAGAGCCGGCTCGCTTCCTCGGGCGGCGCGGCGTCGATGAAGGACGGCCGGCGGCCCTTGCGCGCATCGCCCAGCAGCGTGAACTGAGAGACCACGAGCAGCCCGCCGCGAACGTCCAGGACGGACCGATTCATGTGGCCCGCGTCGTCGGCGAAGATGCGCAGGTTCACGACCCTCTCGGCCAGGGACTCCCCGTCCTGGTCCGCGTCGCCCACCGCCACACCCAGCAGCACCATGAGGCCGGACTCGATCCGACCGACCACCTGGCCGTCGACGCTGACGGACGCGCGTGAGACTCGCTGGACGACCGCTCGCATGGGCTACTCCAGGCTCTCGACGGTGCCACCGCGGACCGTCGCCATGAGTCGCTGGCCGACGTGGAGGGACGACCAGCGACTCTCGGTCAGCTCCTTCCGATACTTGCGCCGCCCTTCGAGGAGCACCGTGTATCCCTCCGACCGGCGGCCCTCGCGCTCCCCGGCGGCGAGGCCGGGCTCGGGCCAGCGCGGGGACTGGTCCAAGCCGTCGGCTCGTGCCGTCCGGACGACGACCCAGCGCTCGACCTCATAGGTGGACTTGGTGCCGTAAACCGGCCGATCACGATAGACGGGCCGGTCCGAGTACACGTCCTCGAGGGTTCCGTTGCCCGTGTCGCGGGTCCCGACGCGGATCCGCTCGGTCGCCACCTGCTCCGGCTCGGTGTGATGGACCTCGCGTCGGTCGCTGAGCTTCCGCGCCTCGGGTGGGACGTCCTCCTCCCAGGCTTCGTCCCGGACGGTGAGCAACGCCTCGATTTCTATGCTGCGCCGCCATTCGAAGCCCGCGACCGCGACGCTCTCGACCTCCTTCCGGAACGTGAAGTAGAGGGCGGCGCCGAGGATCAGGAGGCCGAGCAACAGGAGGCTCAATATCCGGCTCCCGCATCCTGCGCGCTCCTCGGCGAGGGGCGTGGAGTCTTGCGGAGTGTCCGGCATCGAACGCGCTGGCGGCGCGTCCTTCCGGGTCCGGCACTGGACGCAGCGCACGTAATCCGACGGGTTGAACGTCCCGCAGGAGCGACAGCGCCACGCGGCCCCAGGATCAGCCATCCTCGAGCCAATCTATCGCAGCCGCCTTTCGAAGACGCCCAAAAACACGTCTCACCGGGAACTCACCGCTCGCAAGTGGACAGACGCCGCCCTGCGACCTAGCGTCGATCCAGACGAGGTGACCATGCGTTCAATCGTTGCGACGCTGCTCTGTGCGCTGGCCTTCCGGACAGGAGCGCAAACGCCCGAGGCCGTGGCGAAGGCCGACCAGCTCTATCAGGCGAAGGATTACGCGGCGGCCGTGGCCGCCTACGCAGCGCTGGCCCGCGGGGCCCCGAAGCACCCGCTCTTCGCGTTCCGCCAGGGCGCTTCGCTGCTCGCGCTCGGACGCGGGGCGGAGGCGCCGCCCTTCTTCGACGCGGCAGCGAGCCTCGGCTTCCCGGCGGGCCTCATGCAGGCATGGTCGGCGCGCGCCTATGCCCGCCTGGGCCAGCAGGATCGCGCCTTCGCCGCACTGGAGAAGGCCGTGGCGAGCGGCTTCACGGACGTGGCGATGCTCGACCGGGAGGCGGATTTCGCGTCGCTCCGGAAGGACGCGCGCTTCGGCAGCCTGCGGGAGGCCGTCGACCGCAAGGCCCGCCCGTGCGCCCATGGCGCCGAGTTCCGCCAGCTCGATTTCTGGATCGGCGACTGGGACGTCACCTCGGCTGGGGCTGCGGCCGGCGAAAGCCATGTCGAGAAGATGCTGGGCGAGTGCGTGGTCTTCGAGAACTGGACCGGTGCGAGCGGCATGGTCGGCAAGAGCTTCAACCTGTGGGACGCGACGACCAGGGAGTGGCGGCAGACGTGGGTGGACTCGACGGGCGGCCTGCACGAGTACCACGGCGCGTTCGGCGACAAGAAGATGGTGTACGTGGCCGAGCGGCTCGAGCCCGGCGCCGACGGCACGCTTCGGCCCACGAAGCTGCGCATGACCTTCTTCGACCAGGCGGGGACCGTGCGGCAGCTGGGCGAGCAGTCCACGGACGGCGGGAAGACGTGGACGGTGTCGTACGACCTGCTGTACACGAGAAAGCGTTGAGGCGTCCCCAAGGCGGTTGAGCGTTTCTCAGCGCCTGCGCGTCCCGGTGGTCGTCCGTTCCAGCGTCACGGTAGCGGCGCTATCATCGAAACATGGCGCCGATCCCCGCGCGCATCGGCCGGTTCCGGGTCCTGGATCTCCTCGGACGCGGCGCGATGGGCATCGTCTACCGCGGTCTGGACGAGGCGCTCGACCGCGAGGTGGCCCTCAAGGTCATGGCCGGGCAGGTCGAGGCCGAGGCGCGCGCTCGTTTCAAGCGAGAGGCGCAGGCCGCGGCGCGCCTCCAACACCCCAACATCATCACCGTCTACGAGCTGGGCGAGCACGAGGGCGCGCCGTTCATGGCCCTTGAGCTGCTCGAAGGCGTCGACCTTCAGCGCGCCATCGAAGCGGGCCTGCGTCCCGACCCCCGCGTGACCCTGCCCATCGTGCTCCAGCTCCTGGCCGGCCTCGGCCACGCCCACGAGCGCGGCATCCTGCACCGCGACGTGAAGCCCTCGAACCTGTTCCTTCCGAGGCGACGGCCGGCGAAGATCATGGACTTCGGCGTCGCGCGACTCGCGACCGGCACGACCGCGGGCGGGGGCCTCACGAGCACGGGCGTGGTCGTGGGCACGCCGAACTACATGTCGCCCGAGCAGGTGCGCGCCGGCGAGCTGGACGGCCGCAGCGACCTGTTCTCGGCAGGCCTGATCCTGTACGAGCTGGTCACGGGCGAGAAAGCCTTCCGGGGCGACACCATCGTGGCGCTGCTCTTCAAGATCGTCCACGAGGATCCGGACCTCGCCCTCATTCCGGGTGGCGAGCGATGGAACACGCTGCGCCGGGTGGTCGCGCGCGCGTTGCAGCGCGACCCGGAGAAGCGCTACGCCGACGCGCTCTCGATGAGCGACGACCTGGTTGGGGCGTGGCACGAGCTGGGCGGCGAAGGAGACTGGACGCGAGGGGGGGACTTCGGGCGCGCGTCGCGTGCGCTGCCTCGTCCCGTGGAGTTGGGAACGGCCAGCCCGCCCCTTGCGCCACCCGTGTCCCTCGGCACCGAAGCGCCGGAGCTCGAGCTCACTCGGTCCGATACGCCCCTGCCCGAGCCGGCGCCCACACCGGAGCCGACACGCGTCCCTTCGAGCGCCCCTCTGCGAGTGGCGTTGGCGCTGGGCATCGCAGCCGTCGTCGTCCTGGCGGGTACAGCACTCCTGCTCCTGCGCCGGCCAGCGCCAACTGCGAGCGCGACGCCTGCACCTGCGCCGACCCTCGCGGCCGCGCCTGCCACTCAGCCCCCTCCCCTCGTCACGGCTGCCC
>DATFEN010000136.1:0-5473 GCA_035251085.1 Vicinamibacteria bacterium | reverse complement strand
GTTCGACGAGGTCGTCGCTGCTGCACGCGTGTGCTTCGAGGAGGGGCCGCGCACCTTCGCTGCGCTCCGCGACCGCATGAAGAAGCTCTACCCGCGGCTCGACGAGCGAGCGATCGGGCATGTGGTCCGCCTGCAGCTGCCCCTCATCCAGACGCCGGGCGACGGCGCGCGGTGGGCCTATCCCGGCGTCGCGGACTTCGCCGTGGCCGAATCCTGGCTCGGCGCGGGGCTGAAGGAAGGCGATCGGCCCCACGAGCTGGCGCTGCGCTACTTCGCCGCCTTCGGTCCGGCCTCGCCTCAGGACCTGCAATCCTGGACGGGCATCGCCGCCACCAGCGTCGTCGAGGAGCTCCGGCCCAGGCTGCGCACGTTTCGCGACGAGCGCGGAAAGGAGCTCTTCGACGTGAAGGAGGGGCCGCTGCCGGCCGAGGACGAGTTCGCGCCAGTCCGGTTCCTGCCCGAGTTCGACAACGTCCTGCTCGGCTACTCCGAAAGGGCGCGGATCATCTCCGACGAGCACAGGCGCCTCATCTTCACCAAGAACCTGCTCGTCCCGGCGACGTTCCTCGTGGACGGCTTCGTCGCCGGGAAGTGGGTCGTCGAGAGGAAGCGAAACGCGGCCCGGCTGCTCGTCAGACCCTTCGGAACGCTGGCGAAGCGAAGCCGAGAGGCGCTGGCGGAGGAGGGAGAGCGGCTCTTGCAGTTTGTCGAGGCCGACGCCGCGACGCGTTCGGTCGTGTTCGCGAAGGCGAGTGCATAGGCTCGATGCGCACGCGGACGATCGTCCTGGTGCTGGTCCTGCTGGTCATCGTGGTCGCCGGCGTGCGCTTATCTCCATGGAAGCCGTGGCTGACGCCGATGCAGCGCTTGGCGCGGGCCACGCCGCGCTCGCCGTACAAGGTGCTGGTGGTGGGGATCGACGGCGCGTCGTTCCGAGTGATGGACCCGCTGCTGAAGGAAGGCCGCCTTCCCAGCTTCGCCCGCCTCATCGAGCGTGGCACGCGGACGCCGCTGCGCTCGGAGCACCCGATGGCGTCCCCGGTCCTGTGGACGTCCATCGCCACCGGGCAGACCCGCAAGGACCACGGCATCGAGGGCTTCGTCGTCTACAAGGATCCGAGGAAACCGAAGCGCGGTACGCTGGTCGGATCGGAGGATCGCAAGACCCTCGCGGTCTGGAACATCGCGAGCGCGTTCGGGCGACGCGTCGGCTTCCTGGGCTGGTGGGCATCGTGGCCCGCCGAGCCGGTGAACGGATGGATCGTCTCCGACCGCTTGACCTCGGACCGCTGGAACGTATGGGCGGGGGGCCGCAAGACGACCGGCCGCACCTACCCCGACGCGCTCGCCGCGGAGCTCGCACCGCTGGTGGTCGACCCGATGGCGCCACCGATGCAGGAGATCCTGCGAATGGTCGCGCTCACCTCCGACGAGCAGGCGGAGATGCGCCTCGCGGAGCGGCCCGTCTTCGGCCACGGCCTCTCGGTCGTGAAGTTCGCGTACTGCAGCCAGCGCTCACAGGAGAAGATGGCCCTGCATCTGCTCGCCAAGGGCCAGCCCGACCTGACCGGAGTCTTCCTGGTCGCGAACGACCCGGTGTCCCACACGTTCTGGCACTACTACGAGCCCGCGGCGTTTCAGGGCGTCGACCCGCAGGCCGCGGTCCGGCTCGGGGCGCTGGTGCCCCGCATGTACGAACACAACGACGCGTTCCTCGGCGAGCTGCTGCGGAGCATGGACGAGCGCACGGTGGTGCTGGTCGTGTCCGACCATGGTTTCGAGGCGTCGGGTCAGCTTCCCGCCCTGAAGCCCGCCGAGAAGATGTTCACCGGGCCCGAGGCCGAGGCAGCCCACCTGCGCGGCGAGATCGCGGTGGGGCAGTCCGGCAAGCATCACATCGAGGGCGTGCTGATCGCTGCCGGCGGGCCGATTCGGACGGGCGCTGCCCTCGAGGCCGGGCTCCTCGACGTCACGCCCACCGTGCTCGCGATCCTGGGCCTGCCGGTGCCCAGGGACATGGAGGGACGCGTGCTCGAGGAGATGCTCGATCCGGCGTTCCTCGCCGCGCACCCCGTGAAGCGGATCGACTCCTACGAGCCGCTGATCGATCGCGACGCCATCCTCGCGTCCGCCCGCGCCGCGGGCGAGGCCGGCGACGAGGAGAAGCAGGAGATGCTCCGCTCGCTGGGCTACATCCAGTAGGGCCGCTGGCACGCTCACTCACGCGCTGCACTCTCCCTCCTGGGTCTCGAGCTTGAACTCGGCGTCGTCGCCCAGGTCCACGAAATCCAAGGGCAGGGCGTCTTCGGGCGCGAGGCGCTCGAGATCGGCGAGCGCGGCCTTGATGCGAGAGAGATCCGCGCGCCGGAAGAAGGCATCCGCGGTCTCGTCGTCGGAACGTTCGACGGCGCAGAGAGCCGCCAGCCGATCGACGGCTTCGGGCACGCGGCGAACCGGGATCTTGGCGGCGAGCCGGCCGAAATGAGCACGCTCGTCATCGACCCCGCCTCCGACCGTGGGAAGTACTGCGTGACCGCGAGCCGGCAGGCCTCGGCTCCTGGGCAGCTCGTCACGTCCGCGAGCGAGCCCGCACCCGGAAGGCCCAGACCCGCCGCGGCGATCCGGCGGAACAGGTCGGGCAGGTCGTGCGTCTTCACCCAGCGCAGGACGAGGTTCTGGTGGTGGCTGGTGCGGACGCTGCCGTCTCCGAAGGATTGCGCCAGGTCCGCGAGCAGCCGCAGCTGCGCGCCGGTTCGCTTCCTCCAGCGGCGGCCGATCGGGATCGAAGGGCAGGCGCGGCGCTCCCGCCGCCATGACCTCGGCCAGCGTCCCCTCGAACTGCGCCCGCCACGCCTCCCAGGCCATGGACCGGATCAGGAACTTCATCCGGTTCCGCTGCTTGTGCTGGTAGTCGCCGAGGCGGTGGAACAGCCGAACGATCGCCTCGGCCACGGCCAGGATCTCGCCGGCCGGAATGAATTCGGCGAGCTCGGACCCGGTCGTGCAGGTGCCGCCTCCGACCGTCACCCGGAAGCCACGCCTCGCCGCGCGTTCGTCGAGCCCGAGTCTCGCTCGGAAGCCGATGTCGTTGATGGCCGAACCGTCAAGGGACACCTCGCAGTTTCGTGTCATGTGGGTTGACGCTCGCCGATCCGGCTCGTAGATTCAATGGCGTGATCGCGAGCGACCAGGCAATGGGCATGCGAATTCGGTCCGGAGGCCTGCCCGTCCCGTAGCGCTACGATCAGAACGCAGCGGGAAAGAAGGCCCCGGCGGAGACGCCGCGGGCCTTTTGTTTTTTCGAGGACCAGGAGGCCGATGTGGGCTACGCAGTCGAATTGGAGTGTCGTGAGTGCGGCAAACGCCACCCGAAGGAGCCGCTCGCGGCGTGCAGCGATTGCTGGGGCGCGCTTCAGCCCGTGTACGACGTCGAACGCGTCCGCCGCACGTTCACGCGCGAGACGA
Organism: Vicinamibacteria bacterium; assembly: GCA_035251085.1. GTDB lineage: Bacteria > Acidobacteriota > Vicinamibacteria > Fen-336 > Fen-336 > DATFEN01. The sequence continues at coordinate 2,008 of DATFEN010000136.1, read as the reverse complement.
TCGCGTCTCGGCCTAGGGATCTGTGGCGCTACCGCGAGCTGCTGCCCCTGGACGGCAATGAACTGGTGGGTCGCGGGACCGGCTTCACGCCACTGGTTCCCGCGGCGCGCCTGGGGCGGCGCCTCGGCATTCGCGAGCTCTGGATCAAGTACGACGCCGCCTGCCATCCGACGCTCTCGTTCAAGGATCGCCTCGTGGCCGTCTCGCTCACGAAGGCGCGCGAGTTCGGGATGACGACGGTCGGCTGCGCCTCCACCGGCAACCTCGCGAATGCCGTGGCCGCGGGCGCGGCCGCGGCGGGGCTGCACGCCGTCGTCCTCGTGCCGCAGGACCTCGAGGCGGCCAAGCTGACGGCGACGGCCGTCTACGGCGCGACACTCGTCGGCGTCCGCGGCAACTACGACCGCGTGAACCGCCTTGCGGCCGAGGTCGCCGAGAGCCGGGGCTGGGGCTTCGTGAACGTCAACCTGCGCGCTTACTACGCGGAGGGCTCGAAGACCGTCGGGTTCGAGATCGCCGAGCAACGTGGCTGGACGCTTCCGGGCCACGTGGTGGCGCCCATGGCCGGCGGCAGCTTGCTCACCAAAGTCGAGCGCGCCTTTCGCCAGCTCGTCGAGCTGAGGCTCGTGGCCGACACGCCGTTCTCGGTGCACGGTGCGCAGCCGTCCGGCTGCTCGCCGATCGTCGGCGCCTGGAAGAAACGCGCGGCACGGCTCGAGCCGGTGAAGCCGACGACCATCGTCCGGAGCCAGACCATCGGCCGGATCGCCGCGATCCGCCGCACCGGCGGGCGTTGTGAGGATCCCACAGACGGCGAGGTGCTCCAGGGCATCCGCCTCCTCGCCGAGACGGAAGGCCTCTTCGCCGAGACGGCGGGCGGCACGGTCGTGGCCGCGGCGCATCGCCTCGCCTCGGCGGGCGCATTCGCCGACGGTCGGGCGGTCGTTTTGCTGATCACGGGCCATGGCTTGAAGACGGCTGAGTCGCTTGGCGGCGCGCCGTTCTCGGCGATCGTGGACGGGCGCCTGGAGGACTTCGACGAATTCTGGGCGGGGAGGGAGACGACGCATCCCGCCCTTGCCGTGACCGGATGAGGAGGGACCATGTCGATTCGCGTTCGCATTCCGACACCGTTGCGGCCCGCGACCGGCGGGCGTGGCGAGCTGCAGGTCGAGGCGACCGACGTCGGCGGTGTGCTCGAGAGGCTCTGGCTCGATCACGCGCCGCTCCGCGATCGGATCTGCGACGAACAGGGGAACCTTCGGAGCTTCGTGCGCCTCTTCGTCAATGACGAAGATGTGCGCTTCCTGCAGGACCTTCGGACGCCGCTCTCCGCTGGGGACATCGTAGCCATCGTGCCTGCGATCGCCGGGGGGGCGCCCGCGATGTGACGTATGCTGGTCCGTCTTGAAGCGCGCGGTCGCCATCCTCGGAGCGGCGTTGTTTGTCGAAGGAGTCTTGGCCGGCGAGCGCCCGCGCGCCCGTGACCTCGGAGTCACTCCTGGGGTCTTCTCGCCGGGGGCGCTCAATGCCATCACCGATGTTCGCGGGGTGCGCGTCGGCCACGCGACGCTGATCGAGGGCGACGACGTTCGCACCGGCGTGACCGCGATCCTGCCGCACGCCGGGAACCTGTTTCAGGACAAGGTGGCGGGGGCGGTGTTCGTCGGCAACGCCTTCGGCAAGCTGGCGGGCTCGACCCAGGTGCATGAGCTGGGAACGATCGAGACGCCGATCGTGCTCACGAACACGCTCGCGGTGGGCACGGCGGTCGAAGCGGTGGTCGCGTACACCCTGGCGCAGGCCGGCAACGAGCAGGTCCGCTCGGTCAACGCGCTCGTGGGCGAGACGAACGACGGCTGGGCCCTCAACGACATCCGCAGCCTGCCGGTGAAGCGCGAGCACGTGGCCGCGGCGATCCGCGAGGCGCGCGAGGGACCGGTCGCAGAGGGATCGGTCGGCGCCGGAACGGGAACGGTCGCATTCGACTGGAAAGGTGGGATCGGCA
>DATFEN010000115.1:0-5357 GCA_035251085.1 Vicinamibacteria bacterium | reverse complement strand
CCCGCTGCTTACGTCCTGGTTCTCGTGCTGTTCCTGCTGAGCGCCATCGTGTACAACCCTCTCGACACGTTCATTGGTATCGCCATGACGGCCACCGGCATACCGGTGCATCTCGCGATCAGGAGGCATCGACCGTGACCGAGCCCTACGTGCCGAATGCCTACGGGAGCCTGAGGCGCGTGCTGATGCATCGCCCCGGCCCGGAGCTGGACGTCGTCACGACGGAGAACCTGAAGGAGTTCAACTTCGTCCGTCCAGTGAACCGCGACCGCTTCGTCGAGGACTACGACTCGATGCTGGGGCGGTTCCGCGCCGAGGGCGTCGAGATCCTGCTGCTGCGCGAGGTCCTGGCCGGCGACGACGACGCCCTCCACTACATCGACCATCGCCCGAACATCACTTATACGCGCGACCTCGCGACGGTGTTCTCGCGGGGCGCCGTGCTGATGAGCCCGCATCTCAAGGGCCGCCGCGGCGATCAAGAGATGATGGCCCGAGCCTTCCGGCGTCTCGGAGTGCCCATCCTGGGCGCGATCGAGCCGCCGGGCTTCTTGGAGGGGGGCGGGGTCACCCTCATCGGCGAGGACACCGCCGTCGCCTCGCTCTGCGACCGGGCGAACGAGGAAGGCACCCGCGCCCTCCGCGAGATCGTCCTCGGCAGGGATGTGGAGTACTTCCTCGAGGTCCCGCTGCCCTTCGGTCACGTTCACATCGACGGGATCTTCATGGTGCTCGACGAGAAGCTCTGTCTGATCCACGAGGATCCGCTCCGGGTGTTCCCGTGCCGTCTCTACCAGGCCGGCAGGACGGCGGCGCGTCACGTGCTCTTTCCGGAGTTTCTGCAGCAGCGCGGGTTCAGGTGCATTCCCATCAGCTACGAGGAGCGCAAGGGCGGCCACTTGAACGTCGTCGTGACGGAGCGTTCACGAAGGGCCGTGGGCTTCGCGCAGGCCGCCCGCGTCGGTTCGGAGATGGGCCGGCACGGCTGGGAGCTCCTGACCTTCCCCTCGGAGGAGCTCTTCATTGGCAAGGGCGGCGCACACTGCATGACCTGTCCCGTCGTCGTGAGCTGAGGGCAGCCCGCGCCCCTCAGTCGCTCCGCGCCATACAATCGTCGCGACGCGCATGACGCTCCCGTCGCCCCGCAGCCTGGCCGTGAAGCTCGCCCTGGCCCTGCTGGGGGCGTGCCTCCTCGTGTACCTCCTTATCCTCCTGGACGTGCACCGCTGGACCCGGGCGCTGCTGCTGCAGAGCATCCAGCGCCAGGGCGACAGCGTCATCGAAGCCGCGGCCGCCCGCATCGACGCGCAACTGCTCAGGGTCGAGGAGGCGCCGCGCCGGCTGGCCCTCGGCCTGACGCAGCAGCTCCCCTCGCGGGAGGCCCTGGAGCGTGAGCTGTGCGCCAACGTGGACGCGAGCCCGACCGTGTTCGGCTCCGCTGCGGCCTTCGAGCCCGGCGCCTTCGATCCCGGCCTCGAGGCGTTCTCTCCCTACTGTTACCGCGGGAGCGGCGGGCGGGAGATCAAGGACCTCGCGAAGGACGGCTACGACTATCCGTCCCGCGACTGGTATCGGCTGCCCAGGGACCGCGGCGAGGCGCTCTGGTTGGAGCCATATTTCGACGAGGGCGGGGGTGGGATACTGATGGCCACCTATTCCGTGCCGGTCCGGGGCTCGGACGGTCGCCTGAGGGGGATCGCCACCGCCGACGTGGCCCTCGAGTGGCTGCAGCGCCTGGTCTCGGGCATCCGGGTCGGCCGGACCGGCTATGCGTTCCTGCTCTCCCGCTCGGGGCGGGTCGTCACGCATCCGGATGCGCGCTTCGCCATGAAAGCCCAGCTCGCGGAGCTGGCAGCCGAGCGGCGCGATCCTGTCCTCGGGCGCCTCGCGGAGGCGATGGCCGCGGGCCGGAGTGGAATCGAGCGGACCCAGGACCTGCGCAGCGGGGCGTCGAGCTTCGTGGTCTTCCGTCCCCTGCAGGCGAGCGGCTGGAGCCTCGCCGTGGTCTTCCCCGAGGCCGAGATGATGGCCGACGTCACGGCGCTGGAGCGGCGCCTCTGGGCGACCGGCCTCGGCGGCGCTTCGCTCCTGACCCTGGTCGTCGCGCTCGTCGCGCGGCGCATCACGCGCCCGCTCGTGCTCCTCACCCGCGCGGCGCACGACGTGGCTGCCGGGCGCCTGGACACGCCGCTCCCCGAGGTCGCGTCCCGGGACGAGGTGGGCCGACTGACCGCGTCGTTCGCCGAGATGCAGACCGCCCTGTTCCAGTACATCGAGACCGTGAAGCAGGGCGCCGCCGCAGAGGAGCGCCTGGAGAGCGAGCTGCGCGTCGCGCGCCAGATCCAGATGAGCCTGCTTCCGCGGCCCGCGGACCTGGCCCTGGACCGGCTCGGCTGCGAGGTGTTCGGCCTGCTCGAGCCGGCTCGCACGGTGGGCGGCGACTTGTTCGACGTGGTGCTGCGGCGGCCGGGTGAAGTCTCCTTCGTGATCGGCGACGTATCGGACAAAGGGATCCCGGCCGCCCTCTTCATGGCGGTGACCGACATCCACTTCGAGGCCGCGGCGCGCGAGCTGCGCGATCCCGAGGCGGTCCTGGCGCGCATCAACGACGCGCTGGTGGCCGAGAACAACGCCAACATGTTCGTGACGCTGATGTGCGGCGTGCTGGACACCGCCTCGGGGCGCCTCTCCCTCGCCAGCGGAGGCCACACGCGGCCGGTGCTGGTCGCGGCCTCGGGGCCGCCGCGCTTCTTCGAAGGCGACATCGGCACCGTCGTCGGCGTCGTGCCGGGGCTGTCGTTCCGGCGCCACGACCTGCGGCTCCAGCCCGGCGATGCCGTGCTGCTGTACACCGACGGCGTGACCGAGGCCCACGACCCGGAGAGCCGGCTGTTCGGTGAAGAGCGGCTGCTCGAGCATCTGTGCTCAGGCCCAGGCGGAGAGCCACGCGCCGTCGCCGAAGGCGTGCGGGACGCAGTCCGCGTCTTCGCGAAGTCGGCGCCGCAGTTCGACGACATCGCGATCCTGATCGTGAGGCGAGCTGCTCAGGTGGCCGGCGTTGCCGCGTCCGGCGAGGCGCAACTGGACCTCGACGGCGGCGCCGAGGAGCTGGTGCGCGCGAGGGAATGGCTCCAGGGCTGGTGCGCCTCGCACGGCGTCGATGCCGATGCGGCCCACGATCTCGACCTCGCCATGGACGAGGTCGTCGCCAACGTCGTCCATCACGGCTACGGGTCCACGGGCGGCGGACGCATCGAGCTGCGGCTTGCCCTCCTCGACCACGTGGTGCGCCTCGAGGTCAGGGATCGGGCGGCCGCCTTCAATCCTCTCGACGCGGAGGCGCCGGCCGAACGCTCGGCCGAGGGTGGAGGGGGCCTCGGGGTCCACCTCGTCCGCCAGCTCATGGATCGTGTGGATTACGCTTGGGAGAATGGGGAGAATCGGCTGATCCTCGAAAGGAGCCGATCACGATGTCGCTGACCATCCAGCTTCGACAGACCACGATCGTGACCATCGCGGGCCGCCTCGATACCGAAAGCTCGCCCCGCGCGGAGAAGGCGCTGGCCCCGGTCCTGGCCGCTGCGCCGAAGCACGTCGTGTTCGACCTCGCCGGCCTCGACTTCATCAGCAGCGCCGGCCTGCGCGTGCTGCTCGGCGCCCGCAAGACCCTCAGCGACGCGGGCTCCGAGTGCGTGCTCGTGAACATGAAGCCCCAGATCGAGCGCGTGCTCGAGGTGATCCGCTCGCTGCCGGGGATGAAGCTCTTCGCCAGCGCCCGTGAGGCGGACGAATACCTGGCCAGCATCCAGGAGCGGGTGCTCGAAGGCGAATAAACGAACGCCAGCTGCGTCGTACGGCAGTCCTAATGTCTAACCCGGAACCCAAGCAAAGCAGGTCGCGACTCATCTTCGCCGCTCGAGCGCGGGTTAAGTTTGAAGACTTGGAGGCTTGACGCATGAGGTCCTTTCTCGGCGGCATCATCGTCACCGGACTGCTGGTTTCGCCCGCGTTCGCCCAATCGTCGGCCGCGACTTGGAGTGACTTGCCCGACCGCTTCAAGATCGACACTGGCTACTTCCGGCTCACATCCGAGACGGTCCTCCGGCTCAACGCTCCGGGAGGCGCCGGCAGCGACATCGACTTCGAGAGAGATCTCGGTGTCGCGAAGGAGGTCGACACCTTCTGGCTGGACGCCACCTGGCGCGTAGGCCGGCGCCACCAGGTGGAGCTGGGGTACACACGGCTCAATCGCGAGCAGCTAGACCACAACCTCCAGCGCGACTTCGAGTGGGGCGGCGTGACCTTCAACGCCGGGCTCTCCGCGACGCCGACGACCGGAGCCGACATCCTGGGCGGCTACTATCGCTTTGCCGCCTTCCGGAACGAGCGCTTCGAGATCGGGCCTACGGTTGGCCTCGGCAATCTCTGGGTGAGGGCAGGCATCCGGGCGACAGGCACCGTCACGATCCCCGGCTTGGGCCAGGTGACTCGCACCCTGGAAAGGAACGCCAGCACGAGCAGCATCACCGGCGCCGTCGGGGGTTACGTCAACGCCTGGCCCGCCAAGCGCTTGGCCCTGCGAGCCGACTACCTCTACATCAAGGTGAGCCCCGGGGATTCCGAGGCCTCGGTCAACGATTGGCGACTCGGAGCGGACTACTACTTCTTCCGCAACGCGGGACTGGGCGTGCAGTACAAGTACAACAAATACCGCTACGACCGGGAACCCCTCGTCACCACGCTGGGCGGCGAGGTCACCTACCAGGGCTTCCAGGTCTTCCTGTCGTTCCTGTTCTAGGACGCTGCCACCTAGAACGTTCCTTCGCGCGCCGCTGCCTCAATCCGCCCTCGCTGACCGTGGACTGACAAAACGGCCAAGGCGCTTGCGGCAAGATAGCGCGGCGCTTCAGTCGCCAGGGATCAGGATCTCCCGCGCATAGAACCCGGCGTCCAGCCGGCGTGTGCGTGAGGCTGAGCCCCGTGCCGCGAGCTCGATCCGGTAACGGCCCGGTGCCAGCTCTGGGATCGTGTGGGACCAGAGTGACCAAGGGCGTGAGGGGCTGGCGTCGATCTCGGCGACGGGCGTCCAGCTCAGCTCCCGGTTGAGGCGGATGCTCAATGAAGAAACCCCGCCCCATGCGAGCCCGACGATGCGGTGCGTGGACCGGTCGAGCTTCTCTACCCGCACCGGCACCGCGGCAGGATCGACGGTGGAAGGCCGGAAGTCCCTGGCGAGTTTCGGGACGTCGGAGTCCTGGTGCGTCCGCCCTGCGTACTCGCGCATGTGGTCCGTGGCCGGCGCTTCGTCGTCCACCAGGACGATCTCGTTCACCCACTTGATCGCCGTGCAGGCATAC
>DATFEN010000099.1:0-3955 GCA_035251085.1 Vicinamibacteria bacterium | reverse complement strand
GGCCAGATCGTGGGGGACTACCGGCGCGCCCTCAGGCCCTTCTGGCCCGTGCTGGGCGGCTAGCGACCCCCGTCCGCGCGGCGGCCGGGCCCGCGGAACCCGCATGCTACGATAGCCGTTTCGGGCCGCTCGCAATCATGGCTGAGTACGACTTCGAGACGATCGAGACGCGCTGGCAGCAGCACTGGGCGGACACCGGGGCCTTCGAAGTCACCGAGGACCCGAGCCGCGCCAAGTTCTACTGCCTGGAGATGTTGCCCTACCCCTCGGGCGACATCCACGTGGGCCACGTCCGGAACTACTGCATCACCGACGTGATCGCGCGCTTCAAGACCATGCGGGGCCTGAACGTCCTGCATCCCATCGGCTGGGACGCCCTCGGCCTGCCCGCGGAGAACGCCGCCATCAAGCGCGGCGTGCACCCCGAGAAGTGGACGCGGGACAACATCGCGGGCATGAAGCGGCAGCTCCAGCGCCTCGGCTTCAGCTATCCCTGGAGCCGCGAGATCGCCAGCTGCGATCCCGAGTACTACCGCTGGAACCAGTGGTTCTTCCTGCGCATGCTCGAGCGCGGGATCGCGTACCGCAAGAAGGCGCCGGTCAACTGGTGCCCGTCGTGCCTCACCGTGCTGGCCAACGAGCAGGCCGAGGGCGGGCAGTGCTGGCGGTGCGACTCGCACATCGAAGAGCGCGAGATGGAGCAGTGGTTCCTGAAGATCACCGCCTATCAGGACGAGCTGATCGACGACATGGCGCAGCTCGCCGCCTGGCCCGAGCGCGTCCTCGTGCAGCAGCGAAACTGGGTCGGGCGCTCGACGGGCGCCGAAGTGGACTTCCCCGTGGAGGGGGGCGCGCCGCTGCGCATCTTCACCACGCGCCTCGACACGATCTACGGGGCGACCTTCATGGTGGTGGCGCCCGAGCACCCGCAGGTGCCGGCGCTGCTCAAGACGGACGAGGCGCGCCTCGCCGTCGCACGTTTGCGCACGCAGGACCGGAGAGCGCGGCTGGCCGGCCAGGTCGAGAAGGAAGGCGTCTTCACCGGGGCGTACGCGACGAACCCCTTCACTCGGGAGCGCATCCCGATCTGGGTCTCGAACTTCGTGCTCATGGGCTACGGCACGGGCGCGATCATGGCGGTGCCGGCCCACGACCAGCGCGACTTCGAGTTCGCGCGCAAGTACGGGATCCCGATGCGCGTCGTCATCCAGCCCGAGGGCCAGGTGCTCGTGGCCGAGAAGCTGGAGGCCGCGTACGACGGCCCGGGAAGAACGGCGGCCAGCGCGCCCTTCGACGGGCTCGGCGTCGAGGACGCCATCGCGAGGATGACGGCTCACGCCGAGGCCGAGGGCATCGGCCGAGCGGCCGTCAGCTATCGCCTCAAGGACTGGCTCGTCAGCAGGCAGCGCTACTGGGGCACGCCCATCCCCGTCGTGTACTGCGCCACCGACGGTGTCGTGGGCGTTCCGGACGCCGAGCTGCCCGTGGTGCTCCCGAAGGACGCGCCGTTCACCGGCGAAGGCGGCAACCCGCTCGAGAAGGTCAAGGACTTCGTGAACACGACGTGCCCCAGGTGCGGCGGGCCGGCGCGGCGCGAGACCGACACCATGGATACGTTCGTCGACTCGTCCTGGTACTTCTATCGCTACCTGTCTCCGCAGAAGGACGACGGCCCGGTGGACCCGCGCGCGGTCCGCTACTGGTTCCCGATCGACCTCTACGTCGGAGGCATCGAGCACGCGATCCTGCACCTCGTCTACTCCCGGTTCTGGACGAAGGTGATGCGGGACCTCGGCCTGGTGACGTTCGACGAGCCGGTGTCGCGCTTGTTCCCGCAGGGAATGGTCCACAACGGCGGGGAGGTGATGTCGAAGTCGAAGGGCAACACGGTGGCGCCCGACGAGATCGTCTCGAAGTACGGGGCCGACACCTTGCGCCTCTACATCCTGTTCCAGGCGCCGCCCTCCGACTCCCTCGAGTGGAACGACGCCCAGATCAAGGGCGCTGCCGACTTCGTGCGCAGGGTGTGGCGGCTCGTCGACCGCCACGCCGACCGCTTTGCCCACGACGTGCGTGGGAAGATGCCCGGCGAGCTGACACCGGCGGCCCGACGGCTGCGCCGTCGAGTCCACCAGACGATCCAGCGCGTCACCGGCGACATCGAGGACCGGCTCAAGCTGAACACCGCGGTCGCCGCGCTGATGGAGCTCAACAACGAGATCGTGCGCCTCGAGCCCGAGGTCGCCCAGGGCGCGATGCGTCCCGTGCTGCTCGAGGCGGTCGAGACGCTCATCATGCTCCTCTCGCCGTTCGCCCCCCACGCTTGCGAGGAGCTCTGGATGCGCCTGGGTCGCCGCTTCCCGCTCGTCGACCGCAATTGGCCGACGGCGAGCGCGGACCTGGCGCGGGAGGACGAGGTCGAGCTGGCCGTGCAGATCAACGGGAAGGTGCGCGCGCGGATCACGGTCGGGGCGGGCGCCCTCGAGGAAGAGATCCGCCTGAAGGCGCTCTCCGATCCCAGGATCAAGGAAGCGATCGCCGGCAAGCAGGTCGCGAAGAGCGTGGTCGTTCCGGGCCGCCTGGTCAGCCTGGTGGTGAGGTGAGGCGGCGCGAGGCGCTCCTGGTCGTCGGCGCAGGGACGCTCGGCGCCTGCGGCTACGCGCTCGAGGGCCGCGGCATTGCGATCGATCCGAGCATCAAGAAAGTGGGCGTCCCGCTCTTCAAGGACGCGACCGGCAAGCCAGGCCTGGACCAGAAGATCACCGACAAGGTGATCGAGGAGCTGCTGCGCCGCGGGCGCTTCGACGTGGTCCAGACCGCGACGGAGGTCGACGCCGTCGTCGACGGCACGCTCCTGAACTACACCACGCAGCCCATCGGATTCGGCCGCACCGACGGGGCCCGCTCCGAGGCCAATCGCTATGTGGCGCTCCTCACGGCCCGAGTGCGCTATGCGAAGCCCGACGCCACGGAGCCCATCTGGGAATCCGAGAGCTTCAGCCAACGCGACGAATTCGACATCGGGGAGGACGCGGACAGCTACTTCGACCGCGAGGAGCAGGCCCAGGACCGCATGGCGGCGAGCTTCGCCAAGGCCATCGTGGCCGCCATGCTCGAGGCCTTCTAGTGGCCCGGGACGGGGGCGGGCGGATCGTCGCCATCGTCGGGCCGGACTCGTTCCTGGCCGAGGAGGCCCTGGAGGGCGTGCTTCGCGCGACGCTCGGTGCGGAGCGCGGCGATGCGCTCCAGGTGCTGCGCGGTGACGAGACGACCTGGGCCCGCGTCCTGGACGCCGCGCGTTCGCGATCGCTCTTCGCCTCGCGGCGCGCGGTCGTCGTGCGCGGCGCCGATGCGCTCAAGGGCCCGGAAGACGAACTGCGCGTCTACCTGGGCGACCCCGGACCCGACGTGACGCTCATCTTCCTCGCGGCCAAGCCCGACCGCCGTCGCGTGGCGTGGAAGCTGCTCCTCGACGCCGCCGAGACGATCCCTGCCGAGCCGCTGAAGGGGGCCCGGCTGCGCGCGCGCGTCGCCGACGAGGTGCGTCGGCGCCGCCTGCCGCTCGATCCCGCGGCCAGCTCGGAGCTCGTCGAGCGCGTCGGCCAGGACCTGCGGCGCTTGATGGGGGAGCTCGACAAGCTCGAGGCCTTCGCTCAGGGCCGCGACCAGCTCGGCGCGGAGGAGGTGGCGGCCGTGCTCGGCCGCGGCTTCGCGCGGCCCTTCTGGCTGCTGGGTGACGCCGTGGCCGAGCGCCGAGCCGGCGATGCGGTGGACCTGGCGCTCGGTCTGCTCGAGGACGGCGAGCAGGCCCCCCTCCTGATCGGAGCGGCCTACCAGTCGCTGCGAAGGATCCGGGCCTTGAAGGCGCTCCGGGACGCCCGAGCGTCGCGCGAGGAGAAGCTCGAGCTCCTGCCTCGGAACATGGCCTTCAAGCTGCCGGACGTCGAGCGTGCCG
>DATFEN010000089.1:0-5723 GCA_035251085.1 Vicinamibacteria bacterium | reverse complement strand
TCGATCCCACTCACCGGGGCATCGCCCTCGGGCGGGCTGAGTTCCTCGCGCTGAGCCAAGGCGGTCAGGCGGCCTTGGGCGAGATCCGGCGTCTGCGCGAAGCGGACGCCTCGTGGAACGAAAGCGAGGCGCGTCGCGTCCTCGAGCGTTGGCAGGGACCGCAGCCCTAGGCGCCCTTCGACTTATGGCGTTCCCTCGACCGGGAGGTTACGCTTGGGCTCGGTGAACCAGCCTCAGTCGCGCCGGGCGTGGCGAGAGGTCGGTGCTTGATCGAGGTCGCGATCCTGGCGCTGGTTGCTTCGGAGGCGCCGCGCCTCCTCGACGTCCGGGTGGAGTCTCGAGGGGCGCGGCAGGCGTTGCGGTTCACGATCGTGGGCGGGCTAGCCAGCCTGGCCGTCTCGAGACAGGGCGAGGAACTCGTGCTCACACTCGGCGCCGCGCCTCGGCCCGGCCTCCTGCCGCCCGCACCCGTGGCGCCCGTGCAGGACATCCGCTTCGACGCCGACGGGCCCGCGACGCGCATCCGCATCCGCGTGCCGGCATCGGTCTCTCACGATATACAGCGCCTGGAAGGCCAGATCCTTCTCGTGCTGGGCGGCGACGCTCAGGCTCCTCGCGCCACGGACGAGCTCTACCGCGGACTCTTTCCCGCGTCGACGCCGGCGGACACCGGCTCGGCGGAGCCGACCGCCGGCGATCCCGGGCCGGCCACACAGGGCGAATCTCGGGACGGGCTCGAGGTCGGCGCGCTCTCGCTGCAGCCCGCGCTCGTCGTCAGCGCCGTCGCGGCCGACGCGACGCCGGTCGCGGGGATACCCATCGAGGAGCGTCAGTTTCTCATCGAGCCGCGCGTCGGATTCGACGTGCTCTTGGCGGCCGGTCGCCTCACGGGCTCGTACATGGCGCGCCTGCGGCGCGGGACGCGCCTGCCCGAGCTCAGCGCGATCACGGAGAGCACGACGCACTTCGCCGACGCCACCCTCGAGCTGCCCCTGGGTTCATCGCTCGGGCTGCGCGTCAGCGATCACTTCTCCACGGGCGTGCTGGAGACCGACGAGGTGGATCCCGGCTTCGAGTACTTCACGAACCTGTCCCGTTACAAGCACAACCAGCTGGACGGCGAGCTGCGATACTCGAGCTCGGGTCGCCTGGGCCTCGAGGCGGGAGCCATCCTCAACGACGTGAAGCTCGACGACACGGTTCCGGTGGGGCCTGACATCCCGGCCGGCTTCTTCGACTACAGGACCTGGTCCTACCGGGTCGGAGTCTTCTACGAGCTGGCGCCGACGCTGGCGGCGGACCTCGACTGGAGCCGTTACGACACGCCCACCCCCGAGGAGCGCCCGCTCGCTGAGAGCACGCTCGACGTGGTGGCCCTTCACCTCACCGGCGACCTCTCGCCGCTCACGCAGGTGGAGCTCGCCGTCGGCTACGACCGGCGCCGCAGCCCGCGCGCCACGGCCGACGGCCGCGCCCACGACGGGCTGGGGCTCGGCTTGACGCTGCGCCGCGAGCTGGGCGAGGAGAGCGTCCTGGAGCTGGGCGCCGGGCGCGCGACGCGGCTGTCGAGCTTCGAGGACAACGCGTTCTACGTCTCCAGCTCAATCGCCGCCCAAGCCACGCTAAGCCTGCCTCTCGCGCTCTCCGTGCGGGCCGGAGCGGGATACCATTGGAACGACTACCGGGTCGCGAGCGCCTCCTTGGGCGAGCCCCGGGCGGACCGCATCTTCGGGTGGAACGTGGGCCTCGGGCGCTCCCTGTCGCGCTGGGCGTATGTGCGCGCCGATTACGGCCGGCAGCACCGCAGCTCCAACCTCGCTGCCTTCGAGAACACGACCGACTCGCTGGTGGTGCAGCTGGGCGTGGCCTACGGCGAGGCGCGTCGATGATCGCCGCGGTTCTCGTCGCGCTCGTCGCGGCCGGGGTTTGGGCCGAGGAACCCGCTCCCAGCCCGACGCCGCCCGCGGCCGAGTACCGCGTCGGTCCCGGAGACGTCCTCGAGGTCCAGGTCTTCGGCAACGACGACCTGTCGCGCTCGGCCAGCGTCCAGCCGAGCGGCGCGATCCACCTCCCGCTGATCGGCGAGGTCCCCGTCAGCGGCCTGACCGTGACCGAGATCCAACGCAAGCTGGTCTCGCTCTGGGGACGCGACTACCTGGTCAGCCCACAGGTGGAAGTGCGCGTCACCGAGTACCAGAGCCAGTTCGCGTTCGTGGTGGGCGAGGTGAACCAGCCCGGCCGCAAGCCGCTGCGAGGCCGCACGCGGCTGATCGACGTGCTCGTCGAGGCCGGCGGCTTCACGCCGCGCGCCTCGGGGGAGCTGTCGATCGCCCGCAGCGACGGCGCCTTCGAGGACGGTGGGCACACGCTGCGCCTGCGCCTCGCTGGCGGGCCGATGACGCCCCAGGACCATGTCAACCTCGAGATCCCGCTCCGGAACGGTGACATCATCACGGCCCAGCCGAAGCAGTACGTGACCGTGGAGGGCGAGGTGAACCGTCCGGGACGCTACGCGATCGACGGCGAGCTCTCCGTCACCGGCGCGATCTCCAGCGCCGGCGGCCTGACCCGTTTCGGCAGCCATGACGTGCGCGTCCGCCGTGTCGACCCAGGCTCCGGCGCCACCGAGATCGTGAAGGTGGATCTGAAGAAGGTCCGCGACGGCAAGGCTCCCGACCTGGCCCTCCTGCCCAACGACGTGGTGAGCATCCCGCGCAGGTTGTTCTGATGGCTACCGCCCCGGCGCCGATGCCGTTCGAGGCCGAGCCGGGGGGGTTCGACGGACGCTACTACGCGGGGCTGCTGTGGCGTCACCGGGCGGTCCTGCTCGCCGCTGCGCTCGTGGGCCTCGCGCTGGGCGGTCTCGTGTCTTTGCTCCAGACCCCGGAGTACCAGGCTTCGGCGATGATCCAGATCGAGCCGCCCGCGCCGCTCTTCCTCGGCGTCACCGACGCGCTGGTCTCCGGCGGCAACTACTGGCACAACGCGGACTTCTACAACACGCAGTTCAAGATACTGCGCTCCACGAGCCTGGGAGAGAAGGTCGTCGAGCGGCTGCGACTGAAGGACCGCCCGCCCTTCAAGGACAGCCCGGATGCCGGCGGCCTGTTCGTGGGCCACGTCGGCGTCGAGCCGATCGTGGACACGCGTCTGGTGCTGGTCCAGGTCACGCAGACCGACCCGAAAGAGGCCGCGCTCTGGGCCAACACGCTCGCCGAGATCTACATCCAGCAGAGCCTGGAGTCGCGCGTCGAGGCCGCGCGCAAGGCCTACGACTGGCTGCAGGAGCGGCTGCAGGCGACGCAACAGAGCATGCGAGAGGCCCAGGACAAGCTCTACAAGAGCTATCAGGGTCAGGAGCTGTTCGTGCCCGAGGGCGAGGTGTCGGCGGTGACGGCCTCGATCGCGAAGCTCAACGAGGACTACATCGAGACGCAGTCGCGCCGCATCGTCCTCGAGGCGGCGCTCAACCAGCTCGAGGAGCTGGACAAGCAGAAGCAGAGCCTCGAGAGCGTGCCCCAGGTCGCGGCCGACGCGATGATCCTGAGCTTCGGCGGGCAGCTCGCGGGCCTCAACCTGGAGATGTCGCGTCTGGCGGAGAAGTACAAGGAGGGCCATCCCGAGGTCCAGAGGGTCCAGGCACAGCTGGCCGAGGTCCGGAAGGCCCGCGACGCGCGCGCCCGCCAGATCGTGGAGGGCATTCGCGCCGAGCACGGCCAGCTCCGGAAGCGCGAGTCGGAGCTCAAGGAGGCGATCGATCGCCAGAAGACCCAGGCGGCGACGCAGAGCCGCAAGGCGAGCGAGCTCGACGCCCTCAAGAAGGAGGCCGAGTCGGCCAAGAACCTGTACGCCGTGCTGCTCCAGAAGCTCAACGAGACCGACATCGCCGCCTCGCTCCGCAGCAGCACGGCCACGTTGGTCGAGCGCGCCACCGAGCCCGCTGCGCCCGTGCGTCCCGACCGGCCGAAGATCGCGGGCATCGGCCTCATGGCCGGCCTGCTCCTGGGGATCGGCTTCGTGATCGGCCGCGACCATCTCGACAACTCGCTGAAGGACCCGGACGACATCGAGCGCTACCTGCACCTCGACCTGCTGACCAGCGTCCCCCGCTACGAAGACGCCTCGGCGCATCTGGTCACGGAGGCCTACCAGAACCTGCGCACGGCGCTCTTGTTCGCGAAGCGGAACGAGACCGGTCACGTAGTGCTCGTCACGGGCACGGCGCCCCAGGAAGGGAAGACGACCACGCTCGTCAACCTGGCCTCGCTGCTCGCGGCCTCCGGTGAGAAGACCGCCGTGCTGGACTTCGATCTGCGTCGCGCCGACCTCCACACTCGACTCGGGCTCGCCCGCGAACCGGGGCTCACCAGCCTGCTGCTTCGTCAGGAGCCCCTCGAGGCGCTGATTCGACCCACCGAGACGCCGGGCCTGCACGCCATCACAGCGGGCGCGCTGCCGCCCAACCCGCCCGCGCTGCTGGCCCGCAAGGATCTTCCCGAGCTGTTCGAGCGGCTGCGCGGAAACTTCGACTGGGTCCTGGTCGACTCACCGCCGCTCGCATCGGTCACCGACGCGCTGCTGCTCGCGCGCCACAGCGACCTCGTCGTGCTGGTGGTCCGGCACAACGAGGTGGACAAGCGCCTGATCAAGCGCACGGTCAACGCCCTGCGGCGCTCCGGCGCCGAGATCCTCGGCGCGGTGCTGAACGCGGTGGATGCCGCCTCGAAGGGCTCGTACTACTACTACTACCACCAGGACCGTAAGGCGTCGGCCCGGAGCCGCGCCTTTCCGCGCCTGCTCGGCTCCGGCCGTTCCTGATCCCGATGCGAGCGCTTCCGCTCGGCCTCCTGCTCCTCGCGGCCACCGCCGCAGCGGCACAGGTGAAGCCGAAGCCGCAGCGCGACGTACCGACCCTCGTCACGAAGGACGACGCCGTGCGCGAGCGCGAGGCGCAGGAGCGAGCGGGAATTCCCGTCGCGCGCGCGACGCACGCCGAGGGCAGGCTGGAAGCGATGAACACGCAGGGGGATTGGACGGCGCTGCAGGAGGGCGCGCGCGTCGTCACCGGGGATCGGCTGCGCACCCTGGAGTCGACGACGGCGCGCCTGGACTTCCCCTGGGTGCAGCTCGCCCTCGGTGCACGGAGCGCCGTCACGATAATGTCCAGCCGCGTGCTCACGGCGGAAGTCCTGGAGGGTCGCGCCGAACAGCGCTCCGAGCCTGGCGCGCACCTGATGCGGATGCGCACGCGAGAAGCGGTCGTGCGGGGTGACGGCCACGTGGTGGTGCGCCGTGAGGGGGAGGTCACGCTCGTGACTGTGCTCGAGGGACGCGTCCTGATCACCTCTGGCGGCACGACTCGAGCGGTGAAGAAGGGGGAGGGAGCGATCTCGCGGCCGAACACGCCGCCCGAGCGCGTACAACCGCCGGTGGCGCCGACCGCCCTGGTGCCCGGCGCAGACCCCGCATACGTCGTCGACGGACACGGTGTGTCTCTCGCCTGGAGCGGCACGCAGCGCGATCACGTGGTGCAGATCCTGGAGCTGGCGTCGGACGAGGTGCTCGTGCAGCGCGAAGTGACGGGTCGCTCGGTCACCGTCGACGTCCCCTGGGAGGGCACCTTCCGCTGGCGCGTGGCGACTCGCGCACCGTCCGGGCTCGAAGGGCTGCCCTCGGACTCCGGCTACTTCTGCCGCGTCGCGAGGTGACTACGGCACGACCGG
>DATFEN010000042.1:0-16279 GCA_035251085.1 Vicinamibacteria bacterium | reverse complement strand
CCTGACCTTGTCGGCCTCCGTCAGCTCGAGCATCGCGGCCAGGCGGTCGAGAGCAAGCTCTCGAGCCTGGGGCGTCACCTCCTTGCGCAGCACCTCGAGCCACGCCGCCTCCTTGTCCGAGGCGGAAGGGAAGGCGACCTTGCTGAACTCGCGGTCGTGGAAGCTGACGATGCGCGTCTCCCGATCGACCACGGTGCGCGCGCTGCCCCAGATGACCCCGAAAACCGCCTCGGCGCCCTCCTTGGCGGCCAGGGAGACCGCCGCGCGGAAGTCGAGCTTGTGTCCGTCCCAGGCGTCCAGCTGCGGCTGGTAGAGGGTGATGACGCCCGCGGACGTCTTGACGACGCGGGGTCAGCCGCCATCGACGGTCGGGGGCGCTTGTGGGGTCGCCCCCGTGACCGGAGACGCCAGCGAAAGCGCGAGCGCCGCAGCCAGAAAGCGGCCGCGCTTCCGATCACGAAGGAACGCACGCATGGAGCACCTCGATGGATTCACTGGTCAGCTCGACCTAGCGAAAGGATTGAGCCTATCGCCGGTGCTCGCGCAAGTCTACGGCCAGGGGCGCGCTGCGTCAGGCCGGGGCGGTCACCTACGGGAGAAGGACCACGAGAAGCGCCGGTCGCCGTACCTGAAGTGGAGGACGATCATTCCAGCGGCCTCGTCGAGGGTCATGACCATCCGCGGCTCGACCTCCGGCGTCGCTTCGAGCACGAGCGGGGCCTTGTAGTACGTGTCACCGGCCGGAGGGACGGCGAGCACGTTGAGGTCGACGACCCGCCGCATGTCGATGCTGCGGACCTCGAGGCTCATGCCACTGCCATCAAGGTTCGGGTGGAAGACCAGCAGGCCGTGGCCCACGGGCAACGTGCGCTCGCCCACCTTCAGGGGCACGTCGTTGACGATTCGGGCGAAGGCCCAGGGCCGCTTCGACTCCACGGGCCCCGACCCGCCTTTCTCCATTGGACCAAAGATCTCGGGACGCCAGCGGTAGTTGACGAAGCGGAGCTCCACGCCCGGCACCTTCTCGTAGACCACCGCGAGCGGCGTCGGCGTGGGTTGGGGGGCTTGCGCGGCCGCGGGCCAAGCTGCCCCGACGAGCAGGACCGCGACCACCAACGTCCCCTGGTTTCTCAGCATCTGTCACCCCCCAGGCGAGTCTAACCCGGCGCGACACTAGAATTGCCATGTTGAAGGCCTTCCTCGCCGCCTACGCACGGAGACGCTTCGCATCGCTGTTCGCGTCGCTCCTGCTCACGATCGGGTTGCTGCCGGTCTTCAGGGCGCTCGTGCCGGGCGGCAACATCCTCGAGGCGCTGCTGGCCGTGAACCTCGTCGCCGCCATCGCCAGCGTCGGCCGGGAACAACGAACGCACTCGACCTTGATTGGCGTCGGGGTCGCATACCTCGGAGTCCGCGCTCTCCAGGCGGTCCTCGGCGTCGCGGCCCTGCTGCCGGTGAGCGAGGGCCTGTGGATCGGAGCCTGCGTAGTGGCCATGGCGACGACAGCGCGTTACGCCTTCCGCCCGGGAAGCGTGGACGCCGAACGCATCTTCGCCGCGCTGGACGCCTATCTGCTCGCCGGCCTGACGTTCGGCGTCGGCTACTGGCTCATCGAGACGAGCTTGCCCGGCTCCTTTCGCGGGAGCGCGCCCCAGCTCGGCCTTGACGACTCCATCTATTTCAGCTTCGTGACGATCGCAACCCTCGGCTACGGCGACATCGTGCCTGTCAGCGGACCCGCGCGGGCGCTCACGATTCTCGAGGCCGTCGGCGGCCAGATGTACCTCGCCGTGCTCGTCGCCAGGCTTGTCAGCCTGCACGCGACGCGTGGCCCGGCAGATTGACGTGCCTCTGGCCGCACATCACTGCACCCGCGGCGGCAGCAGAAGGCTGCCTACTTGCCCGTGACCTGCTGGCGCACCAGGCGGGCTTCGAGCCTCTCCTTGTGAGTCTCCAGGGCGTCCTTGCCGCTCACGCGCGCGAAGAGGTCGAGCATGCGTGCGACGAGGCCGGTCCAGCCCGTCTGGTGGCTGGCTCCCACTCCGGCCCCGTTGTCGCCGTGGAAGTACTCGTAGAAGAGGATCAGGTCGCGCCAATGCGGGTCGTCCTGGAACTTGGCGGACCCGCCGTGAACGGGCCGGCGGCCGCTGGCATCGCGCAGGAAGATGCTCGAGAGGCGCCGGGAGATCTCCCGCGCTACTTCGAAGAGCGTCATCCGATTTCCAGAGCCGGTCGGGCACTCGACCTTGAGGTCCTCGCCGTAGAAGGCGTAGAAGTTCAAGAGCCCGCGAATCAGCAGCGCGTTGACCGGCATCCAGACCGGCCCGCGCCAGTTGGAATTCCCCCCGAACATCCCGGTGTTGGACTCGGCGGGCAGGTACTCGACCCGATGCTCCTGGCCGCCCGCACGGAACACGAACGGGTGATCGAGGTGGTAGCGCGAGACGGAGCGGATGCCGTATGGGCCGAGGAACTCGGCTTCGTCGAGGAGGTAGGAGAGGATGCGCTCGAGCTTGCCGCGGGTGAGGGGCGAGAGCAGGCGGCGTCCCCCATGGCCGACGAACCCCTCGGCGGTGGGAGCCACGTGCGCGACGACCTCGGGATGACGCTTCTTGAAGAGCGCGATCAGCTCGATGAGCTTTGGATGGTCCTTCGCGACATTCTCCTCGAGCACGGTGCTGGCGCAGAGGGGCAGCAACCCAACCAGTGAACGGACCCTCAGGCGCAGCGCCTCGCCGTTCGGCAGCCGCAACACGTCGTAGTAGAAGCCGTCCGCCTCGTCCCACATGTCGTCGCCGTGCTCGCCGACCTTGTCCATCGCGTAAGTGATCCAGATGAAGTTCTCGAGGAACTTGAAGGCGATCTCCTCGTACACCGGGTCTTGGTCCGCCAGAATGAGGGCGATCTCCAGCATGTTCTGGCAGTAGAAGGCCATCCAGGCCGTCCCGTCCGCCTGCTCGAGGGAGCCGCCGGTCGGGAGCGGGGCGCTTCGGTCGAAGACGCCGATGTTGTCGAGGCCCAGGAAACCGCCGGCGAAGACGTTGCGTCCCTGGGGGTCCTTGCGATTCACCCACCAGTTGAAGTTGAGCATCAAGCCGTGGAAGGAGTTCGTCAGGAAGCGGCGATCCTCCCGGCCCAGGTCTCTCTCCACCTTGTACAGGAACAGCGTGGCCCAGGCGTGCACTGGTGGATTGACGTCGCTGAAATTCCACTCGTACGCTGGGATCTGTCCGTTGGGGTGTGCGTAGAGGTTTCGCAGCATCAGGAGCAGCTGCTCCTTGGCGAAGTCGAAGTCCACGAGCGAGAGCGCCAACGTGTGGAACGCCAGGTCCCAGGCCGCGTACCAAGGGTATTCCCACTTGTCGGGCATGGAGATGACGTCGCCGTTCAGCATGTGGAACCACTCGGCGTTGCGGTTTCCGCGGTGTGCGCCGCCGAGGAGTGGATGCGCCTGGTGCTCCTTCAGCCAGCGGTCGAGGTCGAAGTAGTAGTACTGCTTCGTCCAGAGCATCCCTGCCAGGGCCTGGCGGTGGACACGGCGCTCGTCCTCGCTCAGCGAGCGGGGAACGATCCGCTCGTAGAACTCGTCGGCGTCGAACAGTCGCTGGCGGAACCCTTCCTCGAACTCCGCTCCGAACGCGCGCGCCGACGCACCGGCGGCGAGGCGGAGGCGGACCACCTCGCAGCCTCCTGCGGGCACCTCGACGACGTAGCGCGCCGCAGCCTTCGTTCCGGTCTTTGCGGGGTTCACCGCGTCGCGTTCTCCAGAGATCACGTACCTGTGGAACGCGTCCTTGACGTGTCGTGTCGGGTTCGGCTGGCCCCACAGCCTCTGGGCGTTGCTTTCGTTCTCAGTGAGGAGCAGCTCCGGCGCGCCGTCACACGAGAGCGCGTAGTCGCCCAGCTCGGGATGGGAGGCGACGATCGCACCACCCGCCTCATGCAGCAGCGGCCTGGGCCCTTCGTCTCCCCACGACCAGGTGTTGCGGAACCAGAGCGTCGGCAGGACGTGCAGCCGGGCCGGCGCGTTCCCGCGGTTGTGGATCGAGAGGCGGATCAGGATGTCGTCGGGTCCCTGCTTGGCGTACTCGAGAAACACGTCGAAGTAGCGGTCGTCGGCGAAGACCCCCGTGTCGAGGAGCTCGTACTCGAGCTCCTCCCTCGTCCGCCTGCGATTCGTCTCGACGAGGTCGCGATAGGGGAACTCGCGCTGCGGATACTTGTAGAGGTACTTCATGTACGAGTGCGTCGGGGTCGAGTCCAGGTAGAAGTAGTACTCCTTGACGTCCTCGCCGTGGTTCCCCTCGCTGTTCGTGAGGCCGAACAGGCGCTCCTTGAGGATGGGGTCGCGCTCGTTCCAGAGCGCCAGGGCGAAGCACAGCCGCTGCCTGTCGTCGGAGATCCCGCCCAGACCGTCCTCGCCCCACCGGTAGGCCCGGGAGCGGGACTGGTCGTGCGTGAAATAGTCCCAGGCGTTTCCGTCCGGGCTGTAGTCCTCGCGGACCGTCCCCCACTGCCGCTCGCTGAGGTATGGTCCCCACTTCTTCCAGGGGACCCCTGCCTCGCGAGCGTCGTTCAGCCGCTTCTGTTCGGTGGTGTCCACGACTCCCACGGCGTTCGCCATCCGTGCCCCTTGCTGCCGGACCAGCCGGTCGCCCCGCCTACTGGAGCGTCGCTTCGTGGGCCTTCTTGATGTCCTCCCAGGTCTTGCTGAACTCTTTCTGCTCCTCCTTCGTGAGGATCCGGAACGGCACCTGCACCTCGCTGTCGCCGAAGTTCACGATGAGCCAGTGCTGACCGACCTTGATGCCGCCGGGCACCTTGAAGTAGAGCCGGCCCACGCAGGCCCGTTGCTGGCTGAGTTCCACCTGGTCGTAAGCGAGCTGGCGCGCGCCCTGGCCGAGGTTCGCGAAGAACTGCACCGCGCAGGGGCGGCTCACCGTGGCGGGAAAGTAATCGATCGAATCCCGCACGACCTTGGCCCGGTTGTTGAGCGCCGGAAGGTAGCCGGCCTCGGCGTACTCCTTCTGCGTGGCCAGCCCGATCGTGCTGCCGTCCGGCGTCTTGATCGAGAGGTGCTCGCGCTTGAGCGTGTAGCTGTCCCCTGAGCGCACGGTCAGACCGACCTCGAGCAGGGCCCATTCCTCGCCGACCGCTTGCTGGGCGACTCGGTACCCCAGGGTGACGAAGCCGCGGTTGTTGTAGGCGACTCGCACGTACTGTCCCATCAACGTGAAGACTTCGGGAACGGTCGGTTGAGGCGGCACGACCTGCTGCTGCGCGGCGAGTGTGGCCCCACCGTCCAAGAGCATCGCGTACGCCAGCACGGCGGCTGCGACGCGCCGGCCACCCCGGGCTCGTCTCTGTACTCGGTTCATTTCCGCCCTCCTCCCCGGACTTGTCGAGCGGCTACTCGACGAGCGGGATGCCTTCGGCCAGCTCGAGCGCGGTCAGCAGGTCGATGCGGTTCTGCACCATGAAGAAGCGCGCCACGGTCTTGCCGGGGAACGACTTCTGGAGGTCCTGCATGAACGCCTTCTTGGCGGCCAGACTCTTCTCCTCGATGGAGATGGCACGGGCCATCAGCTCCTTCGCCCGCTCGTCATTGACGGGACCGGCGTTGTAGCTCGTGGCGTACGCCTTGATCAGGGCCACCTTCTCGTCGCCGATAGCCTTCTTGGTCTGCTCGTAGGGCTTGTAGAGGGCCCAGAACTTGGACGCCTCGTCCGGCGTGAACTTCATCGTGGCCGTGATGATGGTGTTGACGTCGGCGCGCGCGTCCTTGCGGAGCTGCTCGATCGCCGCGTCGGTCGCGGCGTCCTCGGCGCCGGGCTTGGCCGCCTGAGCCATCGCGCCGGTGGCCAGGGAAACGCCGACGATCAATGTGAAGGCCTTCGTGAGTCGGTTCATCTGTCTCTCCATTCCAATCGGGACAGGAAAGCTACCATTCGGGCCGCGCTTCGTCCACCCGACGCGTCGGTGATAATGGCGGCGGTGTCGAAGCTCGAAACGATTGCAGTGGGCATCGTTCTGCTCGCCCACGGCGCCAGCGGCCAGGAGCTCGAACCCCGCGCCTACGCGCCCGCACCGACGGGCGGCAACGTCCTGCTCGTCTCGTACGCACGAACTCAGGGTGGAGTGGTCTTCGACCCATCGGTTCCGCTCACCGACGTCGAGGCGAAGCTCAACGCTCAGGCCTTGAGCTATGTCCGCACGTTCGGCCTCTTCGGGCGCTCGGCCAGCATCGGCACGTCCGTCCCCTATGTGTGGGGCGAGGTGCAAGGCAATGTCGGCGAGGCGTTCCGCGAGGTCACCCGCTCGGGTCTCGCCGACATCCGGGCCCGCCTGGCCGTGAACCTCATCGGCGCTCCGGCGATGACTCGTGGCGATTTCGCCAAGCGGCAGCCTCGAACCACCCTGGGAGCGAGCGTGATCGTGATCGCTCCAACCGGGCAGTACGACCCCGCGAAGCTCGTCAACATCGGGGCCAATCGCTGGGCGTTCAAGCCTGAAGTGGGGCTGTCGAAACCCCTGGGACGCTTCACGGCCGACCTCTACGCGGCGGTGTGGCTGTTCACGGACAACCCGGATTTCTTCGGAGGACAGCTCCGGGAGCAGCGCCCGCTCGGTGCCCTCCAGGGCCACGTCAGCTACACGATCAAGCCGCGCCTATGGGTGGCGGCCAACGCGACCTTCTATACTGGTGGCGAGACCAGCCTCGACGGCGTCCGGAAGGCGGACCTCCAGCGCAATACGCGCCTCGGCGCGACCGTGTCGCTGCCAATCGGGATTCGCCAGTCCGTCAAGGTGGCCTGGGCGTCCGGCATCATCACGCGGATCGGAGGCGACTACGACACGCTCTCCGCCGCGTGGCAGATCCAGTGGTTCTGAAGCGGCTTCACCTCACGATGGGGATCGCCCTGGCGAGGTCGGCCGCCAGGAGCGCGTCGAGCTTGGAGTCGATCTGGAAGTACTGCATGACCTGCTTCGGGGAGAGCACGGCCCCGAAGCGCTTGACGTTATAGGGCTCGAAGCCCGTCAGAAGGCGAAGCCGTAGTCGACGTAGAGGCGGCGGTCCTCGTCGCTCCAGGCCATCGCGGCGTGAACGATCGAGTTCAGCGTCAGCATCTGGAAGAAGATCCCGCCGCCGCCCGCAGGGTGCCACTTGTCGGACTGCTCGCCATCGAGATACACGCGGCCGGCGTCTCCGAAGCCGAACACCCCCCAGCGCCCGGGTGCGATGAGGCGACCGCGGAAGAGCCACAGCCGCAGCTCCAGGTTGCCGTACAGGGAGCCGTCGCCCGCGAAGCGGTTCTTGCGGTATCCGCGCACGTTCTTGCTCCCGCCCACGAACGCTGCCTCGTGCCAGGGGTAGTCGCCCCAGACCCGGCGTCCGCCGATCCGCGCCGCGAGCTCCGCGCGCCCGCCTGCCCAGTATCCGCGCACCGTGCCCTCGAAGCCGCCGAAGGCGCCCGTTGCATCCCACGCCTCCGGGTAATAGAAGCCGTGGCCCTTGAGGCGGACGCCGCTCGCCATCGGCTTCTTCTCGGCTCGGAACAGGTCCCCGGTCGTGGAGTCGGCGGTCTTGCGGCCCCGCGTGTCGAGGTCGAACCCGGCCTTGATCCCCACTTGACCAAAGTCGCCCGACCCGTACGGGTCCGTGGCGCCAATGAGGGTGGCCTGGGCTTGCGGCGTGTGCGTGTACTTGGCCTCGGGGCCGGCATGGAGCTCGAGCAGGCGCCGGTACTCCCAGCGCAGCGAGGGGAACGCCACGTAGGTGTCCGACGCGGCGTCGTAGAACTCCTCGCCGCGGCCCTCGGGCGGCGCCTGTGTGCTCTCGTTGCCGAAGCCGAAGAAGTTCAGGCTCTCGAGGCCTGAGGCCTGCGCGTCAAACAGCCAATAGAGGCTCGAGTTCTCGCGCCGGAATTCGCCGTCGTAGTTGAACTTGAGCTTCTCGCGGCCGAAAGAGTACTGGAGCTGGACATGCTGCAGGCTCGCGAACGGGCGCTTGCGGAAGCCCCAACGCGTGTGGAAGAGGCCGCCCGCCACCATGAGGCCGGGATCCGGCTCCCACCAGACGAGCGTCTCGCGCGTGGTCCGGTTCCCCCAGTCCCGGCATTCGAGCCAAAGAGTCTCGGCAGGCTTGGCCGGACGCCGCTCCCAGGGCCGGCTGTCGATCGACGTGCCGGGCCCCCGCTCCACGCGGTTCGTGCCCTCGAAGTCATAGAGGCGCGTCCCACCGCTGGCCCCATCGTCGAGGAGATCGTCGCCCTTGCCGGAGATGACCCGCACCCGGATCGGTCCCCCTGCGGGACCCGAGGTCCTGATCGCGTCATCGCCGCCGTACAGGTAGAGCCGGATCTCCTCGGTCTCCTTGGGATCGAAGCGGCGCTCGAAATAGGGGTCGCTGCCCGGGTCGTTCGCGAGCGCAATGCGCACCTCGAGCGCGCCGCCGCTCTGACGTCGGACCTCGGCGCGATCGGCCCGATCCGTACCGTGCACGTCGACGCGCCGCGCCAGCCGGGCGTAGAAGCGCAGCGCGCCCTCGCGCAGCCCGTCGCGCCGCTTCCGGAGGGCCTCGACGAGATCCGACCCTCCGAGCGCGAACCACTGCGGTGGCAGCCGCTTCACGGCCGCCTCGATGGTGGCGTCATCGAGCGCGCGGGCCACCTCCTCGGCCGCCCGGGCGAAGGCGGCCCGGTCGAATCCGGAGAGCATCCAGCGGTCGATCTCCGCCCCCTGGAAGCCGAGGCCCTCGAGGTTGTCGAACTCCGCCGAGAACTTCATGAACTTCGGGTGCGTCGCGCGCGCCGCCCCGAGCAGCAGGCCGTCGAACTTCGAGAACGCCTGGTCGCGATCCTCGGGAAGCGGCTGCAGTCCCTCCTGGCTCGGAACCCGCAGCCAGCGCCACTGCTTGTTGTGGCGGTCCCAGTCCTGCAAGAACAGATCGAGCATCCGCGCCCGCAGCAGGGCGGCGCCGTCCACGCGCGCATCGGAGCCCTGCAGGGCTCGCTTCCAGACCTCGGCGGTCGAGAGGATCTCGACGGCCCCGGCGAAGCCCGGAGCGTCGGCCGTGGCAGGCGTCGCGTACTCCTCGATCGTGCCGGGCCTTCCGCCGAAGGTCTTCCGGAACTGGCCGAGTGCCGCGTCGTCCGGCATGAACACGTAAAGCGGCGTCGCGTGCGGCACGCCGGCTGCCGCTGCCAGGGGCGGGACAATGAAGCCGTTGCCGGGATGGTTGGCGGTCGTCGAATCCTGGAACAGCTTCGCGGGCACCGTGCCCGCCCACTCGGGAGGCAGGATGCGCGTCGGGTCCTTGTCGGTCATGCGAAACGTATAGTTCCTGCCGTCCCGGCCCCGGAGAGCGAGGCCGATGCTCTGCATCGAGCCGACCGGTCGCACCGGCGTGAGTCCACCCGCGAAGGCGGCGAGGTCGAGGACGGGGAACTCGATAGGGGTCGTCCACACCTTGCGGTATCCCGTGCCCATGAAGATATTGTGGAGCCACGATGTGTCGTACTCCGGGCGGCCGGCGATCGCGCGCTGGGTTTCGGGTGCGGGAGGTTTCTCGTCGGCGTGCGCCGCCCCGAGGGCCATGGCCAGCGCGAGAGAAGCTCCACTCCTGCGCCGAAGGATCGCCACGCTAACCCCCGAAATCGAACCCGATGAGCACCTTCCAGCGCGAGAAGTTCACGTGCACCGGCGTCTCGCCGAGCGCTGGCCGCCCATCCGGTGGGACGACGATCACCGACGTCGGTCGGTCGTCCCCTCCGAAGGCATAAGCCACGCCCAGCGTGAACTTCACGTCCCTGACCTGCAGCGACGTGCCGGCCGTCGCGTGATAGATGTCCCACGTGGAGAGCGAATTGGCCGCCCGGGCAGACTTGTTGGCGAAGGTCCGGTCGGTCGTGAAGGCGCCGTAGTAGGAGAAGCGCTCGCTCACGTTGCGCTGGAACCCGAAGCCAACGTTCACGACGCTCCTGGCTTCCTGGCGCAGGCGTCCCAGGAGGCGGGAAGCAGCCGGATCTCCGCTGAACGTCGCCGCGTCGAGGACGTCGAAGGCTTGAACCGCGCCGAACCATTCGGCGGTGGCGTGGAAGGTGCTATCGCCCCGGCGCCAAGCGGCTCCCCCGGCTACCGACCAGGGGGACTGGTACTTCGAGGCG
Organism: Vicinamibacteria bacterium; assembly: GCA_035251085.1. Taxonomy (GTDB): domain Bacteria; phylum Acidobacteriota; class Vicinamibacteria; order Fen-336; family Fen-336; genus DATFEN01. The sequence goes on along the minus strand of DATFEN010000042.1, from coordinate 6,113 downwards.
AGGTCCTCTTCGTGACGCACCGCGACGGTCGCCTCGGCCGTCCCGCTTCCCAGGTCGCCCCCGACCGCAGAGCGAATGTATGACGCGGTGCCGCTGCCGAACAGGCCGACGCTCGGTGTCGTCACGGACAAGCCCAGGTCCCAGGTGTGCCTCTTGACGGCGATGCCCGCTTTCCACAGGGCGCGGTAGTCGCCATAGTCGTAGTCCTCCACGAGCAGCACGGCGCCGCCCGTGCCGGGGGATCGCGCTGCCTCGCCCGACAGCTCGAGGCGCGTGCGTTGGCCCCGGTAGGCGACGTAGGTCGTCAGCCCGAGCCCGACGCTCTCCCCGGCGGCATGGGCCCAGCTCAGCCCGAACCAGCTCTCGGTGAGGCTCTGGTCCAGCAGCGCCTCGGCGCCCGCCTGCTCGGCGACCAGCCAGTTGTCGAGCCGGATGTCGAAGTCCTGCCGCGTGAGGCTGGAGAACACCCAGGTGTGGCTGCCCGTGAAGCTGCGCGGAAGGGCCACTGCGAACAGCGACGGCGCTGGTCGGATATCGAGGTCGTGGAAGTCCAGGAGCGGCGGCACCGCCTCGGCCGTAACGCTCGTGGCCTGGAACGACTCGACGCTCGCGAGCAGGGAAGGGTCCTTCGCCAGCGCGAGCGCCCCGGGGTTGTAGTAGCTCGCGGAGAGATCGCGGGAGCTTCCCACCACCACGCCGCCCAGCAGCTCCGCCACCGGGCCGTATTGCAGCGTCCAGTATTGCGAGTCCTGGCACCGGGCGGGCGTGGGACTCAGGCCGAGCAGGACGAACGGCAGCGCGCGCCACGCTCGGCTCGCCCTCATGGTCGCAACTGGATTCTTGCATCGGACCCAGCGCGAGACAAACGTTGCGCAGCCTTGAAGTAGACTCCGCGAGCGAAGGACCCTTCGCTTGACCTGGCTTCAACGCTATCGCCTGCGGACCTTCCTGGCCTCGTCTCTCTGGATCGTCCCGGTCCTGGGAATGGGCTTGGCCCTCATCGCCGCTCCCGCCCTGCGCCGAATCGATGACGCGACCCGATGGACGCTGTTCGGCTTCGGCGTCGAAGGAGCCCGGGCCGTGTTGACCGGCCTGGTGGCCTCGGTCTTCACCTTCGTGGTGTTCGTGTTCTCCATCCTCCTCGTCGCGGTCCAGATCGCGAGCGCGAACCTCTCGCCTCGGGTCATCGCCGGCCTCTTGTCGCAGCGTCCCGTGCGGGTGTGCCTCGGCCTGATGGTCTTCACCTTCGTCGACGGCCTGGCCGTGCTGGGAAGGGTCGAGTCCACGGCGCCCCAGCTCCCTGTGGCCGGCGTCATCACCTGCAGCCTGGGCAGCATCGTCGCCTTCCTCTACGTCATCGATTACATGAGCCGGAAGCTTCGGCCTGTGAGCGTGCTGTCCCACGTGGGGCTCGCCGGGGCCCGCGTCGTCGAATCGATCTATCCGCAGCTTTTCACCGAATCCCGGGTGGAAGCGGAAGGGTCGGCCGGCCTCGACGCACACTCTCCGCCACAAGTCGTCCTCTGTGACGAAGGCGGAGTGGTGCTGGCATTCGACAGCCGAGGGCTCGCGGCGCTGGCACGCACGTCGGACGCCGTGATCGAGCTGGTTCCGCAGGTCGGGGACTTCGTGGCGAAGGGCGACCCCCTTTTCAGGATCCACGGCGGCCGAGGTCCCCTCAGCGAGGAGCACCTGCTCCAGCGCATCGCGCTCGGCGCGGAGCGCACGCTCGAGCAGGACCCGGCTTTCGCCTTTCGGATCATCGTCGACATCGCCTCGAAGGCGTTGTCGCCCGCCATCAACGACCCCACCACGGCCGTCCTCGCCATCGACCAGCTCCACCATCTGCTCCGCAACGTCGGCACGAGGGAGCTCGACACGGGTCTCGTCCGGGACGGGGAGAAGCGCTTGAGGCTCATCTACCGGACGCCGAACTGGGAGGATTTCGTGGATCTCGCGGCAACCGAGATCCGTCACTTTGGCGCCACGAGCATCCAGGTGGCGCGGCGGCAGCGCGCCATGCTCGAAGACCTGATCACGGCCCTGCCCAGCGCCCGGCATCCGCCGCTTCATGAAGAGCTGCGTCTGTTGCGGAGCTCGGCGGAGCGTGCCTTCAGCGACGCCGAAGACCGGGCCCGCGCGGAGCTCGGCGACGCCCAGGGCCTCGGCGGGCGCGCGCGCGGCGTCGAGACCGGCGCATGAGCCTGGGCAACGCGATGGCTCCCGCAGGCATGGGGTTTGGGCCTCTCAGGAAGGTGATGGCCGACCTGCTGATCACCCTCGGTGTCCTCGCGCTGTGCCTCGCAGCGATCCTGAGCGTCGCGAGGCGCGCTCTCTTCTACCCGGACGCGTTCGCGGATCACCTGGCAGCCAGCCTGGACGACCCGCGTGTCGCCGCCTTCGTCGCGGATCGCATGGCCAGCGCCGTCGTCAAGCAGAACCCCGACCTGACGGCCTTCCGTCCCCTGATCGTGGCCACAGCCCGCGGCGCCGTGTCCTCTTCGGCCTTCCAAGCACTGGTGCGGACCGCCGCGCGCACGTCCCACGACGCGCTCTTTTCCGAGCGAGGCCGGACCGTGATCGTTTCGGTGCCCGACGTCGGAGTGCTCCTCAAGAGTGCACTCAAGACGGCCAACCCCGCCCTGGCCGAGAAGGTGCCGATCCGCGTGCAGGGAGTGCTCGCTTCGATTGGCCAGAGCCAGGTCGATCGCTTGGTGGTCCGACTTTGGGACGTGTCGCGGAGGTCGCAATGGCTGGCCGGCATCCTGGGTTTCGGCGGCCTGATGGTCGCCTTGGCGGGCGTCCTCATCGCCCCGCGGCACGGGCTCCAGCGCCTCGGGCTGGACCTGCTCGTGGCGGGACTGGCGTTGTTCGTCCTCGGGCCTGCGGGCCGCACGATCGTCGCCACGTTGCCTCACGACGAGCTGGCGAAGAGCGCGGCGGCCGGCCTCTGGGATGCCTATGCCGGCTCGCTGCGCACGTGGGCGTTCGTCCTGGGTGGGATCGGCCTCGTGCTCCAGGCCGCGGGCCATTCGCTCGTCGAGCGCTTCGACCTTCGGGAGAAGGCGAGAAGGGTCGTGGCCTGGATCGAGTCGCCGCCCGCCAGCGCCTCGGCCCGGCTCCTCCGGGGAACCGTGCTGGTCGGCGCCGGCGCCTTCGGCTTGCTCTGGCCCGCGAGCGCCGCTTCGGTGCTCATCGGGCTCATCGGAGCGCTTGTGGCGTTCGTCGGGCTGCGTGAGATCTTCGAGATCGTGTCACGGGCGGCGCCCGAGCCGGGCCCGGCGGCATCATCGGATACCGCCTGGAGAGCCGGACGCAGGGCAGGCGTGGTGCTCGGCCTGGCCGCCGTCCTGGTGGCCGCCATCGCGTGGATCGGCCGGCCGCGACCCGCCGTCGCTCCTCTCGCGTCGGACGCCTGCAACGGCGCGCCGGAGCTGTGCTCGCGTCGTCTGGACGAGGTCGTGTTTCCCGGAAGCCACAACGCGATGTCGTCCGCCGACATACCCGACTGGCTGTTCCCCCAGCAGGAGCGCGGCATCCCCGGTCAGCTCGAGGATGGCATCCGCGCTCTGCTCGTGGATGTGCACTACGGGGTCCCCGTCGAGGGCCGGGTGAAGACCGACCTCGACAGCGAGACCACCTCGCGAGAGAAGTTCGAGCGAGCCGTGGGCAAGGAGGGGCTAGAGGCCGCGATGCGGATTCGCGACCGCCTGGCGGGCAAGGCCGAGGGACCCCGCGCCCTCTACCTCTGCCACGGCTTCTGCGAGCTGGGCGCGACGCCGCTCGCCGACTCGCTGCAGCGAGTCCACGAGTTCCTGGTGCAGAACCCGAGCGAGGTCCTCTTGTTCGTCGTGGAGGACTACGTCACGCCCCAGGATCTCGCGGCGGCTTTCGCGGAGAGCGGGCTCGACGGCCTGGTGTATCGCGGAGCAGCGGGCGCGCCCTGGCCTACGCTGCGCGAGCTGATCGATGGTCGCCAGCGCGTGCTGGTGCTCACCGAGTCCGGCCGCCCGGGCGTCTCCTGGATCCGCCCCGCGTTCGAGGTCATGCAGGAGACGCCGTATCATTTCAAGCAACCGGCCGACCTCTCGTGCGCGCCCAACCGAGGCGGTTCATCGGGCTCGCTCTTTCTGATGAACAACTGGATCGACACGACTCCCGCTCCCAAGCCGAGCAACGCCGCCATCGTCAACGCATACGACGCGCTCCTGGCACGCGCGAAGGCATGCGAAGCCGAGCGTCGCAAGCGGCCGACGGTGATCGCGGTGGACTTCTACCGCACCGGCGCGCTCTTCCACGTGGCCCGCGCCTTGAACGGCGTGGCGGAAGCCCCCTCGGACTGAGCGCCGCCACCTCGGTCTCGCACTTGTAACGGTAACTTACCGCGCTGTTACTACCGAAGGAGCTTCGTCGGGTCCATCGTTAATTCGCAGGCTAACCATGCCAGCGTACCTTCGGCGCGGCGCTGGACGGCCGTCCCATCCACGAGGGGCTGGAACGTATCGGTGCCAACAAGGCAACGAAAAGGTGCACGGGCGCGAGCCCGGATTGGAGCGAGTATGAAGCCCGAAGATCCCAGCCACGAGGCCACATTCCTGCCCGACGAGGAAATCGGCCCGAAAGAGGTTCCGCCAGGCGTCGACCGTCGGACGTTCATGATGCGCGGCGCCGTCGTCGCCTCGGCGTCGGTGATCACGGGCCGGACGGTGTCCGCTGAGGAGCAGGCCAAGGCCGCGACAGCGCCGCCGCCCAAGGTCGCCCTGTCGCCGGACCTGAACGTCGTGAAGAAGTCCAAGGGGCCCGTCTTGACCACCCTGGAGGAGTTCTACAAAGTGGGGCCAGGGCCCTCGAGCTCACACACCATCGGCCCGATGCGCATCACCTACGACTTCTACAACCGCTGCACGAAGCTACCGGCCGACCAGCTGGCCAAGGCGACCGGGATCAAGGTCCACCTGTACGGCAGCTTGAGCGCCACGGGCCAGGGGCACGGCACCGAGCGGGCCGCGCTGGCCGGCGTGATCGGCAAGGAGCCGGCGACTGTCGATCCCCTCTTCCTCGACAGCCTGCGGGACAAGCCGGATCAGGTCTTCCCAGTGAAGCTGGGCGAGAAGTCCTTCAACGTTTCGCTCAAGGACATCATCTATGACTCGCCCAAGGGGGACTTCCCGCATCCCAACACCATGACCTGCAAGCTGATGGGCGGGAACGCCGTGCTGCTCGAGCAGGAGTACTACTCGGTCGGCGGCGGGTTCATCGAGTGGAAGGGCTATCAGCCGCCGAGGAAGGGGCAGCCGAAGTACCCCTACGCGACGATGAAGGAGCTGCAGGCCCACGCCGAGAAGAACAAGCTGTCGATCGCCCAGATCGCCCTCGCGAACGAAGTGGCCGTGTCCGGCAAGAGCGAGGCGGAGGTGAACGCCTTCCTCGACAAGATCTCGGGTGCGATGGTCGCGATCGTCAAGTCGGGGCTGGCAGCGCCCCCCGCCACCTTGCCCGGGCCCATCAAGCTCAAGACGAAGGCGGGCGAGGTCTACAAGCGCGCGATGGACGACACGTTCGAGAAGCAGCGTGGCGTCGGGGTCGTGTCGGCGTACGCTCTCGCCGGATCGGAGGAGAACGCGCGCGGTCACCTGGTCGTCACGGCGCCCACGGGCGGCTCGGCCGGCGTCATCCCCGCGATCGTCTACGCGCTTGGCGAGGGTGGACGCAAGCTGCCGCAGGAGAAGATCCGCAGCGGCCTCATGTCCGCCGCGGTGATCGGCTACCTCTGCAAGCACCACGCCACCCTTTCGGGAGCCGAAGGCGGCTGCCAGGCGGAGATCGGCGTCGCCTCCGCCATGGGTGCGGCCCTCATCGCCCAGGCCCACGACTTCGACCCTCAGGTCGTCGCGAACGCCGCCGAGTCGTCGCTACAGCATCATCTGGGCATGACGTGCGACCCGGTGGCGGGCTTCGTGCAGGTGCCCTGCATCGAGCGCTGCGCGTTCGGCGCGGTCAAGGCCTGGACGGGCTTCATGATCGCGAGCAACGAGATCCCCGCCAACCGGCGCCTCGACTTCGATACGACCGTCAGCGCCATGGCCCTTACCGCGAAGGAGATGAACTCGAAG
>DATFEN010000015.1:0-2171 GCA_035251085.1 Vicinamibacteria bacterium | reverse complement strand
CGCGCAGCAACGGAAGGGCCGCCAATAGCAGCGCGAGCCGCGGCGCATCGTCGTCCTCTCCGGAGACGGCGAAGAAGCGCGACACGACGGTGAGCGCCAACGTGAGGATCGCCAGGAAGACGTGCGGTCCTTCGAAGCCGTCGCCGCCCGTGAGATCGGTCAGGACGAGAGGCGCGAGAACGATCGCGAAGCCGAGGACGAGGCGCAGCGGGGGCCATCCGACCACGATCGGAAGCGCGAGAGCCGTCGTCGGTTCGAGGGCGACCGCCGACGCCAATAGGGCTCCGGCGCCGACGGGACGATCGACACGAAGCGCCAGAGCCAGGAGCAGCAGGCCGACGGCCAGGCACTGTGTCCCGCCATAGCGCAGCGAGATGTCCGCCTCCATGGCGCAGACCGCCAACGCGAACCAGATGGCCACGTTTTGGCGCGGCCGCATCGGCACCCACGCGGCGACGCCCCACCAGAAAACCGCCGCGGATGCGAAGGCGAACGCCAGAGTGCCGACGGGGTTCGGCGCGGCTCTCAGCAGCGAAGGAGCCACGAACGCGACGCTGAGGGCGGTGAGCGTGAACGCCTGGGCGGGCTGTTCGAGCCCTGACCACGCGCCAGGCCCTCGGGCATCCGGTGCCACGATCAAGCCGCGCTCCGATCCAGACAGCCGTCGCTCAGCCGGACGTCGCCACCAGGCTGTATCCGATCCCTCGCGCCACCTGGGCGAAGCCCAATGGCGTCATGCCGCCGAACGGCGGCGGGAAACGCCGGTGCTCGGGAATGACCCGCTCGAGGTCCTCGGCCGTCCGCAGCGCGGCGAGCGCGCCGGGCCTGATGCGCGAAGCATGGTCCACCTGTTCCAGGAAGCGCTCGCGGACGGCGGCCGGGACGGCCGAATCCAGGTCGCGGTGAAAGCGGGCTCGAGCGCGCCGCCAGAACTCAGTGTCGAACACGGAGCCTTCGGCGTAGTGCCAGCCCACGAACAGCGACACTTCGAGGACCAGCTCCACGTAACGCCGGTTCAGCTCCCCAACGAGGTGGGCTGCAATCCGACCTCCGCGCGCGGCCTCGAAGGCGCGCAGCCAGGCGCTGAGGAAGTTCAGCTCGTACCGGACGATCGCGATGGCCGTGGCTTCGAGCGGCTCGATGAAGGAGGCTGCGTTGCCGAGCTTGAGCACCCGGCCCTGGAACGGGAGCTTGCACAGGTAGTTCGGGAACTGGATGCTGCGCGGCTCCACGTACTCGCTGATGCCCTCGGAAGCAAGCAGCTCGCCGAAGTCGGCCATCACCTCGTCCTGCGCCGCGGTCTCGCGGCCGTAGATGTAGCCGTAGGCCGTGTCCCCGGTGAGCGGAATCACGAACACCCAGCCATGGGAGCGAGCGACGGCACGCGTTCGATCGAGCTCGGGTCGGATCAGCGGGGTGCGGGTCACGAGCGCGGAGTTCGTGGGGATCCACGAGAGCGCCAGGTGCCGATGGTCGAGGCTTCGCGGGAAGCCGCGCGCGTCGACGGCGACGTCCACCTCGATGTCGCGTCCGTCCTCGAGCTTCACGACGGCGCCGTCCTCGCCGCCTTCGATGCCCGCGACGTGCGCTTCGAGAAGCTCGCCGCGAACGTACCGGCGGAGGAAGACGACGAGCTGCGACGCGGAAAGGTGCAACCCCACGGCATCCGCGGGCACGAAGTCGTGGCAGAAGCTCCGGTGGATCCGGCCCCAGTTCTCGAATTGGACTCCGCGCTTCCTCGTGGCGCGCAGCTCACGCTGGAGCGACGGGAAGTCCGCACCCGAGACGTCGTCGAGCCAGGAGCGAAAACCGGGCGTCGTGCCTTCGCCGACGCCGATGGTCGGAATCCGCGGATCCAGGACCTGGACGAGCTGCAGCTCTGGAAAGTGGCGCGACAGGTGCGCCGCGGCCATGAAGCCTGCCGTTCCGCCGCCGACCACGGCCACTCGGGTCGCCAAGATCAGACGCCTCCGGGTGCGGGAAGCGTCCCCGAAGGAACGTCGCCCGTCAAGCAGGGCCTCGCAGGCGAAGGGATTTGACGTGCCGTCCAGGCTTCCCTAGCATGCGGGCGCGGTATCCGTTGACGACGTCCAGCATGCCGGGTTCGAGCACCGCCGCGCCGCAACTGCTCGCCGCTCCGTCCGTCCCGCGCCCCTTCCGCGGCTGGATCC
>DATFEN010000011.1:0-8788 GCA_035251085.1 Vicinamibacteria bacterium | reverse complement strand
CCACCAGGTGATGCTCGCGTTCGTCACCTGGAAGGCGGCAAGGACTTCGTCCTGGTTCAACGTCGTGATGCGGGGAGGCTCGTATGCAGGGCGCCGCTGCGCCGCCGGCTCCTCGACGTCATCGTGCTCGGGCAGCTTCATGCCACGGATCCTCCCGTGCGGAGATGGTAGCGGCGCGTCTCTCCGGCTGTCAAGGTTGCGGTCGGCCCTTCGGCTCGGCGCCGCGCAGGAGGATCCGGAACGGCGCCAGGAACTGCGAGGTCAGCGTCTCGGGCACCACCAGGCCCTCGACGCCGTACCGCTCGGGCCGGGGGCCGGACACCGCCGTGCGGAAGACGTGGTCCCACAGGCTGAGCATCTTCCCGAAATTGCGGTTGTGGTGGGCTGGGTCCGTCGAGTGGTGGAACGCGTGGAACACGGGGCTCACGATGACCCCGTAGAGCGGGCCGAAGCGCCAGTTCAGCTCCGAATGCTGGGCGCTTTCCGACAAGTATTGCAGCGCATAGAATGGCAGCCACACCGACGGCGGGATGCCCAGGATCAGCAGCGGCACCGCCATCATCAGGCCCGAGCTCAGCTGGTCCAGCAGATGGTTGCGATAGGTCGTCAGCAGCGTGGGCCGCGTCTGAGTGTGGTGGACGCTGTGGAATGCCCACAGCCAGCGGTTGTGATGCTGGTAGCGGTGCAGCCAATAGGCGATGAAGTCCAGCACCAGCCAGTAGAGCACGTACCTCGAAGGGCCGGGGATGGGAAGTCCTTCGATGATCCCGACGCGAAAGAACGACAGCCGTGCCTGGACGATCCCCAGGAGCGGAGCGAAGAGCAGGAACTGGTAGACGCCTCCCTGGTAGAACAGCATGTAGCCGACGTCGTTGAGGAAGTTGCGGCTCAGGTATCGCCTGGGATCGGAGCCTTGCTGCCATTCGAAGAAGAAGATCACCGCGAAGAGCGCCGCAGACAGCAGCAGCGCGTGGCGGATCGTAGCCAACAGCGGGGCGATGGCCTGGATCAGCTCGCTCACGTGGCGCTTCGGGATTCTAGGCCCAGCGGCGTATCCATGGCCAGCCGCAAGGCCCGCCGTGGTTGACCTCCGTCAGGCGTTCGTCCGACATCCCATCGCGCGCCGGCTATCGCCGTGCTTCGACGCCGAGGCGCTGCGCGGCGATCTGGCCTCGATCGACGAGAGCTGGTGGCGCCCGCACCTCGGGCCCTATCACGACGGGGGTTGGGAGTGCGTCTCGCTCTGGGCGCCCCGGGGCGACCTCTTCGAGCAGCGCAGCAGGGGGGGTGCCTTGGCGTCCACGGCCGCCCTGGAGCGCTGTCCCCGGCTGCGCTCGGCCCTCGACGCGCTGCCGGGCCAGCGCAACCGGGCGCGCTTGATGCGGCTCCGTCCCGGTGCACGCATATTCCGGCATTCGGATCCCTTGGAGCAGATTTCCCAAGACCTGCTGCGCATCCATATTCCGGTCGTCACGAACCCCGACGTGGAGTTTCGCGTGAACGGCCATCGGATCGAGATGCGGCCAGGAGAGGTCTGGAACGTGGACGTTCGCTTTCCCCACGAGGTTGCGAACCGGGGCCAGGACCACCGCGTCCACCTGGTCGTGGATGTGCTGCCGGGCAGCGGGCTGCTCCAACTGTTGGAGGGGTCCGAGGTCGCGGCCTCGGGCTGGCTGACGCTCTACTTCCTGAAGCATTCGCTGCCCCAGGGCCTGATCCGCCGGCTGCGAATCGGGAACTGACGACGATGTGCGGCATCAGCGCGATCGTCGACCCGGGTGGGGGAGGTGCCGCGGGGCTCCGCGCCCTGCGCCGAATGCATGACATTCAACAGCACCGCGGTCCCGACGGAGAGGGTTGCCTGTTCGTGAGCCGTCGCTTCGAAGCAGCCCACCGGCCGAATCCACGCGAGGATCGGATGGGCCTGCCCGATCCGTGGGTCATGGGCCTGGCGGTTCGGCGGCTGCGGGTCCTGGACACGGCGGGACGCTCCGACCAGCCCTTCGGATCGAACAACGGGCGCATGTGGGTGGCGCTCAACGGCGAGATCTACAACTACCGCGAGCTGCGTGACGAGCTCGAGAAGGACGGCGCGCGCTTCAGGACCAGCAGCGATACGGAGGTCGTGCTCGCCGCCTATGAACGGTGGGGCCGCGACGCTTTCGAACGCTTCGACGGCATGTGGGCGCTCTTGATCGTGGACGTTCGGCGTCGCCTTCTCGTAGGCAGCCGCGACCGTCTGGGCATCAAGCCACTCTTCTACGCCTGCGACGACGGCCGGCTCCTCCTCGGCTCCGAGCCGCAGGCAGTGGCGGCCGTGATGCGCGGGGGGCCGCGGATCGACACCGTCCGCTTCCCGGAGTTCCTGTGCGGGAGGCCGCCGCACTCGTCGGAGCGGTCCTACTTCGAGGACGTCGAGCCGGTCCCTCCGGCGTCCGTATTCGAGCTCGACTTGAGCGGCGACGTCGTGGCCGCGCCGCGATTCAGCACCTTCTGGTCGCTTCCGCGGGCGCCGCTCGAGGAAACACCCTCGTTCGAACAGGCGGTCGAGCGGCTGTCCGTGTTGTTGACCGATGCCGTCGAACGACAAGCGAGGGCGGACGTTCCGGTGGGGACGCTGCTCTCGGGCGGCCTCGACTCTTCGACCCTGACCAGCCTGCTCGCGGCCACACGCCCCGGGTCGCCCGCCTTCTCGATCGCGTACGAGGAGCGGAGCCAGGACGAATCCGGCTTCGTCGACGAGGTCCTGCGATCCAGCGGCGCCGCGGGACGCCGCGTCCTGGTCACGCCCACGACGATCTGGTCCCTCGCGGACGCGGTGATCCGAGCACAGGGTCAGCCCGTCCTGGGCTGGGAGGTGATCGCCCAGAACGCGGTATATCGCTTTGCGCGCGAGCACGGGGTGGTCGTGATCCTCGATGGGCAGGGTCCGGACGAGATGCTCGGAGGGTACACGTTTCAGGAAGGCGCAGCCCTCCGAGAGCCATTGAAGCGCCTGCGCCTGGCAGCCTTCTACTGGGGTCTGCGGGCTGCGGCCGAACATTCCGGCATGTCGATGCTTCGCGCTTTCCGCACGCACGTGCTCGCGCCGATGAAGCGAAGCATCTCGTTGCGGCTGGAGCAACGTGCTTGGCTCGAAACGAACGGCGCGGCTGTGGCATCTCCGCCGCCGTGGCCGGACGACGGCGAGCTGGCGTTCCCCTCCGACTTCAATCGGCTCGCCTACCAGCAGGTCCGTCACACCAACCTGCCGGTGGTGCTCCAGCTCCAGGACCGCAACTCGATGGCCCACTCGGTGGAATCGCGGGTTCCCTACCTCGACCATCGGGTCGTGGAGCTGTGTTTCCGCCTTCCGGCGGACTACAAGTACCGGGACGGAGTTCGCAAGCGGCTGCTGCGGTCGGCGGCGCGCGAGTGGCTGCCGCGGTCCGTCTGGGACCGCCGGGAGAAGCGCGGGCTGATGACCGGCTATCGCGGGTTCCCGTTGCGGCAGCATGCCGAGTCGCTGCGTGCGATGGCCCGCGCAGAGCGCCTGCTGGAGCTGCCATGGATCCGGCGGGCGCGCCTCAACGCCTTCGTGGAGGCCTACCTCCAGGGACGCCACGACGACATGCTGTCCGTCTGGCGCCTCTTCACCGCATGGCGTTGGCTCGAGGCCTTCACGCCCGGACCCCCGCGGCACGTATGAGGCTCGCGTTCTTCGGATCGTCCGGGGACATGGCGCTGCTTCCGCTCGAGGCCGTCGCCGAGCGTCATGAGGTCGTCGCTGTCGTGCGTGCGGACGGACGCCGCGCAGGGTGGCGACGCTCCCCCGGTGCGATCGCGCGTGCCCTCGGCCTCCTTCGCAGAGATCCGCTCGCGGCGTGGGCCCACCGGCGGGGGATCCCCTGCGTGTCGGCCTCGAGGCGTGACGATCCGCGGCTGCTGGCGCGCCTGTCGAGGCTGCAGCCCGACCTGTTCCTGGTCTCCGCGTTCCGCTTCATCCTCGGCCGGCAGCTCCTGGCCCTTCCGCGCCTGGGTGCGCTCAACCTCCACGCGTCGCTGCTGCCGCGCCACCGTGGACCGGTGCCCTGGTTCTGGGTCTACCACTGCGACGACCGTGAGACGGGCGTGACGGTGCACTGGATGACCGACAGGGTCGACGCTGGCGACATCGTCGGGCAGGCAGCGGCTGCGCTCGAGCGTGGCCTCAGCGTCGATAGTCTCGGCGAGCGCTGCGCCCGACAGGGTGCAGGTCTGCTCGCCGCGGCCGTCGCGAGCGTCGAAGCGGGGACAGCCGCACGGCGCGTTCAGGACGAGGCGAATGCCACGCCCGCGCCCTGCGTCGCGCCGGGTAGCAGCATGGTCGACTTCTCAGCCTGGGGAGCCGAGCGCGTCTGGCATTTCCTGACGGGTCTCTACCCGCGCCATCGCGAGCCGCTCTTCGACAACGCAGGTCGGGCGATCCGGTACGGCGGCGTTCGCGGCTTCGAGCTGACGACGGAAGGACAGCGCCCCGTCGGGCGCGTCACGCCGGACGCGCGGGGCCTCGCGCTACACTGCCGCGACGGCCTGGTCTGGCTTGACGCCGGAACGGCCGGGTGACCGGTCTGGGGCTCTCGTTCAAGATCTTCGTCCTGGCCGGCCTGTTCGCGGCCTGGCGACAGCGGCGAGCCAGGCGCCCCTCGCCGAGCCTCCATGTCTTCCTCGTCGTCGCATTGGTGGCGAGCATCACGCCGATCCTGACCCAACGCGACATGTGGCCGTTCTCGGCGTGGCCGCTCGTGGCGGGACGCACGCCCTCCACGGTGCGCCACGCTCGCGTGGTGGGCGTAGACGGCCTGGGCCGCGAACACGAGATCGATTACCGCGTTTGGCATCCGCTCGCGTTCGACGAGCTGATGGCCTGGATCGAGGGACCGTTCACTCGTCTCCCGGCCCCCGATCGAGACACGGCCTTCCGCTACCTGCTGGAGAAGGCCGAGGGCGCCCGCCGGCGAGGCCGTACGGGGGGGTTCGTCGAGCCCGCGCTGCTCGGGCGGCTGCGCGCCCCCTTCTTCATCCTGCATCCCTGCCGCTGGGATGTCCCAGAGTCCGTGCCCGAGAGACCCTTCGTCACCCTTCGACTCCATCACGAGAGCTGGAGCCCCGAGGCGCGAGCGCGCGGCGCCGAGGTCGTCCGCGTGCTCGTCTTCGAGGGACCCGCGCGATCGATGACGCAGTGACGCCACTGGGACGCGCCTGGCAGCGGTTCTGGTTCGAGCCCGAGTCGGCGATCAACCTCGCCGCGGCGCGCGTGGTTTTCTCGATCCATGCCCTGTGGATCCTGCTGTCGCGGGACCTGGCGGGACTGGCGGCGCTACCCGGACCGTTCTGGTCGGATCTCGCGGCGGGCACGCGCTGGCGCTACCTGCTGTTCCCCGGCCATCCCGCAATCGAGACCGGGCTGCAGTGGGTGGCCGCCGCGGCGCTCGTGTCCGCGGCGCTGGGCGTCCTTCCTCGCTCGAGCTGCCTGATATCGGGGCTGCTCCTCTATCACCTCGCGCCTCTCGAGACGGCGTTCTGGACTCCGGCGCCTTTCGAGCGCGGACTGACGATCTCGGTGCTGGCCCTCGTCGGCCTGGCCTGCTCCCGCTGCGGGGACGCGCTGTCGTTTCGCGGTGGCGCCGCGCGTCCGTCTTCGTGGGAGTACACCTGGCCACTCCGGCTCGTTCAGCTCTTCGTCTGTCAGATCTACCTCGGCGCAGGCGTCGCGAAGCTGATGCGGGCGGGGCTGGAGTGGGCGTCGGCGGAGAACCTGCGCGGCTGGCTGCTGGTCTTCAACCAGCAGGATCAGATCGCCGTGTTCACCACCCTGGGGCGCTGGATCGCGGACCGCCCCGTGCTCTGCGCCCTCGTGGCTGTCGGCGCCCTCGGGCTCAATCTCGTCTTCCCTCTGGCGCTCTTCTCGCGGCGGGCTCGCCCCTGGCTCGTCGCCGCGGCCGTGGCCTTCCACACCGGCGTCCTGTTCGCGATGAACATCGCGTTTCTCAACCTGCCCCAGCTCCTGATCTTCGCAGACTGGAGCGCGCTGGGTCGAAGGCTCAGCTGGGAACGGGGTCCCTCTGCGGCGCCTCCGTCGGCGCCATGAGCGACGCCAGAGCCTGCCGTTCGCGCCGGAGCGAGACCGCCCGCCGCAGCGCGCGCGGAGCCAGGTGGCCGCCGCTCAAAGCGGCGACGTAGCGCGGCACGCGCGTGGCCAGGTCGACGCAAGCGCGGCGCAAGGCGGCGCGCACGCCTTCTTCGGTGCGCCATGGATTCAAGCGCGCCAGCGTCTGGCTCGCGCCCGCGCCCAGGTCCCGCGCCGCGAGCACCGATACGATGCCTGGCGGCACGCGTTGCAGGGGCGCCGACCAGAGCTGTCCGAGCGCCATCCGCGCCGCGGAGTCGAATTCGGCCGGCTGCGGAAGCCTGGTGAGCACCACGTCGGGCACGCCGGCACCGAGTAGGTCCCGCGCCAGCGTCAGGGTCAGCCGCATCCAGCCCGCCGTTCCTTGACGCAGCCAGCCCTCCGCGAGGCGAGGCCACTCGTACGCGTTTCGCTCGATCAGCAGCGTCACATCGAGCAGATCGCGGAGCCCGTGCTCGAAGGCGTGGTAGCTCGAGAGGTGCATGCCGAGGTGGAGCAGCATGTCCTCGGGGGCCAGCACGCGAACCTCGAGGTCACCTAGGAGCCGCGCGGGCAAGCTGCGACGCCAGGCCGCGTCCAGGTCGTAGACGAACGGCTCCCGCATCCATTCGAGCCGATCGTGCAGCTCGAAGAGCACGGCCGTGCCGGGCCGCTCGAACGGCTTGTCGCGCTCGGCCTTCGACGCGGGGCCCGTGGCCGGCCGCACGACCCACCGCTCGGGGACGCGCAGGCCGATGCCGAGCAGGACAGCGCGGGCTCGTTCCCAGTCCGGAGCCGGCACTAGCAGGTCGATGTCGACCATCGGGCGCAGCGCAGGATCGGGAAAGACCAGGTCTGCGAGCGCCATTCCCTTGAGGACGATGACCGGGACGCCAGCGCCAGCGAGGGCCGCGAGCACGCGCCTCAGCTCGTGGCGGCGCTGGAGCTGGAGGGCGGCGCTGGCGCGCGTGACGGCGGCCAGCCGGTGTGTGACCCAGATCGGTACCGCCGCCTGGGGAAGGCGTCCCGGGAGCGCGTGGCCGAGGTAGGGGAGCAGGACCGGCGTCGCCCTCTCGAGGCAACGCTCCCAGTCGAGGCTGCCCGCCAGTTGCTCCAGCTCCGAAGCCGACGCGCCGCGCCGGGAGAGCGCCCGACACAGGAACCTGGTCTCCGCGGGGCCGTGGCTCAGGAGATTCACGGCACGGCGACAGCGGCCTCGAGGGCTGCGGCCGTCGCGTCCGCGTCGCCGACGCGGACCTCGAAGCAGCGTGCCTCGGCCAGGAGGACCGCCATGTCCAGCAAGCTGCGCGACCTCGAGTCCTGCACAGTGGTCGCGAGCGGTTGGAGCGAGCGTAACGCCTCTCGGCCGGGTTGGCTGCGAACGACACCGGGAACCGCGGCGAAGCCGCGGAGGAACGCCACCACGTGCAAGCGCGCCGGTGCGGCCTCGCCAAACAGCCTCTCGAGAGGGACTCGGACATGTCCGTCCTCGTCCCGGTCGAAGCCCGCCGATCGCACGAGGCGGTCGATCTCTCGCGAGCGGGGCCCCGGCTTGATGTTGGCAGGCCGTCGCATCGTCAGGAGCTGTCGCGAGGCGGGCACGTAGGCGGCCGTCTCGTCGCCCAGGACAGCGTGACCGCGCGCGCCCAGCGCGAGCGAGAGCGTCGTTTTGCCGGAGCCCTTGGGACCCACAAGCAGCACGCCGCGACCGTCCATCGCGACCGAGGCGGCATGGAAGAAGAGGACGTCGCGCCGCAGCCGGAGCGCCCTTAGGAAGACGAAGTGCGCGAGCATCCGGCGCCACCGCGGCACCTTCCTAAAGCGGCAGCCGTCGCGACTGAAGACGAACAGCACCGCGGACGGGTCGCCCAGCGCGACAACGACTCCATGGGGGTTCGGCGGGCCGGGCACGAATGGAAACGCGGACGACGCCATGGACAGTACGAACTCGTGTGCGTCCGTGAGATCGTCTCCGATCAGGACGAGGCTGCCTTCGTCGGCGTCGCCGGCGTCGAGGGACGCCTGGAGAACGACCTCCGCCCGATCGGGGGCGGAGCCGCCGCACAGGTCCGAGAATTCGGCGAGAAAGCCCGCGTCATCCGTCTCGATGCGTATCTCGATGCCCGCGATGCCGTAGGAACGCCGGCGGTTCACACCGTTCAGGCCACGAGGCCGAGCGACCGCAGCTCTTCCAGTGCTCGGTCCAGGTCCGCCCGCGCGCTGTCGGGGTCGACGCCGGAGAAGGCGCGGGAGAGCTCCCGGGCGATGTCCGCCAGGACTCGGGTGCCGTCGCAACGCTTCCAGAGGAATGCCATCGTCGGGTTCAACCTGTGGAAGCGGCCGCTCGTCGGGTCGTAGAGGATCAACTCGTCATCGAGCGGGGCTTCCTCGATGCCTGGATTCCGGCTGGGCGCGGCGTGCGAGTCGCTCATTGCGGCGTCCGAGAGCCGGATCGTAGGGCGCCCCCGGGCCGCCGGTCAAATCGACGCGAAGATGAAGACAGGGGACATAATGGCGCGGCTCCCATCGCGCGATGCTTCCGGCGTGGTTCCGACGGCGACCGCAGTCCCTGGCCGCGATCCTCCTCGCCGTAGTCGCTGCGGGCGAGGTCGTCCTTCGCCTCGCCGGCTACCGCTTCTCGCCGTTGTCCGCGCTTCCGGA
>DATFEN010000313.1:0-7633 GCA_035251085.1 Vicinamibacteria bacterium | reverse complement strand
GGCCGGCAGCGCAGCTCGCCGCGCGCGACTGGAGCGTCCACTGCCCTCGATGCGACGCCGCGATGGATGCGCGACCCACGCCCGAGGGCAAGACCCTCATCCCCACTTCCATCTACGCGATCAACAAGCGCGACCACGAGGAGATGGTGCTGGTCGGGGCACGCAGCCTGGGCATACCGGCGCTGGCGCTGCGATTCTTCAACGTTTATGGCGCGCGCCAGGCGCTGTCGAACCCGTATACCGGGGTCGCGGCGATCTTCTCCAGCGCGCTCCTCAACGGGCAGAGCCCGCTCGTGTTCGAGGACGGCCTGCAGTCCCGCGACTTCGTCCACGTCAGCGACATCGCCGAGGCCTGCGTGCTGGCGGCGGAGAAGGTAGACGTGACGGACGAGGTATTGAACGTTGGGACCGGCGCGGCTACCGACCTGCTGACGTTGTTCGATCTGCTGCGGCACGAGATCCCCGGCGCCTCCGGGGTCGAGCCCCAGGTGCTCGGCAAGTTCCGCGAGGGCGACATCCGGAGCTGCTACGCCGACATCTCGCGGATCCGCATGCGCCTCGGCTACGAGCCGAAGGTGGCCCTCCGCGACGGCGTGCAGGAGCTGGCGGCCTGGGTGGCCAGCCAGACCAGCCGCAGCCTTTCGACCCAGGCACTGAAGGAGCTCGAAACCCATCGCCTCCTGCGCTAGGAGCGGACGGTGACGGACCGCGACGTCTTCGCGGCGGTCGTCGTCGCCTCCGCCACCGCGATCTCCGCCTTGCTCGTGCCAGTTTCCCGCCGCATCGCCCAAGCTGCCGGCGTCCTGGATCACCCGGGCGAACGCAAGATGCACGAGCGCGCGACACCGCGCCTGGGCGGTGTCGCGGTCTTCCTCGCGTTCGCGCTCGTCGTTGGCAGTGGCCACTGGCTCACGCCGTTGCTGTCCGAGATGGCAAAGACTCAGGAGTGGTTCGCGGGCCCGCTGCGTATGCTGCAGGAGGCTCCGAAGGTGCGGCTCGAGCTGATTGGCCTGCTCGCCGGCTCGACGCTCGCGTTCCTCATCGGTCTCCTGGACGACATCCTGGGCGCGCGCTTCCACGTCGTCGCCAAAGCGGCCGGGCAGATCCTCGCGGCCGTGATCCTCGTGACGGCGGGGATCCGCACATCGTTCATGCCTTGGGAGTGGCTCAACGTCCTGGTGACGGTGCTCTGGGTGGTGGGCATCACCAACGCCTTCAACCTGCTCGACAACATGGACGGGTTGTCGGCGGGCGTTGCACTCGTGGCTTCCGGAGTGCTGTTCGCCAACGCCTGGGCCCACGGCGAGTTCTTCATCGGCCTCATCCTCGCCGCGTTCATTGGCAGCTTGCTGGGCTTCCTGTTCTTCAACTGGGAGCCGGCGTCGGTGTTCCTGGGCGATTGCGGCAGCCTGTTCATCGGCTTCGTGATGGCCTCGATCACACTGCTCGAACGCTATGTGACCAAGGCGTCGAGCACCTACTTCCCGGTGCTGCTGCCGGCGTTCGTCCTGGCCGTCCCCCTCATCGACACGCTCACCGTGATCGTGATCCGCGTGCGCCAGAGGCGGCCGATCTGGCACGGCGACAACTCCCACCTCTCGCACCGCCTCGTGTCCCTCGGGCTCTCGAGGCGGGCCGCGGTGGGATTCATCTACCTCGCCACCTTCTGCCTGGGGGCGGGCGCCATCTCGTTGCGGGATGCGACGCGAGGGGAAACGCTTCTTCTGCTCATGCAGTCCGTCGGTTTCGTTGCCCTCCTGCTGCTCTTGATGTTCGTGGAGCGGCGGGGCGCGAGCGCGTCGTTGACAGTGCGCGGGGACGGCAGCTAGTCTGGCTTGGGACACATGAAGAACGCGGGGCGCGAGGAAAAGGAGGTGTTCGCCGAGTACCTGCGCGCGCACGGTCTCAAGCGCAGCGAGCAGCGCGATGCGATCCTCGACGCCTTCCTGCGCTCGGACCGGCATCTGTCCGTGGACGACCTGCTCGCACTGGTTCAGCGCAAGCACCCGGAGGTGGGACGCACCACCGTCTACCGCACCCTCAAGGTCCTGCAGCAGGCGGGGCTGGCCAGCTCTCTCGAGGTGCAGGGACAGTCGCGTTTCGAGCACGAGTTCGGCCGCCAGCACCACGACCACCTGATCTGCAGCGCTTGCGGCGACATCATCGAGTTCTCGAGCCCGGAGATCGAGCGCCAGCAGGACGTCATCGCCGAAGAGCTGGGCTTCGTGATCCAGGGTCATCGACACCAGATCTACGGACTTTGCAAACGCTGCGCGGCGCGCGCCGCGGAAGCGAGCCGACGCCAGGCCTGATCGCACGCATGGTGCAAGCGACGCTAAAGCCTGTCGCAGCGTCGCTGTTGGCTTGCGCTGGACTCGCGGCGGGCGTGGACCTCGAGCGCGTCCGGCCAGCGCGCGAGATGCGCGTGCTCATGGGGACGACTGCCGAAGTGCAGGCCTGGCGCGCCCCGGAGCCGTCCGCGGCCCTCGACGCAGCTTTCCGTGAGCTCGAGGACGTGGACGACGCAATGTCGCTGTGGAAGGAGACGCCGCTCGTTCGGCTGAATCGTGAGGGCAGCCTCGATGCGCCGCCCGCCCTGCTCGCCGTCCTTCGGGCGTCCCTGGACATCGCCGCCTCGACGGACGGCGCCTTCGATCCGACGGTGGGCCCGCTCATGACCGCGCGATCCGCGGAGGAGCGGGCTCGACTGCTGCCGCTCGTCGGCTATGGCCGCGTCATGCTCGACGGCGGGCACGTCCGCCTGCCCCGCGGCGGTGCGCTCGACCTCGGAGGAATCGCCAAAGGCTACGCCGCCGATCGAGCGATCGAGGCCTTGAAGCGCTCGGGGGCCACAGCGGGGCTCGTCGATCTGGGGACGAGCAGCCTCGGCGTGTTCGGAACATCGCTGGAGGTCGAGGTGCCGGGCCGCAACGGGCCGCTGGGATCGTTTCGCGTCGAGGACGGCGCGGTCTCTACGTCCGGCGGCACCGAGAGGTCCGGCCACATCGTGGACCCGAGAACCGGAGAACCTGCCCGCGGTGTGGTGCTGGCCACGGTCGTCGCCCCGACCGGGATCGAAGCGGACGCGCTCTCGACGGCACTGTACGTGCGCGGCGGCGAGGGACTTTCGATGCTGGCGCGGCGCGGTGCGGAGGGCTTCGTGCTCGTCGACGAGGCTGGCACGATGACGATGCGGACGACCCCCGGCTTCGCTGGACGCTACAGGTTGGTGGTCGACACCGGAATCAGCCTCCGATGAAACTCGAGCGCATCGAGGTCCGCCATGTCCGGCTGCCCCTGAAGCATCCCTTCGAAACCTCCTTCGGTCGCACGACGGCGAAGGAATTCCTGCTGGTGAGCGTCTCCGCCGACGG
The DNA here is from genome assembly GCA_035251085.1 of Vicinamibacteria bacterium. GTDB lineage: Bacteria > Acidobacteriota > Vicinamibacteria > Fen-336 > Fen-336 > DATFEN01. Next base: position 4,259 of record DATFEN010000313.1, on the reverse strand, counting down.
CCTCACGGGCTTCGGCGAGTGCGTCGCCGACGCCGATCCCTACTACTTGCCCGAGACGAACGGCACCGTGTTCCACGTCCTGCGCGAGTTCCTGGCGCCGCTCGCTTTCTCGCTCGCCATCGACGACCCCCGCGAGGTGCTTCCCGCCTTCGCGCGTGTGCGGGGCCACGAGATGGCCAAGGCATGCCTGGAGATGGCGATCTGGGAGCTGGTGGCGCGGCGACAGGGAAGGCCGCTCCACTCGTTGCTCGGCGGAAGCCGCAAGCGCATCGAATCGGGCGTTTCGATCGGCCTGCAGAAGGACGAAGCGGCGCTGCTCGAGCGCGTCGAGACCGAGGTCGCAGCCGGCTATCGGCGCATCAAGATCAAGATCAAGCCGGGACACGACCGCCGCCTGGCCGCCGCGGTCCGCGCCCGATTTCCGCAGATCCGCCTGATGGTGGACGCCAACAGCGCCTACACCCTGGCCGATGCACCGGTGCTGCGCGAGCTGGACGGCTTTGACCTGATGATGGTCGAGCAGCCGCTCGCATGGGACGACATCGTGGACCATGCGACGCTCCAGAAAGAGCTGCACACGCCGATCTGCCTCGACGAGTCGATCCGCGGCCTGGACAACGCGCGTCACGCGCTCGATCTCGGCGCGTGCCGCATCATCAACATCAAGGTCGGCCGCGTGGGCGGCTTTCGCGGGATGCTGGACATCCACGAGCTGTGCCACGGACGTGGCGTGCCGGTGTGGTGCGGCGGGATGCTGGAGTCCGGAATCGGGCGCCTGGCGAACGTCCACCTGCAGACGCTGCCCGGCTTCACGCTGCCTGGCGACACGTCCGCGAGCGCGCGATACTTCGAGGAGGACCTGGTCGATCCGCCCGTCGTCGTGGCCCCGGACGGCACGATCGCGGTGCCGGACGCACCCGGCATCGGCCACGACATCGTCTGGAGCCGCGTGGAAAAGGCCACGACCCGGAAGGAGGCCTGGAAGCCATGACGCTGGACCTCGCCCAACGGCCCGCGCCGAGTGAGTACGCCACCTGGTTCGACCGCTACATCTCGCTTGTGCCCGACGGGCCGATCGTCGAGATGCTCGAGCGGCAGTACGAGGACACGCTGAGCCTGCTGCGGGGGCTGCCGCCAGACAAGGCGAAATACGCATACGCACCGGAGAAGTGGACGGTCGCCGAGCTGGTCGGCCACGTCGCGGACAGCGAGCGCGTGTTCGCCTGTCGGGCGCTGTGCTTCGCCCGCGGCGAGACCCAAGGGCTGCCTGGCTTCGACGAGAAGACTTACGCGGCGAACGCCAGGGATCGCGGCGGCGTGCCCTTCTCCGCCGTGATCGACGACTACGCCGCGGTGCGGCGTGCCACGTTGTCGCTCGTGCGGGGCTTCACGCGCGAGGCCTGGGAGCGGCGCGGCATCGCGAACGAGAAGGAGATCACCGTCCGGGCCCAGGCCTGGGTGATCGCCGGCCACGAACGTCACCACATGAAGGTGCTGAAGGAAAGGTACCTGTAGAGGGTGCGACCCCTGCGGGCGGCTGCAAGTGCTCCTCGACATGCTCGCGTTCGAAGAGCGCGCTCACAAGGCCACGCGCCTGGTGGCGGAACGCTCGCATCCGCACGCGTGACACGGCCGAGGGCCTGCCCTTCACGTGTGACGCGACATTCTTGCGGCAGGTGAGTCTCCTGAACCTGCCACCCGATTGGGAGACCTCGATCTGTCCTTCGAACCCTCCGTACCCGTCGCCGCCGCCGATGTCGCTGGTTCGCTGGAAGGGAGGCGTCGTGGGCGTCCCGCGGAAACCGCTTCCTGCCTTGAGCGACGGGGTGGACCGGGCACCGTGGAACGATCGCGGCGTCGATCGGGCTCGATACGAGCGTCGTGGTGATTCAGGCAGCGCTCAGGCCGCGGAGAGCGCTTCCCCGGCGACCTGAAGCAGGAACTCGCAGCCGATGGAGAGGGCTCGCTCGTCGAAGTCGAAGCGCGGGCTGTGGTGAGGCTCGACGAGGCCTCGTTCCTCATTCTGTGAGCCGATGAAGACGAAGCAGCCGGGGGCCTTCTCGAAGTAGCAGGCCATGTCCTCGCCGCCCATGGTTGGCTCCGGCTCGACGACCTGCCTTTCGCCCACGACGCGCTCGGCCGCCCGGCGCGCGATGGCAGCCGCCCGCGCGTCATTCACGACCGCGGGGTTGCCGGCGCGAACATCAACGTCGGCGCGGCATTGCAGGCCCGAGGCGACCCCGCGTGCCACGCGCGCGATGCGCGCGGGCATCGAGCTGCGTAGCTCGGCGTCGAAGGTGCGGATCGTCCCGGTCAGGATCGCCTCCTCGGGTATCACGTTGAAGGCTTCACCCGACCGGATCGACGCGATCGTGATCACGGCAGCTTGCATCGGCGACACCTCGCGCGACACGATGGTCTGGAGCGCCGTGACCACGTGCGCCGCCGCCACGACGGGGTCCGCGGCGCGATGTGGCTTCGCGCCATGGCCCCCGCGGCCGCGGATCACGATGCGCAAGCGGTCCACCGAGGCCATCAGCGGCCCCGGCTTCACGCCGATGGTGCCGATGGGCAACTCGTTCCAGACGTGGATACCGAACGCCATGTCGACCCCTTCCATGACGCCGGCGCGGATGACCGACTGCGCGCCGCCCTCGCCCTCCTCCGCTGGCTGGAACACCACGCGTACGCGTCCAGGAAGACTGCGCGACGCGAGGATCCGGGCCGTGACAGCGCCGATCGCCGTGTGGCCGTCGTGCCCGCAGGCATGCATTCGACCGAGCTCCTGGGATACGTAGGGAGCCGCGTTCTCCTCCTGGATCGGCAGCCCGTCCATGTCCACGCGGAGCAGGATCGTGGGCGACCCTTTGCCCGCCTCGGCCACGACGCCGGTGCCGCCGATGCCGGAGCGCAGCTGCAGACCGTGGCCATCGAGGAAGGCGTGGATCCGGGCCGCGGTGCGCGTCTCCTGGAAGGCCAGCTCGGGGTGCTGGTGCAAGTCGCGGCGTAGAGCCACGAGCTCGGGCTCGATCGCAGCGACCTCGGGGGAGAAGTTGAAGGCACTCACGCGTCGCCGGAGGCATAGAGGCTAGTTCCAGCGGCGGTTCGACGTCAATCGCGGGGACGCCGTGACTTCTCTACAATGTCGGGCGATGGAAGAAGAAGCCACGCCCGGCTGGGCCACACCTGTCGTGGGTGTCTTGGTCGCGGCGGGGCTGGCGCTGGGCTACTTCTGGCTCACCGCTCCCGAGGCCACGCGGATCAAGGTGGGCATGATGGCTCCTGAGCTGTCGCTGCCCAGCGTCGGACCGGGCGAGGTCAAGCTCTCGAATTTCCGCGGCAAGCCCGTGCTGCTGACGTTCTTCATGTCGAGCTGCCACATCTGCGAGCGCGAAGTGCCCGAGATCGAGGAGATCAACCGCAGGTACAGGCTGCGCGGGCTCGTCGTCCTGGGCGTCTCCGCCGACACCGACTATGCGGCGCGCGAGCGCTTCGTGCGAGACAAGAACCTGACGTTCGGCCTGCTGCGCGACCCGCACGGCGAAAAGATCTTGAAGGCGTTCGGGTCTCACAAATTGCCCGAGGCATATTTGATCGATGCGAGCGGCATCGTGCGCGCGGTGTGGCTGGGGTCGGTGCGCTGGAGTAGTCCTGCGGTGCGCGCTCAAATCGAGGAGTTTCTGCCTCCCGAATCGTCTCCTCGTCCTGCGGCGTGAAGGTCGCGACCAAGGTCGCAGGCCTCGTAGCCGTGGCCGCTGCTCTAGCGTGGGCCCTCGTCTCCCTCGAGGGCCGCAAGGGTTACGGTCTCAGGAAGGGCGACCTCGCGCCCCCCCTCCGTCTGCCGACGCTCGACGGCGGAGTCGTAGATCTTGCCTCGTTCCGGGGCAAGCTTGTCGTCCTCAACTTCTGGGCGACCTGGTGCCCGCCCTGCGTGGAGGAGATGCCGGCGCTCGAGAAGCTGCACCGCGCGCTCAGCCCAGAGGGACTCGTCGTAATCGGCGCTTCCGTGGACGAAGACGAAGCGACGCTCCGGGCGTTTGTCCAGAAGGTTGGCGTTACCTTCGCCACCTTGCGGGATCCAGGCGGACGCGGCCCCACGGCCGCGTACCGCACGACGGGCTTTCCCGAGACCTTCGTTCTCGACCCGCAGGGAGTGCTACTCGACAGGTATATCGGCCCAGCGGAATGGGCTACGCCGGAAGCGATCGATCATTTCCGCGAGCTTCTGCGGCGCTTCGATTTACCGGAATCAAGGTGAG
>DATFEN010000308.1:0-9652 GCA_035251085.1 Vicinamibacteria bacterium | reverse complement strand
GAAGGCGATGTAGGACGCCCGACGCGTCTCCTCGGCGGAGCGGCGCTCGATCCGGACGACCGCATCGGGAGAGATCACCACGTGCTGGGCATAGGAGCGCGAGACCGTGACGTCCATCGGGGCCATCCATTATGCCGCGCGAGCGTGACCGCTCAGGCGCCGAGCCGTGAACAGGAACAGCACGAAGCCGTCGGAAGCGCTTGAGCCAGCGCGCTGTCAGAGCCGGGCGTAGAGCGTCAGGGAGGCGCGCGCCCAAGCCTCGATCGTCGACCAGAACAGGAGTGGCACGACGTTCGCCATCACGAAGATCAGCACCCAGGCGAAGTCCAGGCCGTGGAGCCGGATCGCGGGCCGCTCCGTCTCGGCCTCGTCGATGATCATGGTCTTCATGATGCGCGCGTAGTAGTAGGCCGCGACCGCGGCGTTCACGGCGCCGACCACCGCGTACCACCAGAACGCCGGGCCGCGCTCGACCACGGCTGCGAAGACGTAGAGCTTGCCCATGAAGCCCACGAGGGGCGGGATGCCCATGAGCGACAGCAGGAAGATCGCCATCGCCACGGTCAGGAACGGCTGGCGCCGGTGCATCCCGGGGTAGTCGCGCAGATCGAAGCTGCCTTCGTGGTGGTGGATCAGGGTCACCACCAGGAACGCGCCCAGGTTCATGAAGACGTAGGCGAACAGGTAGATCAGCAGGCCGCGGGCGCCGTTCTCGCTGAGCGCCACCACGCCCATCATCAAGAAGCCGGCGTGGGCGATCGAGGAGTAGGCGAGCAGCCGCTTCATGTTGGTCTGCGTCAGCGCCGCGACGTTGCCGAGCGTCATGGTGGCGACGGAGACGGCCATCAGGAGCTGGACCCAGTTGATCGTCCAGGCGTAGTCCCAGGCGCCCGAGCCGCGCGTGGACAAAGCACCGTAGAAGAAGCGCAGCATGATCGCGAAGCCGGCCGCCTTGGGCGCCACGGACAGGAAGGCCGTCACCGGCGTCGCCGCGCCCTGGTAAACGTCGGGGCACCAGAAATGGAATGGCACGGACGCCGTCTTGAAGCCGAAGCCGGCCAGCGTGAACAGCGCGATCAGATACAACGCCGCCCGCCCTTCGGGCGGCACGCCCGCGGCCAGGAAGTCGCGCAGGGCGGGGATCGACGTGGTCCCGGAGAGCCCGTAGAGAAGCGAGAAACCGTACAGCATCACGCCCGTCGACACCGCGCCGAACAACACGTACTTCAGCGAAGCCTCGTTCGAGAAGCGGTCGCCCTTGATGTAGGCCACCATGACGTAGGACGTGATCGAGACCATCTCCAAGGCCAGGTACAGCATCGCGATGTCGTTGGACGTGGCGAGCAGGAGGTTGGAGATCGTCACGGCGAGCAGCAGCGCGTAGAACTCGCCCTGGCCGAGGCCATGCAGCTCCGAGGAGTTGCGGAAGGTGAACGCGAGCACCAGCAGCAGCGACGCCCCGACGAGCAGCACCTTGAAGAAGGCCCCCAGCGGATCGGCCACCAGCATCCCGCTCCAGATCTCGTCGGGAACGCGTCCCGAGGCCCAGCCGAGGGGGAGCGCGCCCAGCAGGCCGATCACGGTCAGCGCCCGGCACAGGCCGTTGCGGCCGCGCATCCCGGTCGCGTCCACCAGGACCACGACGAGAAGCGCCACGGTGAGCGCGATCTCGGCGCCGAAATGCGGCAGGCTGCGGACTATCTCCTGCATGTCAGGCGATCCTAAGCCGGCCCCGGAACACAGAGCACCGAGAGAGACACGGAGAGAAACGGAGCGCGAGACCGGCTTGACTCTTGTTTCGTTTCATTCTCTCGTTCCGTAGCTCTCCGGTCGTCCTCCCGTTCCTCTGTGTTTTCGGGCCGGCGTAACGGTCCTCATCCGCGCAAGAGGTCCGCGGCGTCGAGGTTCGGCGTGCGCCGCAGCCGATACAGGGTGAGCACGATGGCGAGGGCGACCGCCACCTCGGCCGCGGCGATGACGATCACGAACACGGCGAAGAGCTGGCCGTTGAGGTTCCCGGCGCCGTAGCGCGAGAACGCCACGAGGTTCAGGTTGGCCGAGTTGAGGATCAGCTCGATGCCCATCAGCACGTTGACGGCGTTGCGCCGCGTCAACACGCCGAGGATGCCCAGGGAGAACAGCGCCGCAGAGACCAGCAGGTAGTGCTGCAGTCCGATCATGCTTCCTTCCTCCGGCGCACGATCATGGCCGCGCCGATCAGCGCGACGAGGAGCAGGATCGAGGCGGCCTCGAAGGGCAGCAGCCAGGCGCCCATGAACTCGCGGCCGATGTCGGCCGTGGTCGCCGCCGGTGAACGGCCAGGTCCCACGCGCCAGGGCGTGCGGTAGATCGTGATGGCCAGGGTGCCGAAGATGCCCGCCAGGATGAACACGCCCGCCCAAAACTGCTGCACCTCGCTCTTCAGGTCGAGATCGTACAGCTTGTGGGTGAGCATCACGCCAAAGAGCAGCAGCACCAGGATGCCGCCGACATAGATGAGGAGCTGCGTCGCCGCCAGGAAGTCGGCGCCGAGAAGAACGTAGAGGCCCGCCACGCCGAAGAACGTGAAGAGCAGCGCGAAGGCGCTGTAGATCAGGCTTCGGGCCAGCACGCACACGGCCGCCGAGGCGACCGTCAGCGCCGCGAAGACCAGGAAGACGGCGTCGCTCGCGCCCATCGCATCAGGCTCCCGCGGGAGGCGATTCAGGAGCAGGTGGGGCCTGCGGAACCGGCGGCGTTTGTGGAGCGGGAGGTGTCTGCGGCGCTGGCGGCGCACCGGCCGGCGGAGCGGCGGCCGGAGGAGCCGGCTTGGGCGGGGCCGGGGCGGGCGGCTTCGGGTTCACGGTCAGGAACTTCGCGTTCGGCTTCGCGAAGCGGTACAGGTGCTGCGACAGGTCGTCGGTCGCGAACTCGTACTCCGGCGTCATGTGGATGCAGTCCGTGGGGCAGGGGTAGGTGCACAGGTTGCAGTAGCAGCACAACGACATGTCGATGTCGAACACCTGCACGTCGAGCTTGATCGGCTGGCCGTTGGCGGCCCAGATCGCGGGCGACGTGGGCGGCCGCTTCTCGGCCTTCAGGTAGATGCACTGCACCGGGCACGCGCGGACGCACTGGCCGCAGCCGATGCAGTCCTCGTACTTCATGAAGAGTCGCATCCTCGAGCGCGGCGGAAGCGCCCATTTCTCCTCGGGGTAGTGGAGCGTCACCTTCTTGACGAAGAGGTGCCGCCACGTGATGCGCATCCCGACCAGGACGGTGTAGAAGCCCTCCCAGAGATCGAGCAACCACTGCTTCATCGAGGAGTCCTCACGATGTGGCCATCGTCCGAATGCGGGCCCGGCTCCACTGCACCGCCCGGAAGAGGCCTACGAGCAGATAAAGGAAGATGCCAGCCACGATCGGCCAGCCGACGAAGCGGTCCCAGAGGAAGCCCGCGGGCTGCCAGAGCACCAGGCCTCCGACGCAGACGGCCAGCGTCATCGAGATCGGCAACAGCACCTTCCAAGCAACGTGCATCAGCTGGTCCACGCGCAGGCGCGGCAAGGTCCAACGCAGCCACATCATGACGAAGACCAACGTGAAGGACTTGGCCAGCAACCAGACCGGGCCCAGGGGAACCGGGCCGAGCATCTGAAGGGACGGGTGCGGCGCCAGGTAGCCGCCGAGGAAGAGGACGGACGCCACCGCCGAGACGATGAACATCTCGGTGTATTCGGCCATGAAGAACATCGCGAAGAAGAAGCCGCTGTACTCGGTGTGGAAGCCCGCCACCAGCTCGCTCTCCGCCTCGGGGATGTCGAAGGGCGCGCGGTTGCACTCGGCCAGCGAGGCGGTGAAGAACACCAGGAAGGCGACCACGTTCAGCGGGAAGTAGCGGAACAGCAGCCAGTGCGGCAGGCCACCCTGCTGGGCAAGGACCACGTCCTGGAGCGACAGGCTGCCGACGATCATCACCACGATCAGCAGGCTGAACACCGCCGGGATCTCGTACGAGACGATCTGCGCCGCCGAGCGCATGGCGCCGTAGAGCGCGTACTTGTTGTTCGAGGCCCAGCCCGCCATGATGATCCCGACCGTGGAGAGGCTCGACACGGCCACCACGTAGAACAACCCCACGTTCAGGTCGGCCGTCTGCAGCCGCCCACCGAACGGGATCACGACGAAGCTCATGAACGCGCCCACCACCACCAGGCACGGCGCCAGCACGAACAGGAACTTGTCCGCCGCGGCGGGATAGATCGCCTCCTTGAAGAGCAGCTTCACCGCATCGGCTATGGTCTGGAGCAGGCCGTGGGGCCCGACGCGCTTGGGCCCGATGCGGTCCTGCATGAAGCCTGCGATCTTCGTCTCCGCGTACACGTAGGCGATCGGTCCAAGAGCCATGAACATAACGAGCAGCGCGGCGCATATGAGCGCGGCGGCAAAGCCGACGAGCCAGACCGGTTGGCCCGCCAGCGCGCCGCTCAGGAGACGGGCCAGGAGGTCCATCTAGCGATCGATCTCCCCCAGCACAACGTCTAAAGACCCGATGAGCGCGATGATGTCCGCCACGTACATGCCCTTCGCCAGGACGTGGAAGATGCTCATGGCGGTGAAGCAGGGGCTCTTCACCTTCACACGGTAGGGGTTGACACCTGTGCCGTCGGCGACGACGTAGTAGCCGAGCTGGCCCCGCGGCGCCTCGCTGCGGAAGTAGATCTCGCCCTTGGCTGGCTTGACGCGCTTCGGGACCTTCTCGCGGACGTCGGTCTTGTCGAGCTTCTCGAGCCGGTCGAGGGCCTGGTGGAGGATCTTCGCGCTCTCGGCCATCTCGCGGGCCCGGACCAGATTCCGGTCGAAACATGAGCCTACCGGTCCGTACTCGCCCGTTCCGACGCACACGTCGAAGGCGTAGCTCTCGTAGCCGCAGTACGGCTCGTCCCTGCGCAGGTCCCGGGCTGGGCCGCTCCCGCGCAGGTTGGGGCCGGTCAGGTCATAGCTGATCGCCAGCTCTGGCGAGCACACGCCGACGGAGGCCGTGCGCTTGATGAAGATCTTGTTGCCGATCAGGAGGTCCATCAGCTCGGGGTGGGTGATGGCCTCGTACTCGCGCAGGAACTGGCGGCAGGCCTTCACGAAGCCCTCGGGCACGTCGTGGGAGACGCCGCCGATCCAGTTGTAGTTGTAGAGCAGACGCGCGCCGCAGGTCCACTCGAACAGGTCGAGGATCTTCTCGCGATCGCGCAACAGATGCAGGAAGGGCGTGAACGCACCGATGTCCATCCCGTACGTCCCGACCGCGATGCAGTGCGAGGCGATGCGCTGCAGCTCGGCCATGATCACGCGGATGGTCTGGACGTAAGGGCTGGGCTCGATCCCCATGAGCTTTTCGACCGCGAGGGCGTAGCCGAGGCTGTTGCCCATCGACGCGACGTAGTCCATTCGGTCGGTGTAGGGGATGACGCCCGGGTAGTCGACGCTCTCGGCGTGCTTCTCGAAGCAGCGGTGCAAGTAGCCGATGTGGGGCCGCGCCGCCTTCACCACCTCGCCGTCGGTGCGCAGCTCGATGCGCAGCACGCCGTGGGTGGACGGGTGTTGCGGCCCCATCTGGAGCACCATCTCGTCGGTGTCCAGCTCGTCGAGGCGCCAGTCGACGTTCGCCGCCATCAGATCACAACCCCGGCCAAGACAACCACCGAGGACACAGAGGGGGAACGGAGAGGACACGGAGTGAGGGAGGTGACCGTCATCTCTGTTGTCGTCACCCTCATTTTCTCTGTGCTCTCTCCGTTCGTTCCTCTGTACTCTCCGTGGTTTCCGTTTGCCGTGGTTACACGTGCCGGTTCGGGGGCGTGAAGTCGAACGGGCCGACGCCGATCCTCTCGCCACCCATCGCGCGCTCGGCCATCTGTGGCGTCGGCTTCACGTGCATGCCGTTGTAGAAGTCGGGGTCCTGCCAGTCCTTGCGCAGGGGATGGCCCTCCCAGTCGTCGGGCAGCAGGATGCGCCGCAGGTCGCTGTGGCCCTCGAAGACGATCCCGAACAAGTCGTACGCCTCCCGCTCGTGCCAGTTCGCGACGCCCCAGGTCCCCTCGACCGTCGGCAGGCGCGGGTCCTCACGCGGCAACTGCACCTTCAGCACGAACTGGTGCGCATGCGCATAGGACAGCAGGTGGTAGACGATCTCCATCCGCGGAGGCGTCTCCTTCGGGTAGTCGACCGCCGACAGGCACATGAGGTTGTCGAAGCCGAGGTCGGGCTCGGCCTTGAGGAACGCGGCCACCTCACCGATCGCCCCTGCCGCAACCACCGCGAACGGCTGCTTGGCTGCGGCGTCGAAGGAAAGGACCGCCTCGCCGAATCTCGCCTTCAGCCGATCGTGGACCGCCGCTGCGTCCATGCTCACCGCACGGCCTCGTCGGCCATCCTCGCGCCAGGGAGGCTGCCCAGGGACTCCGCCTTCTTCCGGAACACGCGGTCCTCCTGGATCTTCTCCTGGAGCTTCATCACGCCGTACAGCAGAGCCTCGGGCCGTGGCGGGCAGCCGGGCACGTACACGTCCACGGGGATCACCTCGTCGACGCCCTTCAAGACGTGATAGCCGTGACGCCAGTACGGCCCGCCGTTGTTGGCGCACGAGCCCATCGAGATCACGTACTTCGGCTCGGGCATCTGCTCGTACAGCCGCTTCACGCGTGTCGCCATCTTCAGGGTCACCGTGCCGGCAACGATCATGAGGTCGCTCTGGCGCGGCGTGCCGCGGGGGATGAGGCCGAACCGGTTCCAGTCGTAGCGCGTGCCGCCCGTCGCCATCATCTCGATGGCGCAGCAGGCCAGGCCGAAGGTCATGGGCCAAAGGCTCGACTTGCGCGCCCAGTTCACGAGCTGGTCGACGGTGGTGAAGGCGAGATTGTCGTCGTCGAAACGCCCCTGCAGGACGCCGGTGATGGGAACCGTCATGCGCGGTCCTCGGCGCGCACCCACTCGAGGTCGCCCTTTCGCCAGACGTAGACGAGGGCCACGAGCAGGATCGCGATGAACACGAGGCCTTCGTAGAAGGCCAGCGGGCCGATGCCCTTGTAGACGACCGCCCAGGGCAGCAGGAACACGGTCTCCACGTCGAAGATCACGAAGATGAGCGCGAACACGTAGAAGCGGATGTTGAACTGGATCCAGGCCGAGCCCTGCGGATTCTCGCCGCACTCGTAGGTCGTGAGCTTCTCCTCGGAGTGGCGGCTCGGGCGGATCAGCCACCACACCACGAGGTTGACCGCGACGAAGCCGACCACGACCAAGAGGAACGCGAGGATGCTCGCGTGGGCGGTCAGGAAATCCTGCGTCGGCGCGCTCGGCAATGCCTCGCCTCCGATAAGAACCGCTGCTGTCGGGCTGCGGCGCGCACTCTAGCAGAGCCCGCCTTTTCGGGGCAAGGCCTGCGCGCGCGGCCTCGCAGCGAGCTCACGACTTCACCGCGTAGTCGTCGCCATAGAACTTGCTGGTGCTCTGCGTATGGAATTGGATCGCCTTGATCGGCGTGTACTTCGGCACCCCGAGTCCCGGCAGCACTTCGAGCAGCTCGTCCTCCCACACGTAGACGGCCATCGGAAACGAGACGCGGGCCGCGCGCCGGAGCATCTCGTCGCGGGGCGGGCTCACGCGGTGCGTGGTGGAGGGCAGGGCGTCGTTCGTGATGCGCTGCATGTAGTCGCCGGTGTTCAGGATGATCGTGCCGTGCGGAGCCTCGAGCCGGATCCACCTCATGCTCGCTCGGTTCAGCACCTGGAGCCCCTCGATGCGCGGGGCCGGGAGGAAGGTGAAGAGGTCGACGTCCTCGTGGCCGAGCAGACGTCCCGCGCGGGAGGCCTCATCGGCGGCGCTCAGGGGCGGATAGTAGTTCAGGCGCTGGCCGAAGTTCGTCCTCGTGAGCTTGGCGTCGTAGAGGTGAGGGTCGCAGCCCAGGCCGGTGAGCATGCTCTGCATCAAGGGCACGATCAGGCGCTCGTGCTCGAGACAGAGGCGCCTGAAGAAGGCCTCGTGCTCGGGCCGCGGCCAGAAGTCCTCGAGGCGCACCTCGCGGCCGGGATCGATGCGGAACGCGCGACGACAGAAGACCCAGCCCTCGACCAGGTCGGGGTGGATGTCGCTCGTCTCCTTGATGGGGAAGTAGCCCTGGTTGACCGATCCGTGGCGCTGCGCGCGGAAACGGAGCTTCTCCTCGAGGGGCGTCTGTGTGAACAGCTCGACGACGCGCTGCTCGGCCTCGTCGTAGAGCGCCGGATCGATCCCGTGACCTTCGAGGATCGCGAAGCCGATCTCGCGCAGCGCGGAGCCGAGCTCGCGCGCGAACGCCCGCTCGTCCGCGTCGCCGCCGCGCAACAGCCGGCCGATGTCGCAGGTGCGCACCCGGTAGTCCTCGTCGAAGGCTTCCTGATGATCGGCCTCGGCCAGGTTGTACCGCTGCTCCTTGCGGACCTGGTCGTAGCGTTCGTAGTCTCGGTTCGTCGCCCCGACGCCCAGCTCCCTGTGCTCCGCCACCCTCGCTCCCCCCGGGATGCACTCAGCATAGCTCACGGCCCGCGCCCCGAGGATCCTCCCGGGCGAGCTCGTTCCGGAACGAGTTGGCCCCCGAAATCCACCCGCGCCTCGTAGCCGTTGTGAGCCCGGCACCGCAACTGGATGTTCGCCGGCGTCGCCTGTCCGCCCAGCGCGTGCGGGTGAAGGTGGTGGAACTCCAGGAAGCCGCGCTCCCCGCAGCGCCGTCCTCCAGTTCCCACGAAGGCGCAGCGCCCGAGGTCGCGTAGCCAGACCGTGCGCTTGACGTCGGCCGGGATGTGACGAGACCCGGGCGCCGTCCCTCCCGGCGGGCGCGGCCGCTCGGCCGCAGCGAACTTCCTTTGTGCGAGGTCCGTGAGGAGTGCCGTCAGCGCACGGTCGAGGATGGCGGCCTCGTCGCCGGACGGCACGGCATGGCGCAGCAGGTCCTTCGCCAGCCGCAGCTTCTCGAGCGTGTCACCTCCGATCGTGACCTGCATCTTGTAGCGATCCGGCGAGAGCGGAATCACCTCGGCTGAAGGTCGCGTCGGAGGCGGGGGAAGAGCTGCGAGTGGCGGGAGGGGTGACGCATTCAGCTGTGACAGGGGTGCCCGAGGAACCGGAAGCTTTCGAACGAACGAGGGGACGTCGGGCCGAGGCAGCAACGTGGCGACGATCTCCTCGACCTGCAGCTTGGTCTTGCCCAGCGCCGAGTCGAGCACGGCCCGGTGATTCTCAGCCGTCAAGTGCGGCGCGAGCAGCTTCACGGTGGTGAGGTTGAGAGCACCACTCTCGAGCGGATCGAGGACCACGGGAAAGCGCCGCATGGCCCGAGCCGCGGCGATGCGGTTGTAGGCCGCATGCTCGGACAGCGCCAGGACGTCGCGGCAATAAGCGAAGAGCGAGCCGTGGCCCGCGCGCAGGTGCACATCGCGCGTGTCGAGCTCGGCGAGATGCGCGACGAGCAGGGCCGTCGCGCTCCGCTCCCGCGCAGCCAGCTCCTTGACGCGCTGCGCGAGCTCGGCGTCGGTGAGCCGGCGCATGGAGCGGAGGAGGTCCTGCCACACGGCTCCTTGTTTAGCAGCCGCATGTGACAGCCCAGGTCCGAACGCGAACTCGTTCTGGAACGAGCTCGGCG
>DATFEN010000306.1:0-21771 GCA_035251085.1 Vicinamibacteria bacterium | reverse complement strand
GGGTTGCGCCGCGCCCTGCTCGCTGGTTTCCCCGATCGGATCGCCCGCCGGCGCGAGCCGGGCTCGGCGCGGCTCCTCCTGGCTTCCGGGACAGGAGCGCTGCTCGGCAGCGAGAGCGGTGTGCGAGGAGGCGAGTTCCTCGTGGCGTTGGACGTCTCTGCCGGCGGCCAGGGCGAGGCGCGTGTCCGCATGGCCAGCCGTGTCGAGCGCGACTGGCTGGAGCCGACGCGAAGGGAAACCGTTCACCGCCTGGAGGGCGATCGTGTCCGCGCGTTCGAGCAGGACCGCTACGACGCGTTTGTCCTCGCCGAACGGCCCGTCACGCCCGACGCCGAAGAGGCCGAGCGCCTGCTGATAGCGGCGGCTCGCGAGCGCGGCCTCGGCGAAAGCGGAGACGCCATCGTCAAACGCCTCCGCTTCGCGGGCATGGAGGCCGACGTCGATGCGCTGCTCGTCGCGGCCGTTGCGGGCCGCACCGAGCTGCCCGCACTCGACCTCGAGGCCATGATCTCCCATGCCACGCGACGCGAGCTGGATCGGCACGCGCCCGAGACACTGGCTCTTCCCAGCGGTCGCCGTGCGCGGTTGCTGTATCGGGACGATGGGACGGTCGTGGCCTCGGTCAAGCTGCAGGAGCTGTTCGGTGTCGGGGAGACTCCGCGGCTGGGGCCCCGCCGCGAGCCCGTGCTGCTCGAGCTGCTCGCGCCGAACGGCCGGCCGGTCCAGACCACCCGCGATCTACGGAGCTTCTGGGAGCGCACGTACCCCGAGGTGCGCAGGGAGCTGCGCGGACGCTATCCGAAACACGCCTGGCCTGAGGATCCGTCGAGCTACAGCCGGAAGAGATAGCTGAACTTGACGAAGAAGCCGTCGCTCTCGCGCGACAGGCTTCGGAAACGGAAGGCGCTATTCTCGACGCTGGTGGTCCCGTAGCCCGCAAAGAAGACCGTCCCCGGCGTCGGCTGCCAGGCGAAGAGCGCGTCGAAGCGCAGGCGGTTGGAGCGGGACTCGAGGGCGGGCTGGTAGGCGCCGGTTGCGGCGTCGCGGATCAGGATCGGCCGTTCCGTCCGCGAGTCGTCCCGCAGCTCGTCCCGGAACTGCGCGTCGTATTCGGCGACCAACCGCGCGAAGATCGCCCGCGTGGCCTGGTACTCGAGCTTCAGGCGCGGGATCTGGCGGCGCCCGACGAGCGAGCCGTCGCTGCGCCGCTCGAATTGCTGCAGGTTGTAAGTGAGTCCGGCGCGCAGCTTCTCCGTGGGCCGCCAATCGGCTTCGACGGTGACGTACGCGATGTCGGCGCTCGACCATTCGAAGAAGTTCTCGTCCTTCCCCCACAGCACCTCGGCCCTCCCGGAGAAGCGCTTGAAGTCTGGGGTGGTGACGTTCAGGACCCAGTCGAGGTTTTGCAGTTGCGGCACTCCAACGAAGGGGAGGATCTCGCCGGGTTGGTCACCGGCCAGCGCGTAGTCCGCGTACAGCTCTGGATCGAAGCCGAAGGACTCGATCAGCACGGAGGCGCCCGCCTTCCAGCCTCCGCGCAGCCTTGCGTTGTTGTTGATGTGGAACTTCTTGTCCTGCACGCCGCCCGGGCCGAAGAAGGCGTCATACGTCCAGATGCCGTCCAGCACGAAGTCCACGTTCCACGACTCGACGAAGTCGCCTTGGCCGCCGAAGAAGGTGATGCGCTCGTCGGCGTTGGCCCGCACGATGCCCGGCCGGCCGATGAAGCCGGCCGCGGCCTCGAACTGGTCGTCGATCCCTGTCAGGAGGAGGCGTGTGCCGAGCCTGCGGCCGTTGCGGTTGAAGATCGCCTCGAACAGCGGGCCGTCGCTGCGTTCTCCCGCCAGCTTGGTGGCGGCGAAGGCTCCCTGCAGATCGAAGGAGTAGATCTGCGCGAACGCCAGCCGCGCGTCCAGCCCCGCGACGCGGTTCCAGTCGCCGCCATCGATTTTGTCCGTATACACGAGGCCCAGGCGCGATCCGGTGCCGATGTCGCGGCGCGCGCGGAGGATGTTGAAGAACGGACGCTCCTGGCCGCTGCGCGACGTCGCGGCGTCGTCGAGCGCCGACAGCAGTCCGAGGCTCGAACCCGAGAGCGTGCCGGTCAGCTTGGCCGCCGCGACGGGAGCGACGATGCGACGCGTGTGGACCAGGCGGTTCGGCGTCGAGAATTGCTCGAGGCCGTCGAGGAAGAACGGCCGCTTCTCCGGGAAGAAGACGGCGATGCGCGGATCGTACTGGACCTGGCTCGCGTCGGACTCGACCTGGGAGAAGTCGGGGTTGACCGTGCCGTTGAGGGTCAGGTTGGGCGTCACGCCCCAGCGAACGTTGCCCCCGAACTCCGGCGCTCCCGCGTCGTAGCGCCAATCGCCCCGGTCACGGGCTCCGTCGGCACGCGCGGTGACGAATGGGTTGAGGTCGAGCACGAGGCCGGGACGCAGCTCGCGCATGCCTTCCAGCATCCCGGCCTGGCCGAGAAAGGACGTGGCGTCGCGTCTCGCCGGCGCCCACGAGTCCTCGTAGCCGGTGCTCTGGCTCTTCCGAAGGATGTGCAGGCCCCAGCTCTGGACCTCGGCCGATTGATAGCGAAGGCTCTTGAAAGGTAGGCGCACCTCGATCTCGTACCCGTAGTCGGTGAGCCGGCCCTTCGACTGGAACACGAAGTCGGGCGCGAGGTCGGGCGCCTCGCGCTCGGTCGCCAGGCCCGAGAAGCCGGTGCCTGTCTGACGTGTGAGGCCCTCGACCAGTGTCCCATCGGCCTGAACCCCGAAGGGGTTCACCATGAACGCTGCGGCCTGCCGGCCGTCGTTGAAGGTGGACAGCAGGAAGGTGACGGAGTCCTCGGCGGCGATCTTGTCGCGCTGCGCCAGGCTGGCGCGCACGCTCCCCACGGGCGCGAAGGCGCGGATGCCGAAGTGGATCGCCGAGGGCGAGTAGAAGACGAGCACCTCGGTGCGCTGCTCGGCGGGACGGCCATCGACGGGTGAGTACTGCGAGAAGCCGGAGAGCAGTGCCGCGCGCGTCCAGGCCGGGTCGTCGAGCGATCCATCGATGATCACGCTCTCCTCGAGGCGTGGGAGTGGGACACGGACCTGGCCATCGCGGCCGTCGTAGGAGGTGGGCGATGGGGGAGAGTTCGCAGTCAGCGAATGGGCCGCAGCGAGCAGCAGGACGTGCAGGAGCATTCGGGTCCTTGAACGCGAGTGCCCCCCGCGTCAGCGCGATTCTATCGTCGTCTCTCGATCCAGTCCTCGATCCTCGTCGTGAGCACGTCGAGCGGCAGGGAACCCGCGCCCAGCACGTGGTCGTGGAAGGCGCGCAAGTCGAAGCGCGTGCCCAGCTCGTGCTCCGCGCGGCCCCGCAGCTCGCGGATGCGGAGCTGTCCGATCTTGTAGGCGAGCGCCTGCCCCGGGTCGGCCAGGTAGCGGTCGATCTCGTTGACAACATCGAGCTCCGGCCGCGGCGAGTTGTCGAGGAAATAGCGGATCGACCGCTCGCGCGTCCAGCTCTTCGCGTGCATGCCGGTGTCGACCACGAGGCGCACCGCGCGCCACATCTCCCAGGCGAGCTGGCCGAGGTGGTCGTGGGGATCGGCGTAGAGCCCGAGCTCGTGGCCCAGCCACTCGGAATACAGGCCCCAGCCCTCGCCGAACGCGACGAAGTAGCCCAGGCGACGGAAGGCCGGCAGCTCGGTCAGCTCGTTCGCCAGCGCGACCTGCAAGTGATGACCGGGCACGGCCTCGTGCAGGGTCAGCGGGATCATCTCCCAAGTCGGCCGCATGTCGGGCCGGTACAGGTTGACGAGATACGTCCCGGCGCGCGAGCCGTCGGGCGCCGCCGGGAAGTAGAAGCCCGTGGTCGTGTGCGGCGCCTGGGCTTCGGGCGTGGGCTCGACGCCATACGGCGCTCGCGGCAGCCGGCCGAACAGCTTCACGAGCCGCGGGTCGATCGTCTTCGCCAGGCTGCGATACGCCGTCAGCAGGCTGGGCCCGTCGCGATGGAAGAAGCGCGGGTCCTTTCGCAGGAACTCGAAGAACTGGGGCAGGCCTCCCGCGAAGCCGGCCTTCGCCTTCACCGCCTCCATCTCGCCGCGGATGCGCGCCACCTCCTGGAGGCCGAGGTCGTGGATTGCGTCTGGGGTCAGCGCTGTGGTCGTGTGATGTCGCACGAGCACCCGGTAGAGCGCGTCGCCGGCTTGCCGGCCGAGCCCGCCCTCCGACGGTGCGGCGTTCCGGTACTCGCCGGCCATGAAGTCGCGATACGCCGCGAGCGCAGGGCGCACCTGCGTCTTCAGCGCCTCGCGCGCTGCGTCGGACAGACGCGTCCGATCGGCGGCTGCCACGGCCGAAGGAAAGCGTGTGAACGGCTCGAAGAATCCGCTGGCGTCCAGGTCGCCCTCGAGCTGGGCGTCCAGGATGCCGACCACGCGGTCCACGACCGGGCGCGGATGCATCCGGCCGGCCCCGATCCCGGCACGCAGCAGCGCGGTCGCCGCGGTGAAGTAGTCGGGAACGGCTTGCAGCCGCATCAGCCACGCCTCGTAGTCCGCCGCGGCGTCGAAGGAGAGGTTCGGGCCAAGCCGTTCCAGTGCCTGGATGCCGGGAGGGCGCCCCAGTCCCTCCGGCAGGCCGTGCTGGTGGCTGAACCAGAGCAGGTGAGCGCCCGCTTCCCAGCCTTCGATGGCCTCCGCATAGGCACGGCGCAGCAGCTCGTGGCTGAGTTGGTCCTCGGCCGACAGGGCGCCGCGATCGATGGCGGCAATCTCGCCGAGGACGGCGCGGTCGAGCTCGGTCTCGCGCCTCAGCGAGTCGAGGCGCAGGTCGTCGAGGCGCGCTGCAAGACGCTTCTCGCCGAGCAGCGAGGCCCAGATCGGGTTGCGGCCGAGCTGACGTTCCCACTCGCGCTCGAGGAGCGCGTGGAAGGATGCCTGAGGCGAGCTGGCAGCGAGGACGGAAAGCGTCAGAGCGCTGAGCACGGGCGCATGTTAGCCCGCGTCACGAGGTCGAGTAGCAGGCGGCCTAAACCCCCCACTCGTACGCTGCCGTCTCCTGAGGCTCCTGCCAGCGCAGCCACTCGAGGTGGCGGTGGACCGCGGCGGTCAGCTCCGAGGTCGTGGCCGTGCCGCCGATGTCGGGTGTCCGTGTCCCGCGCAGCGCCTCCGCCATCGCGCGCTCCACGCTGCGCGCGAGGTCGGGCCGGTCGAGCGCGTACTCGAGAAGCATCGCGACCGAGAGGATCGCGCCGGTCGGGTTGGCGATGCCGCGGCCCGCGATCTGCGGTGCGGAGCCGTGCACGGGCTCGAACAGCGGCGTCTGTTCGCCCAGCGAGGCCGACGGCAGCACCCCGATCGAGCCGACGATGGCCGCGGCCTCGTCGCTCAGGATGTCCCCGAACAGGTTATCGGCCAGGACCACGTCGAAGCGCTGCGGCGCCTGGAGCAGCTCGAAGCTCATCGCATCGATGTAGCGGTGCTCCAGCTCCACGTCGGGGTACTCCTTCGCCACTGCGTTCACCGTGGCGCGCCAGAGGCGCGAGGCTTCGAGCACGTTCGCCTTGTCGACCGACGTCACCCTGCGCCGGCGCCGGCGCGCTTCGCGGAACGCCACGTGGGCGACCCGCGCGGTCTGCACGGTGGACTGGCGCCAGGTGTTGAACGCCTCCGCCCCGCTGGAGCCGCGCGGCTCGCCGAAATAGACGCCGCCGAGCAGGTCTCGTACCACGAGCACGTCGGCGTGGCGAACCAGGCCTTCGCGGAGCGGCGTCGGCAACCCCAGGAACTTCGCCGGCCGCAGGTTCGCGAACAGGCCGAGCGACTGCCGGATGCGAAGCAGTCCATCCTCCGGACGGCGCGTGCCGTCCTCCCATCTCGGACCGCCGACCGCGCCCAGCAGCACCGCGCGGCTATCGCGGCACGCCGCAATGGATTCGGCCGGCAGCGGATCGCCGGTGGCATCGATCGCGGCTCCGCCGATCAGCGCCTCACGCACCTTGACCGGATGGCAGGCGCCGAGAACCGACAGCGCGGCCTCGATGACTTCGGGACCGACGCCGTCACCGCGGAGAACCGTGATCGTGGGAAGCATGGTCAAGAGACCTCCTGAAGCGGGGGGGTCGCGGGGGGACGCGACTCGAAGGCCGCGATCGCAGCCTCCTGGGACAAAAGGAACTGCAGCTCGTCCTGCCCTTCCAGCAGGCAGTAGCGGGCGAAGTGCTCGAGGGCGAAAGGCTCGCGCGTACCGTCGGGAAGGGAGACCGTCATCGCCTCGACATCCACGGTCACCGTGGCGCCCGGTGAGGCGGCGAGCTTCGCGTGGGCCTCCGCAGGGACCGCCACGGGCACGAGTCCGTTCTTCAGCGCGTTGCGCCGGAAGATGTCGGCGAAGGCCGGGGCGATCACCGCTCGGAAGCCGTGGTCCATCAGCGCCCACACGGCGTGCTCGCGGGAGGAGCCGCAGCCGAAGTTGCGGCCCGCCACGAGCACCTGCGCGCCAGCCGCCTCCGGCGCATTCAGCGCGAAGTCGGGGCGTGGCTCGCCGCCCCGCTCGTAACGCCAGTCGGCGAAGAGCACGCGGCCGAGCCCGTCCTTCGTGGTCGTGGTGAGGAAGCGCGCCGGGATGATCTGGTCGGTGTCGACGTTCTCGTTGGGCAGGACCACGGTCCGAGACGTGAGCTGCCGCAGCGGCGTCATGCCACGTACTCCCGCGGGTCGGCGAGGCGGCCGGCCACGGCCGAGGCCGCCGCAGTCAGCGGGCTTGCGAGGAAGGTGCGGCCGCCGCGGCCCTGCCGGCCTTCGAAGTTCCGGTTGCTGGTGCTCACCGCGTACTGTCCGGGCTCCAGCCGGTCGCCGTTCATGGCGATGCACATCGAGCAGCCTGCCTCGCGCCATTCGGCGCCGGCCTCGCGAAACACGCGGTCGAGGCCCTCAGCCTCGGCCTGCCGCTTGACCTGTTGCGAGCCGGGCACGACGAGGGCCCTGACATGGGAGGCGACGCGCCGTCCGCGCAGGACGCTCGCGGCCTGGCGGAGGTCGCTGAGGCGCGAATTGGTGCAGCTCCCGATGAAGACCACGTCGACGGGCCGGCCCAGCATCGGCTGTCCGGGCTCCAGCCCCATGTAGTGGAGCGCCTTGGTGCGGCTGCCGTCGCCCTCCGGCTCCGGCACGCGACCGCGGATCGGAACGCCCTGGCCGGGGTTCGTGCCCCACGTCACCATCGGCTCGAGTGCCGCGGCGTCGAAGTCGACCTCGCGGTCGAAGCGCGCGCCCGCATCGCTCGACAGGGTGCGCCAGCGCTCGAGCGCCTCCGCCCACGCCGAGCCGCGCGGTGCAAAGGGCCGACCCTCGAGATAGGCGAAGGTGGTCGCGTCGGGCGCGACGATGCCCGTCCGCGCGCCCGCCTCGATGGCCATGTTGCAGAGCGTCATGCGCTCTTCCATCGACAGGCCTACGATGGTGTCGCCGCGGTACTCGATCACGTGGCCCACAGCGCCTCCGGCGCCGATCGATGCGATGAGGCCGAGCACCAGGTCCTTGGCCGTGACGCCGGGGCGGAGCACACCGCTGAAAGTGACGGCCATCGCCTTCGGCTTCTCGACGAGCAGGCACTGCGTGGCCAGCACGTGGCCGACCTCGCTGGTGCCGATGCCGAACGCCAGCGCGCCGAAGGCTCCGTGCGTGCAGGTGTGGCTGTCGCCGCAGACGATCGTGGAGCCGGGATGGGTCACGCCCAGCTCGGGGCCGATCACGTGGACGATGCCTTGCCGCTCGTCGCCGAGGCCGTAGAGCGTGATGCCGAACTCGGCGCAGTTGCGCTCGAGCTCAGCGACCTGCTTCGCGGCCTGCGGGTCGCGAATCACGATCCGCCCGCCGTCGTCGCGGGCGAACTGCGTCGGCGTCGAGTGGTCCGTCGTGGCCAACGTGCGGTCGGGGCGCCGCACGCGCAGGCCGCGGGCGCGCAGCGCCGCGAAGGCCTGCGGCGAGGTCACCTCGTGGATGAGCTGAAGGTCGACGTAGACCACCGCCGGCGTGTCGGCCGTGGGCCCGCGCACGAGATGCGCGTCCCAGAGCTTCTCGAAGAGGGTGCGCGGCTGGCTCACGCCGCCGCCTCCTGGGCGCGGCGCGCGGCGCCGATCGCGGACAGGTAGGCCTTGAGCGCCGCCTCGATCGAGTCCGTGCTCGCCGCCTGGCCGACGGTCTCCTGGTCGGCGTGGCGTACACGCACGCTGACCTCGGCCAGCGCGTTCTTGCCGCTCGTGACGGCGCGGGTGGTGAGGTCCAGCAGCTCGAGGTCGAGTCCCAGGGCGGCGTCGGCGGCCTTCAGGGCCGCGTCCAGCGGACCGTTGCCGACGGCCGAGGCGGAACGCCGCTCGGAATCCACATCGACCTCGACGGTCGCGGTGGGCAGGACCTGGCTGCCGGTGACCACCTGATAGCGGACGAGGTGCGCGCGACGCTCCAGGGAGTGGTCGACGAAGGCGAGCAGGTCGTCGTCGTAGACGAACTTCTGTCGGTCGGCGAGCGCCTTGACGCGGGCCGTGACGTCCTCGATCTGCTCCGGTGGCAGGGTGACGCCGAGCCCGCGCAGGCGCGACTCGACGGCGTGCTTGCCCGAGTGCTTGCCCAGCACGAGCTGGGTCTCCGGCACGCCCACGCTGGCGGGGGTCATGATCTCGTACGTCAGCGGGTTCGCCAGCACGCCGTGCTGGTGGATCCCAGCCTCGTGGGCGAAGGCGTTGCGGCCGACGATCGCCTTGTTCGGCTGGGGCCAGACGCCCGTGACGCCCGAGAGCGCAGCAGAGGTGGGGGCCAACAGCTCGCTCTGGACCTCGGTGTCGAAGCCCAGCGTCTCGCGCCGCACGCGCAGCGCCATCACGATCTCTTCGAGCGAGGCGTTGCCCGCCCGCTCGCCGATGCCGTTGATCGTGCACTCGATCTGTCGCGCGCCCGCGACCACGGCGGCGATGGAGTTCGCCACCGCCAGGCCGAGGTCGTTGTGGCAGTGGACCGAGATCGTAGCGCCCGGGATGTCGCCGACGAGGCGCTCGACGAGCGCCGCGTACTCGTGGGGCAGCGCGTAGCCGACGGTGTCGGGGACGTTCAGGGTCTGCGCCCCCGCCGCGTAGACCGCCTGCAGGACCTCGCGGAGGTAGCCGTAGTCGGTGCGCGAAGCGTCCTCGGCCGAGAACTCGACCTCGGGCGCGTAGCTGCGGGCCAGGCGCACGCCGTCGACCGCCTGGCGCAGCGCCTCCTCGGCGCTGATGCGCAGCTTGTACTTGAGGTGGAGCGCGGACGTCGCCAGAAAGGTGTGGACGAAGGGGCGCGCCGCGCCCCGCAGGGCCTCGCCAGCCGCGCGGATGTCGATCTCCTTGGTCCGGCACAACGCCGCGACGCGGACGCTGCGGATCTCCGCGGCCACGGCCTGCACCGCATCCTTCTCGGCCGGGGAGGCGATCGGGAAGCCAGCCTCGATCACGTCCACGCCCAGCCGCTCCAGCTTGTGGGCGAGGCGCAGCTTCTCGGCGGGGTTCATGCTGCAGCCCGGCGACTGCTCGCCGTCGCGCAGCGTGGTGTCGAAGATGCGAATTCGGCCGCTCATCGTACGCTTCCGGCCGGGACGGCCGCCTCGTCGCGCACGCGCTCCACGTCGCCCGCCTCCGTCACGCGGACCGGGTCCAGGAAGGGCATCATCGCGCGCAGTCGTCCGCCGACCTCCTCGATGCGCGAGGCGCGGGCATCGCGTCTCTGGGCGTTGAACCACGGCCGTCCCGCCGCGTTCTCGGCGATCCATTTCTGCGCGTAGGCGCCGCTGCGGATCTCCTCCAGCATGCGACGCATCTCGCGCCGCGTCTCCTCCGTGACGATGCGGGGGCCGCCGGTGTAGTCGCCGTGCTCGGCGGTATCCGACACCGAGTAGCGCATGTAGCCGAGGCCGCCGCGGTACATGAGGTCCACGATGAGCTTCAGCTCGTGGAGGCACTCGAAGTAGGCGATCTCGGGCTGGTAGCCGGCCTCCACGAGCGTATCGAAGCCGGCCTTCACGAGATGGCTGACGCCACCGCAGAGCACCGTCTGCTCGCCGAACAGGTCGGTCTCGGTCTCCTCGGCGAAGGTGGTCTCGATGACGCCGGCCCGCGTGCACCCGAGGGCCTTCGCGTAGGCGAGGGCGTTGGCTTTGGCGCGCCCGCTGAAGTCTGCGTGCACCGCCAGCAGCGCCGGCGTGCCCTGGCCCTCCTTGAAGACCTCGCGCACGCGGTGTCCCGGCGCCTTGGGCGCGATCATCGAGACGTCGACGCCCGCCGGCGGCTCGATCGTCCCGAAGCGGATGTTGAAGCCGTGGGCGAACATCAACGTGTCGCCCGGCTCGAGATGCGGCGCGATCGCCTCCCGGTAGAGGCGCGCCTGCTCGGTGTCGGGCGCCAGGATCATCACCACCTGGGCCTGGGCCGCGGCCTCTGCGGGGGTGGCG
Organism: Vicinamibacteria bacterium; assembly: GCA_035251085.1. Classification (GTDB taxonomy): domain Bacteria; phylum Acidobacteriota; class Vicinamibacteria; order Fen-336; family Fen-336; genus DATFEN01. The sequence continues at coordinate 11,308 of DATFEN010000306.1, read as the reverse complement.
ATGCGCACGCCGTCCGCGTTCGCCCTGGCCCGGGAGCGGCTGCTCTCCGGAAGACCCACGACCACGTCGACGCCGCTGTCCCGCAGGTTCAACGCGTGGGCGTGTCCCTGGCTGCCGTAGCCGATGATCGCGACGCGCTTGCCATCCAGGGCCGCCAGGTCCGCATCCGAGTCGTAGAAGATGGCTCCCATGCTTCCTCCTAGCTCCCGTTACCGTTGCCGTGTCCGTTTCCGTTGCCGGCCGCCGCGCCGCGCACCATCGCGACCTTGCCCGTCCGCACCATCTCGAGGATTCCGCGCGGCCGCAGCAGCTCCACAAGGCCGTCGACCTTCGAGGCGTCGCCGGTGACCTCGACGATGACGGACTCCGCCGCGACGTCCACGACCTTGCCGCGAAAGATCTCGACGAGCCCCGCGATCTCGGCTCGCTCGCCGGGGGGGCAGTGGACGCGGATCAGGGCCAGGTCGCGGTCCACGGTCGGCACGTGGGTCACGTCGTGGACGTCGACGACCGGGATCAGCTTGCGCAGGTTCTCCTCGACGAGGCGCGCCGGAACGCGGGCCGCGTCCACGACGAAGGTCATGCGCGAGAAGCCCTGGGCCTCGCTCTGGCCCACGGTGAGGCTGTCGATGTTGAAGGCCCGGCGCCGGAACAGGCTGGCGACGCGGTTCAGCACGCCGGGCTGGTCCTGCACGCGCGCGACGAGGGTGTGCTTCACGCCTGTACCTCCTCGGCGACCGGCCGCCGGATCATGTTGTCGAGGTTCGCGCCCGCGGGCACCATCGGGTACACGACCTCCTCCTTCTCGACCCGGAAGTCGATCAGAGCGGGGCCCTCGGTCTCGCGAGCCCGGCGCACCGTGTCCGCGACCTCGTCCCGCCGCGTCACCCGGTGGCCCGGGATCCCGTAGGCCGCGGCCAGCGCCACGAAGTCGGGAGACAGAAGAGGCGTCGCGGCGTAGCGCTTGTCGTAGAAGAACTCCTGCCACTGCCGCACCATGCCCAGGTAGCCGTTGTTGACGATCGCAATCTTCACGTCGAGCTGCTCCTGGCGCAGCGTGGCGAGCTCGGCCTGCGTCATCTGGAAGCCGCCGTCGCCGGCGATCACCCAGACCTCGGCCTCGGGCCGCGCGAGCTTGGCGCCGATCGCCGCGGGAAGCGCGAAGCCCATGGTGCCCAGGCCGCCCGAGGTGATCAGGGTGCGAGGGCGCTCGTGGGCGTAGTACTGCGCCTCCCACATCTGGTGCTGGCCGACGTCGGTCACCACCAGCGCCTCGCCGGACGTGGCTCGCCAGAGGTCGTGGATCACGTGGGCGGCGTAGAGGCGACCACCATCGGGCTGGTGGAGGATGTCGCGGGTCCTGGTCTCGGCGCGGCCCTGGGCGATCTCGTCACGCCAGGCGGCCCGCGTGCCGGCCGGGACCAGGGGCAGGAGCGCCTCGAGGGCGGCCCGCAGGTCGGCCACGATGGCGACGTCCACGGCCACGTTCTTGCCGATCTCGGAGGGGTCGATCTCCACGTGGATCTTCTTCGAATGGAGCGCGTAGGTGGCGAGGTTGCCGGTGACGCGATCGTCGAAGCGCATCCCGAAGGCCAGCAGCAGGTCGGCACGCTGGATCGCGGTGTTCACGTAGGCCTCGCCGTGCATCCCCATCATGCCGAGGCTGAGCGGGTGGCTCGCCGGCACGCCGCCCAGGCCGAGCAGCGTCAGCGCGATCGGCGTGTCGGTGCGCTCGGCGAACTCGAGGAGCGCGCGGCTGGCGCCCGATCGGAGGACTCCTTGGCCGGCCAGGATCAACGGCCGCTCCGCCTTCGCGACCAGCTCGGCGGCGCGCGCCAAAGCCCCCGGGTCGGCTGACGGCACGCTGCGCAGCCCGGGCAGCTCGACGCGCTCGGGCCACTCGAACTCGACCTTGCCCTGTTGGGCGTCCTTGCAGATGTCCACCAGCACCGGCCCCGGCCGATCCGCGCGCGCGATCGCGAACGCCTCCCGCAGCGTGCGCGCGACGTCGCCGGCCTCGGTGACCAGGGCGTTGTGCTTGGTGATCGGCAGCGTGATGCCGGTGATGTCGGTCTCCTGGAACGCGTCGCTGCCGAGCAGCCTGGAGGGAACGTTTCCGGTGATGAACACCGTCGGGATCGAGTCGAGCATCGCGGTCGCGATGCCGGTCACGAGGTTGGTGGCGCCGGGGCCCGACGTTGCGATCGCCACGCCGACCTTGCCGCTGGCGCGGGCGTAGCCATCCGCCATGTGGGCCGCGCCCTGCTCGTGGCGGACCAGCACGTGGCGGACGGGGTACTCGAGCATGGCGTCGTAGGTGGGGAGGATCGCCCCGCCGGGGTAGCCGAAGACGGTGTCCACCCCCTCGCGCACGAGGCTCTCCCAGACGATCTGAGCACCGCTGCGGATCACGTCAGTCTCTCCGGCGTCATCGCGACCTCCTCGCAGAACTCCCGTCAAAAGCAAACCCCCGAGGCTATCGACCTCGGGGGCTCTTTCGTGATCGGCTCGCGACCTCCTAGATCACGGGACCCCCGGGGCTAATGACCAGCAGGAGTACGAGGATCAGGAACCGCAGTCGGAACGACGCCCGCACGCCCGCCTGGAGGGGGGCCGGGACGAGCGCGCGTCGAGCCGAGGCATGCATCTTTGACCGACCGGTCGGTAGGTTACGGACGCGCCGGCCGTTTGTCAAGTCCGCCCCGGCGCCTCGGCCGGGGGAGCCGGCTACTCCAGGACCTGGATCACGACGCGGCGGTTCTCGGCGCGGTGCTCGCGGGTCTTGTTGTCCACCACGGGCTGGGCCTCGCCGTAGGAGACCACCTGGAGGCGGTTCAAGGCGATGCCGTGCTCGTCGTGCAGGTAGTTCCTCACCATGAGCGCCCGCTGCTCGCCGAGCCAACGGTTGTAGTCCTCGGAGCCGGTCGCGTCCGTGTGACCGTGGATCTCGAAGTACACGCCGCGGTTCTCGGCCTTGAAGGTGGCGACCGCCTGGTCGACGCGGCTCTTCGCCTCGTCGCCGATCTCGGCCCGTCCGAACGGGAACTTCACCTGGTCGTCGGTCAGGGTCACCGAGTAGATCAGCTTGCCCTTGGCGGCCTTCTCGGCCTCACCGGCTTTGCTCATCGCGTCGCCGGCAGCCCGACGAGCGTCCGCGATCCCTGACTGGGCTCCGCGATCGACTTCGTCGATGCGCACTTCGCTCCGTTGAACTCGCTCCTGGGTGCCCTCGAGCTGGCTGGCCAGGGCGTCCGTCTTTTCGCTGACGGAGCCGACCTCACGGTTCACGTACTTCTTGGTCGCGCAGCCGCTGGCTACGAGAGCCACAAGACCGCAAACGGCCAGTGTTCGCGATGCCTTCATGAGTACCTCCTCGATAGGCGACGATAGGCGACAAGACTCCGCGACGAATCGAGCAAGAGAGGTGCCAGCAGCTGATGAGAGGCAATCGCCTTGTCCTGGGCCTACTTGCGGGCGGGAGGTATCGCCCGAAGGGCACTCTTTGTAAGAACGGAAATACCCAGCGAGGTCAACGGAGGGACGCCCGACCATCAGGAGTCGGTCACCGCTCCGCGGCTGGCGCTGGAGACGAGTCGTGCGTACTTGGCGAGCACACCACGCGGGTAGCGAGGCGCGGGCGGCGTCCAGGCCGCGCGTCGCCTCTCCAGCGTCGCCGCATCCACGTCGACCTGCACCAGGCGCCTCTCGGCATCGATGGTGACCGGATCGCCTTCGGCGATCAGGGCGATCGCGCCACCCACCGCAGCTTCCGGCGCGACGTGGCCGACGACGAGGCCGTGGGTGGCGCCGGAGAAGCGGCCGTCGGTGATCAGGCCGACCGAATCCCCGAGTCCGGCGCCGATGATCGCCGCGGTGGGGGCGAGCATCTCCCGCATGCCGGGGCCTCCCTTCGGCCCCTCGTAGCGGATCACCACCACGTCGCCCCTGCGGATGCGGCCTCCAAGGATCGCCTGAAGGCATTGCTCCTCGGAGTCGAAGACTCGGGCCGGCCCCGTGATGCAGGGGCTCTTCACGCCGCTGATCTTGGCCACCGCGCCTTCGGTGGCGAGGTTGCCGCGCAGCACCGCAAGGTGACCCTCGGCGTGGACCGGACTCGAGAATGGGCGGATCACGTCCTGGTCGGCCCGCGGCGTCGCGGAGACCGCGCGCAGGCTCTCGGCCAGGGTGCCGCCCGTCACGCTGAGCGCTTCCCCGTGGACGAGTCCGCGCTCCAGCAGCATCTTCATGACCTGCGGCACGCCGCCGGCGCGATGGAAGTCGGTCGTCACGTACCGGCCCGCGGGCTTCAAGTCGCACAAGACCGGAACGCGCGGCCGGATCCGCTCGAAGTCATCCAGCTCGAGCGGGACGCGGGCGGCATGGGCGATCGCCAGCAGGTGCAGGACCGCATTGGTCGACCCCCCGATCGCCATCACGAGCGCGATCGCGTTCTCGAATGCAGCGCGGGTCAGGAGGCGCCGCGGCGTGAGCCCCTTTCGGATCGCCTCGACCAGGACATGCGCCGAGGCCGCGGCACTCTCCGCCTTCTCCTCGTCTTCGGCGGCCATGGTGGACGACCCCGGCAGGCTCAAGCCGAGCGCCTCGATGACGGACGACATGGTGTTGGCGGTGAACATCCCGCCGCAGGCGCCGGCCCCGGGGCAGGCGTTCTTCTCGATGGCCAGCAGCTCGTCGGCGTCGATGCGGCCCGCGGCCCGCTGACCCACCGCCTCGAACACGCTGACGACCGTGAGGTCGCGGCCGTTCAGGTGGCCGGGCTGGATCGTTCCTCCATACACGAACACCGCCGGAACGTCGAGGCGCGCGATGGCGATCAGCGCGCCCGGCATGTTCTTGTCGCAGCCGCCGATGGCCAGCACGCCGTCGAGGCTCTGGGCGCTCACCACGGTCTCGATCGAGTCCGCGATCACCTCGCGGGACACCAGCGAATACTTCATGCCCTCGGTGCCCATCGAGATGCCGTCGCTGACCGTGATCGTGCCGAAGAGCTGCGGCATCGCGCCGGCCTCGCTCAGCGCCCGCTGGGCGCGCCGCGCGAGGGCATCGAGGGAGGCGTTGCACGGCGTGATCGTGCTGTACGCGTTCGCGACGCCCACGATCGGCTTGTCGAAGTCCGCGTCACCGAAGCCCACCGCGCGCAGCATCGCGCGGTTGGGGGCGCGCTCGTCGCCGTGGGTGATGGTCCGGCTGCGCCGATCGGTCACGGAGAGCAGTGTATCCGATGCCCACGGTTTCCGTCCTCGTTCGTCAGAGCGGAGCATCGGCCGTCGGTCAGCACCTGCACCCCTCCTTTCGATTACGGTAGCTCAATGCAGTGCGCCCACAGCAGACAATGATAAGTTAATGACAATCGCGACCAACGGTTTGTGATCGAAAAACCCTTGACACTGCGTTCGAAAGCCCACCACGATGCTTCGGACGGCCACATCCCTCCAGCAAGGAGCGACCCAATGCGTCGATCCGTGCGTCGTGCAATTTTTCGGCTTCCCTGTCGCGGATCGCTCAGGACGATCCTCTCGCTCTGCCCTTTGTTCGGTGTGGTGGACGAGGCCGAGGCCACGGTCAGGCGAGTGCCTCAAGACCACGCCACGGTCCAGGCCGCGATCAACGCCGCCCAGAACGGCGACACGGTGCTGATCTCCCGGGGCACATACACCGGGGGCCTCACGATCGCCGGCAAGACCATCACCCTGGCGTCCAACTACATCAACACGAACGATCCCAACGACATCACGCTCACGATCATCGACGGCGGCAACCCAATCCTCACGATCCAAACCACGGTGGGAGCCGCGACGACCATCCGGGGCTTGACGTTCCGCAACGGCGGGCACCAGCTCGTCAATCGCGCCCGCAGGGTCAACATTCTCAACAACCGCTTCATAAACGGCAACGACCAGGTCAGCTTCGAAGGAGCGGGCGGCCTGGTTCGCGACTGCTTCTTCGACAACGCGGGCGACGACGGCGTGGACATCGACCAGGCCAGCGATCCCATCGTGGAGAACAACACGATCCTGAACTCCCGCAACGACGGGATCGAGATGCGACTCCACAGCTACACCGGCGCACTCCTCACCACCATCATGCGAGGCAACTTCATCTCCGGCGCCCGTGAGGACGGCATCCAGCTCATCGACTACCCGGGGCTGTCGAGCCGCCTGATACGGATCGAGCGGAACGTGATCGTCAATAGCGCCATGGTCGGCCTCGGCTGCATGCCCGACGGGATCTCGAACGAGAACTTCGGCGGGGCGCCGCTCCAAGAGGAGGTCCAGGTCATCAACAACACCTTCTCGGGGAACCTCTACGGACTGACGGGTGGAGACAAGATGCTCGTCATGAACAACATCTTCGCCAACTCCCCGCAGGTCGGAGTCAAGCGCGTTCCTGCGCCCTCGCTCGTGACCTACAACGACTTCTGGAACAACGGTACGGAGCACGCCGGCTCCAACGTGAACATCAACACCTCGCTTTTCGCAGACCCCCTGCTGCAGTCGAGCTACCGGCTGCAGTCGGGCAGCCCGTGCATCGACGCGGGACTCGCCTCCATCATGTTTAACGGGCACACCGTCAATGCCCCCTCCTACACGGGGTCGGCTCCCGACCTGGGCGCGCTGGAGGGCGCAGGAAGCGGTGGAGGAGGCCAGCCCGGCCTGCCGACCGTGACGATCTCGGTGACGGATGGCGTCGCCGCGGAGGCCGAGACGAACCCGGGGAAGTTCAGGATCAGCCGGACGGGCGCCACGAGCGCCTCGCTGACGGTCCAGTATGCGATCGGCGGAAGCGCCACGAACGGCGCCGACTACCAGACGATCGGGACCTCGGTGACCATCGCCGCGGGGTCGGCATCGCGTGTCGTCAGGATCACGCCGATCGACGACACCGTCGCGGATGCCAACGAGCAGGTGACCCTGACGCTGAGCGCCAGCTCGTCCTATTCCGTGGGCAGCCCCAGCAGCGCCTCGCTGACGATCACCGACAACGACTCGGCGACGGGGGCCACCAGGTCGTTCCAGGATGGCGTGTCGCCTGCGTCGAGCTACGCGGGAACGAAGGACACCTACATCTCCGAGCCGAACCCGACCTCCAAGTTCGGGACCGCGACAACCCTGAGAGTGGATGGGGACGCCGGCTCCGGGCAGGATCTCTCCACGCTGCTGACGTGGGACATCTCGTCGATCCCCTCAGGCAGGACCGTTCAGACGGCGACGATCACGATCCTCGTGACGAACAAGAGCGCCCAGCCCTATCAGGTCTTCGAGCTGAAGCGGCCCTGGGTCGAAGGGCAGGCGAGCTGGAACGTCTATGCCACGGGGTCGGCATGGTCCGTTCCCGGGGCCAAGGGAAGCCTGGACAGGGGCTCGACCGTGCTCGGGACCGTGGCCGCCTCAGCCCTGGGTTCGTACACGTTCACGCTCAACAGCTCAGGCGTCGCTCTAGTGCAGTCGTGGGTGAATGCACCGTCGTCCAACAACGGCCTGATCATCGCCAACACGACGAGCAGCGACGACCTCATCTTCAGCGCACGTCACGTGTCGACCACGGCCAACCGCCCCAAGCTCACAGTGACCTACGTGGGCGGACCATGATCACCACGCGTCCCGAATCGCTGGTGCCGGAGGAGGGACTTGAACCCTCACGGGCCTTGCGGCCCGATGGATTTTGACTTCGGTCCCTTCTCCGTGCCGTCGTTGAAGACAATGACAAGTTAATGACAACCGCGACTAACGGTTTGTGATCGAAAGAGCTTGACACTGCGCTCGAGAGCCCGCCACGATGCTTCGGACAGACACATCCCTCCAGCAGGAGCGACCCATGCGTCGATCCGCGCGTTGTGCAATCCTTCGGCGTCCCTGTCGTGCATCGCGCAGGACGATCCTTTCGCTGTGTTCCTTCTTCGGGGTGGCGACCGAGGCCGAGGCCGCCGTCAGGCGCGTGCCTCAGGACCACGCCACGATCCAGGCTGCCATCAACGCCGCGCAGGACGGCGACACCGTGCTGGTCGCCCGCGGCACATACCCCGGTGGCCTCTCGATCGCGAACAAGTCCATCACGTTGGCGTCCAACTTCATCAACACCGGGGATCCGAACGACATCAATCTGACCATCATCGACGGCGGCAGCACGATGCTCAACATCCAGGTCAGTGCGGGACCCTCGACCACTGTTCGAGGCCTCACGTTCCGCAACGGGGGACACCAGATCAACGTCGGCGCCCGCAGGGCGAACATACTCAACAACCGCTTCATCAACGCCGGCACCGACCAGGTCAGCTTCACGAGTGGAGGCGGTCTCGTGCGCGACTGTTTCTTCGACAACGCGGGCGACGACGGCATCGACATCGACGGGGCCAGCGACCCCACCATCGAGAACAACACGATCCTCAACTCTCGCAATGACGGGATCGAGATGCGCCTGCATGACTACACGGGCCCGACACTCACCACCATCATCCGAAACAACTTCATCTCCGGCGCCCTTGAGGACGGGATCCAGCTCATCGACTACACCGGCTTGTCGAGCCGCCTGATACGTATCGAGCGCAACGTCGTCGTCAACAGCGCCATGGTCGGGCTCGGCTCGATGGCAGGCGGGATCTCGAACGAGAACTTCGCCGGGGCGCCCATGGAGGAGGAGGTCCAGGTCATCAACAACACCTTCTCGGGCAACCTCTACGGGCTGACGGGCGGAGACAAGATGCTCGTCATGAACAACATCTTCGCCAACTCCCCGCAGGTGGGGGTGAAGCGCGTTGCCGGCGGGTCGGTCGTGACCTACAACGACTTCTGGAACAACGGCACGGAGCACAGCGGCTCCAACGTGAACATCAACACCTCGCTCTTCGCAGACCCCCTATTGCAGTCGAACTACCGGCTGCAGTCGGGCAGCCCGTGCATCGACGCGGGCCTCGCCTCCAGCCCCTTCAACGGGCACACCGTCAATGCTTCCTCCTACACGGGGTCGGCTCCCGACCTGGGCGCGCTGGAGGGCGCAGGAAGCGGTGGAGGAGGCCAGCCCGGCCTGCCAACCGTGCGACCGAGGCCTCATCCTCGCCCGGCGAACCTCAACCTGATCGAACTGAAGGCGATCACCTTTCTGCAGGAGGGGGATCTCGCGGGGGCACGCACTGTGTTGGCGGCGGCGCTGAATCAGGTGGAGCCGACGGGACTGGTCGCCTACCTTGCAAACCTTATGACGACCTCCACTGGGTGCTGGAGGACCCGCAGCGCGACGTGTTGCTGCGCCTGACGCCGGGGGCGTTCGATGGCGACCGGGGAGTCTGGGGGTTCGTCCTGGCCCAGGCGTCAGCGCAGCGTGGGGACAGCGCCAAGACCAGGGCGTACGCCGAGGAGGCGAGCAGGGGCTTCGCCGCGCAGTTGGCGAATGCCCCAAAGGACGCACAGCGCCACGTCCTTCTCGGCCTGGCGCTGGCCTACCTGGACAAGAAGGCCGAGGCGGTCGAGGGGGAGCGAGGTGTTGAGCTGCTGCCGATCGCGAAAGACGCCTTCGGCGGCCGTTACATCCAGCTCCAGCTCGTGCGGATCCACATCCTCGCGGGAAACCACGAGAAGGCGCTGGACCTGCTGGAGCCGCTGCTGAAGACGCCCTACATGCTCACGGCCGGCTGGCTGCGCATCGACCCCAACTTCGACCCGCTGCGCGGCAACCCCCGCTTCGAGACGCTCGCGCAGGGGACGTAGACAGCCTCGAGCCCTCCGCGTGCCGGCCGAGACGGCGACCATGGACTGGTACGCGGTAGCAGCGAAAGCCGCATCTACCCGTGCGGATAGGTTGCACCCGCCTCTCCCAGACCACATTCGCTAATACTGCGGACGTTCTAGGGAGAGTCGATTGTCGCTTGGCCCCGGCGCAAAGCTCGGGCCGTACGAGGTCCTCGCCCCGTTAGGCGCGCTTCCGCCGTGACGCCCACCTGCTCGCGTCGCTGAACCATGCCCATGTCGCCTCCGTTCACGGACTCGAGGAGCTGGACGGGAAGCTAGTTCTGGCCCTCGAGTTGGTCGAAGCGAACTTGGCGCAGCTTCTCACGCGGGGAGCGCATCCCGCCAGCCCGCGGGCGCAATGCCCGCAGGCCGTTGAACGGCTGGTGCCGGAGGAGGGACTTGAACCCTCACGGGCCTTGCGGCCCGATGGATTTTGAGTCCATTGCGTCTGCCGTTCCGCCACTCCGGCCACCGATAGTCTACGTCAGGGCCGGAAAGCGGACATGGGCATGGCCGATTCCTGGCCGACGCGGTCCCAGACCAATCACTTACCGCCGGGCATAGGGCTTGCTCAACCGCAAGCTCTGTGAAAGGCCGGGCCGCTCTCTTCATTCTCTTCATCGCGCTGATCGCCGTCGGATCCTGCCGGCGTTCCGTGCCGCTCGGCCCGCTCGTCGTGGCACTGCCGGCGGGCATGGGCTCGGTGCTGCCGAACACCACCACCCAGGTGGCCAGCCTCAGCGTCCTCGCCAACGTCTACGAGACCCTCGTCGACCTCGACGCGCGTCTGGGAGTGCGACCGGGTCTGGCGGAATCCTGGTACACCCCCGATGACGTCACCTGGGTCTTCCGCTTGCGCGAGGGCGTCAGGCTCCACGACGGGAAGCTGCTACGGTCCGAGGACGTGGTGCGCAGCCTCGAGCACGCCCGATACGATCCCGCGTCGCGGCGGCGGGGCCAGCTGACCGAGATCGCCAGCATCGAGGCCACGGATCCGAGGACGGTGGAGGTTCGAACCGTCCGTCCGCTCGATACGCTCGCCACGCGGCTCAGCAACGTCTTCGTATGGGCCGCCGCGGCACGACCCGAGCTGTCGCCCGCGGGCACCGGGCCGTACCGAATCGGCTCGTGGCGGTCCGACGGTGGGGTCGTGCTCGAGGCCTTCGAGGAGTACCACCGTGGCCGGGCGCGGATCGCCGAGGTGGTCTTCGAGGTCGTGCCGCAGCCGAACGAGCGCCTGCAGCGCCTGCGCGAGGGAAGCGCGCAGCTCGCAGCGGACGTCGTGCCGCCCGCGTCGCGCGGTGGCGCCGCGCCGCGCATCATCTCGCGAGCGGATGGCCTGCGCGTCTCGTTCCTGACCTTCGACGTGGCCCGCGAGCGCACCCCCCACGCGAGCGCCGCCCGCAATCCGTTTCGCGACGTCCGCGTGCGCCAGGCGATCGCGCTGGCCACCGATCGCGCCGCGCTCGTCTCGGGAGTCCTGGCGGGCAGGGCGGCGCTGGCCGACCAGATCACGACCGCGCAGGAGCTGGGCGCCTACCAGGCCAGCGTGCCAACGCGGCCGT
>DATFEN010000302.1:0-21432 GCA_035251085.1 Vicinamibacteria bacterium | reverse complement strand
CGGGGACACGAAGCCCGCGCGCGGCGCCTCGAGGCCTTCGAGTGCCCGCGCCGGGCTCTCCGAGCATGATCGACATCGGTCGGCTGATCCGGCAGATCCCCACGCACTACCCCTTCGTGATGCTCGATCGTGTGGTCGAGCACGACCCTGTGCGCGGCCTCGTTGCGGTCAAGGCGGTGACGGGCTCGGAGGACTTCTTCGAGGGGCACTTCCCGGGCGCGCCGGTGATGCCGGGCGTTCTGCTCATGGAGTGCCTCGCCCAGGCCGCGGGCGTATGGCTGCTCGACAAGGCCGACGATCCGCGCAACCTCGAAGTGGTCGTGGTGGGCATCGACGAGGCGAAGTTCCGGCGTCCCGTGGTGCCGGGCGATCAGCTGCGACTCGAGGTCAGCCTGTTGCATCGCCGCGGAGCCCTGTGCCGCTTCGACGGGCTCGTGCGCGTGGCCGAGGCTCGCGTGGCGCAGGCCCGGCTGTTGCTGCAGGTCCGGGAGAACGCCGCCACCCTGGTGGACGCCACGGCGCGCGTTGCGCCGGGAGCGGTGCTCGGGGAAGGCGTGCGCATCGGGCCGTACGCGGTCGTCGGGCCCCGGGCGCGGATCGGGGCGCGAAGCGTGATCGACTCCCACGCCGTGATCGAGGGCGACACCGAGCTGGGCGAGGAGAACCACGTGTTCTCATTCGCGTCGATCGGCCGCGTGCCTCAGGACATGAAGTTCCGGGGCGAGCACAGCGTTCTCCGGATCGGGCATCGGAACGTCATCCGCGAGTTCGTCACGGTCCACCTGGGGACGCGGGGCGGCGGCGGAGTGACCGCGATCGGCGACGAGAACCTCCTGATGGCGTACGCCCACGTCGCCCACGACTGCCGCATCGGCAACCGCACGATCCTCGCCAACGGCGCGACGCTGGCCGGCCATGTGCTGGTCGAGGACTTCGCGACCGTGGGGGCCTACTCGGGCATCCACCAGTTCTGCCGCGTCGGCCGGCACTCCTTCATCGGCGGCTTCACGGTGGCGACGAAGGACGTGCTGCCGTTCTCGAAGATCGCCGGCAACCGCGCGCACATCTACGGACTGAACCTCGTGGGCCTGCGGCGGCACGGCTTCGGAGCCGCGACGATCGCCGCGCTGCGCGGGGCGTTCCGCACGCTGCTCCAGAGCCGGCTCAACACCGCCGACGCCGTGGCCCGGCTCGAGGCCGAGGACGCGGTCCAGGTGCCCGAGGTGCGCGCCCTGGTCGAGTTCATCCGTAGCTCGACGCGAGGCGTCGTGCTGAAGCGTCGCGGTCACATCGCCGACGAGGCCTAGGCGAATGGCCGAACCGCTGGGCATCATCGCGGGCAACGGACGCTTTCCGTTCCTGGTCGCCGAGGCGGCGCGACGCGCCGGCCGCCGCGTCGTGGTCGCGGCGATCAAGGAGGAAGCCTTCCCGGAGATCGCGCAGGCCGGAGACGAGGTGCACTGGCTGGGGCTCGGGCAGCTCGGCCGCTGCATCGAGGTGCTGCAGGGCGCGGGCGTGCACGAGGCGGTGATGGCCGGGCAGGTCAAGCACCGGCAGATCTTCTCGGACATCGTGCCGGACCTGAAGCTGATGGGCGTGCTGGCTCGCCTGGCCTTCAGGAACACGGACAGCCTGATCGGCGGGGTGGCGGAGGTCCTCGAGCGGGAGGGGATCCGCCTGCTGCCGTCCACAGCGCTCCTCGCAGACGAGCTCGCGACGGCCGGCCCGATGACGCGCCGCCGGCCGGATGAAGCCGAGTCGAGGGACATCGAGTACGGCACGCACGCCGCGCGCACCATAGCCGGTCTCGACCTGGGGCAGACCGTCGTCGTGAAGGACCGCGCGGCCGTGGCGCTCGAGGCGATGGAAGGGACCGATGAGGCGATCCGCCGCGCCGGGCGCATCGCGGGCCGGGGCTGCTCGGTGGTGAAGGTCGCGAAGCCGAGGCAGGACATGCGATTCGACGTGCCGGTCGTCGGCCGGGGGACGATCGCCGCGATGCTGGAGGTGGGTGCTTCAGCACTGGCCGTGGACGCCGGAAGGACGCTGCTCATCGACAAGGGCGAGATGCTTCGCGAAGCGGAGGCTGCCGGGATCGCGCTGCTCGGCCTCGAGCCGTGAGGGAAGTCCGAGCGGCCGTCGTCGGTGTCGGCTCCCTGGGACAACACCACGCCCGCGTCTACGCTGCCCTGCCCGGCTGCCGGCTGGCCGGCGTCTACGACGTGGATCCGACGCGGGCGAAGAGCGTCGCGGACCGCCACGGCGCGCCGGTGCTCGAGAAGCTGCGGGATGTGATCGCAGCGGCGGACGCGGTCTCCGTCGCCGTGCCGACGGTCGACCACCACCGCGTCGCCAGGGCGCTGCTCGAAGCGGGCCGGGACGTCCTCGTGGAGAAGCCGATCACGACCACGCTCGACGAGGCCGACGACCTGATCCGGCTGGCGGCCGAGCGGAAGGCGATCCTCCAGGTCGGCCACATCGAGCGCTTCAACCCGGCGATGGATGTGCTGCGCGCCGCGACCCGCGAGCCACGCTTCATCGAAGTCCACCGCCTCGGCTCCTTCTCACCGCGAAGCCTGGACATCGACGTGGTGCTCGACCTGATGATCCATGACCTCGACATCGTCCTGGCGCTGGACGGATCCGAGCCCGTGCAAGTGGATGCGGTCGGCGTGCCCGTTCTCACGCCACGCGTGGACATCGCCAACGTGCGGCTGCGGTTCCGCTCGGGGCTGATCGCCAACCTGACCGCCAGCCGGGTTTCGGCGGAGAAGGTGCGGAAGTTCCGCGTCTTCTTCCCACGGACCTACATCTCGGTCGACTTCTCCGCGCGGGAGGCGCAGGTCTACCGGCTGACGACCGCCTCCGGGAGCCCGGACATCTCTGTCGAACGGACCGCCGCCCCGAACGAGGAGCCCCTCCAGCGCCAGCTCCTGGCCTTCGTCCAGGCTGTCCGGGACCGCACTTCACCTGCCGTCACCGGGATGGATGGCAGGAGAGCCCTCGCTCTCGCGCAAGCCGTGCTGGCGAGCATGACTTCGTCGCCGTAGGAAGGCCCGTCCATCCTATATCTTGGGCCTTCCGGAACGGGGGCCCTAGTGCTAGGGTGTATGTGAGACACGCCGCGCGGGCATATGCTATGCTACGCGGCTCTGGTCCCCCGAGGTGGACCGGTAGTGGAGCGCATCGATACTCGCCAGGGCTTCCTGATCTCCGCCCTGGTACACCTCGGAATCATCATGGTGCTTGCCAGCCGGCCGGCCGCCGCGCCGAAGACCGCTCCCGAGGCCCCGGAGACCGCCCGGGTCGCTCAGCGGGTCTTCCTGCCTCCGCCCGCCGTGCTCCGGCAACTGGCTCCCATCCCTCCGCGCGCTGAGCGTTCCGCGCCGGCGCCGACTCCGCCGCCCCAGCCCCGACCCAAAGACCGCATCAGCATCGGCCCGCCCGTGGAGGCTCGGCAGAAGGGTCCGCTGATCCTGCGTCGGGAGGACGATCTGACCCGCGTCGCCAAGGGCCGGCCCGACGCGGTTCCACAAGCGTCCACGCCGGCGCCGCCTCCGTCAGCGACCCCGGATCCGGGGCGCGCCGCTGGCGTGACGAACCCTGGAACCCCTGGCCTGAAGCTGCCGCCTGGCATCGGAGAGCTTCCGAAGGGCGCCGAGGGTGAGCGCGGCAAGCCCGGCTCCGACCGACGCGTGATCGCCGATTCGCTCCGCAACCTGGAGAAGCGCCTCGAAACCCAGGGTTCGCTGGGCCTGGAGTCCGGAACCGGCCAGCAGATGGGGCCGCTCTTCTTCGACCCGCAAGGCGCCGATTTCACGGCCTGGATCAACCACTTCAAGAACGAGGTGTACCGGAACTGGTTCGTGCCGCAGCCTGCGCGAATGGGCTTGCGCGGCCACGTGGACATCGAGTTCACCGTCGACCGAGCCGGCAAGATGTCCGGCCTCAGGATCCTCAAGTCGGCGGGAACGCCCGCCTTCGACCGCGCCGCGCAGAACGCGCTTCTGGGCAGCCAACTGCTCCCGCTGCCCAGCGATTTCGGCCCGAACACGGTGACGATGGGGGTCAGTTTCTTCTACAACGAAGGCCCCTCCGACTCGTGAGGGGCCTCCGCTGGAAGGACCGGCCCGCAGCGACCCTCGTCGCCGCGGTCGCGGCGGCGCTTGCGCTGGCCGTCAGCTGCCGGACGGTGCCCGCGCGTCCCACGTCGACGGCCGGCGCGATCCCGGTCACGCCCGAGTTCGAGCTGGCGCAGCCGGTCATGCGCGTCGCGGTCGTCACGGACGCTTCCCGCGTGTCGATCGGCGCGGAGTCAGGGATTCGGGTCTACGTTCGGACGGCGGCGGCGGCGGCGCCCCGGCGCGTCGAGGTTCCCGTCGCGACCTTTCGCCGCAGCGGCTCCGAGCTCGCGACGGCGCACCTCTTCCGCGTCCAGGTCGCGAGCCTTGCCGACGAGCGCATGGCTCGCGACTTCGCGGACCGTGCGCGCACGGTGACGAACGAAGCGGCAACGGTAGCCTGGAACGAGGCGACGCGGACCTTCCAGGTCCGAGCCGGGACCTACGAGACGCGCGACGATGCCAGCGGCCTGGCGCGGCGGCTCGGCGCGAACGGCTTCCCGGGCGCGTGGGTCGTGGAAGAAGCGCGAGGGACGCCGGGGGCGGGCGTCCTGCTGCTCGAGAGCCGTGAGGAGATGGAGCTGGCGAGCGTGGTGCCGGCGCGGGCGGGAGAGGCCGTCACGGTGGATTCCGTGCCGTATCGCGGCTTCCTGGAGATTCGCCCGGGCGAGGGGGGGGCGCTGACCGTCGTCAACGTCCTTCATCTGGAGGACTACTTGAAGGGAGTGGTTCCCAACGAGCTGTCGCCGGTTGCGTATCCGCAGATCGAAGCCCTGAAGGCGCAGGCGATTGCTGCCCGCACCTATGCGATCCGCAACCGCGGCCAGTTCCAGGCCAAGGGGTACGACCTGTGCGCGACGCCGGCCTGCCAGGTCTACCGCGGCAAGTCCACGGAGAACCCGCTCTCGGACCGCGCCGTGGAGGAGACGCGAGGGCTCGTGGCGCGGTGGCACGACGCGCCGATCGACGCGCTGTACACCTCGACCTGCGGAGGGCACACCGAGGACGGCGCGAACATGTTCGAGGGCGAGGACGAGCCCTACCTGAAGGGCGTGATCTGCGCGCCCGAGCGCAAGGCGTCGGGCGCGATCCAGACGCGTGCGCCGACGAAGGTGCTCGGCGACGAGGAGGGGCTGGGCCGCGACGTCGCTCTGCTCGTTGCTCTCGGAGTGGTGGACGAGAAGACCTATGCGACCGCGGGGGTGAAGGGCAGCGCCGGCGAAGGCGAGCTGCGCGACTGGACGGCGAGGCTGGTCGAGTCGCTGCGCCGGAAGGGCTGCGACAGCACGGCGGCGGCGCCGTTGACGCGGCGTGCGTCTTTCTTCGAGCATCTGGTCGACTCGCTGTGCTGGGATGAACGCGGTCGCCGCCTGCTTGCCCCCGAGGACGAGGACTTCCTGCTCCGCGTCGAGGACGCAGCGACGCTCAAGACGGCGGGCGAGCGCCTGTCGGCGGCGGTGCTGGTCCAGGAAGGCGTGATCTCGCCGTTCTCGGACAACACGCTGCGTGGAGACGAGTCCGTCTCGCGGATCGCCGCCCTTCGGGCGCTCGCTCGCGTGGCCGAAAAGGCGGGCGCGCCAGGGCTACTGCGCGCCGAGGTGGATGCGGCCGGAGCGGACGAGCTGCGCCTGCGACAGCAGGAGGGCGCGACCGAGTCGCACCGCGTCGATCCAGCGGTGCGGCTGTTCCGCTCCTTGGACGGCAGCCGCGCCGCGGTCTCCGAGCTGTCGCTCGTGGGCGGAGACAAGGTGAGCCTCGTGGAGAAGGACGGGCGGGTCGTGTTCCTCGAGGCGGAGCAGAGCCGTCTGGGTGCGGCCGCCGATCGCAGCTCGCGGTATTACCGATGGGAGGTCCGACTCACGCCCACCGAGCTGGAAAGAGCCGTCGCGCGCTACGGCGCCGTCGGACGCGTCAGCGACGTCGAGGTGCGGCGCACAGGAGTGTCGGGCCGTGTCGTGGAGCTGGCCGTGCGAGGCTCGACGGGCGAGCTGCCGCTCAAGGGCCTCAAGATCCGATGGGCGCTGGGCCTGCGCGAGAACCTGTTCGTCGTCGATCGCGAGCGCGATGCCAAGGGCGGCGTGGCGCGCTTCGTCTTCACGGGCAAGGGTTGGGGCCACGGCGTCGGACTGTGCCAGGTGGGCGCCTACGGCATGGCCCAAGCCGGGGCGACCTACGAGAAGATCGTGCGCCATTACTATTCCGGCGTGGAGATCACGAAGGCGTACTGACGGCTTCAGTGCGTCTTCTCACGTCGGCGAGAATCCTGCTAAAATCCTCGCCGATCTAGAGATCCATGGCCACGACGCTGCCGAAGGCGTTCGAGGTATTCGCAGTCCCCGGTGGACTCAAGGGGCAGCTTGCGCAGCTTCCGCTGCCGGAGATCCTCCAGTGGCTCAGGGCGTCTTCGTCCACGGGCGTACTGACGCTCGTAGCCGGCGGCGCGCGGAAGGCGCTCTACGTCAAGCAGGGCCGCGTCGTGTTCGCGTCGAGCAACCTTCCCAACGATCGGCTGGGCGAGATCCTGATCCGCGAGGGCAAGATCACGGTCGAGGAGTATGACCTCTCGATCCGCGCCATCTCGAGGGGGAAGCGGCAGGGGAAGGCTCTCGTCGAGCTGGGCGCGCTCTCGCCGAAGGACCTCTGGGAGGGCATCCAGTTCCAGGTCCGCGAGATCGTCTTCAGCGTGTTCCAGTGGGAGGACGGGCAGTTCCATTTCGAGGAGTCGAGCCTCCCGGAGAAGGAGCGCATCACGGTCGACGTGGACATCGTCGACCTCATCCTCGCCGGAATCCGCCGCATCGACGCGAACGGGCCGGTCCAGGCCCGCTATCCGAAGAGCGACGTCCTGCTCGAGCGCGTCGCCCGCGACGGCCAGCTGCCCATCGAGCCCTACGAGGCGCACGTCCTGAACCTCGTCGACAGCGAACGCAGCGTCCTCGAGGTCTGTCGCGAGAGCGAGATCGGCGACAACGAGACCTTGAAGGTCCTGTACGCACTTCAGTGCGCCGGCGTCCTGCGCGCGAAGGGGAAGAAGGTCCACGCGCTCGATCAGGACTTCATCCCCGAGGACTCCGTGCACTCCGTCCTGTCGAGCTTCAACCAGATGTACGCGTACATCTTTCGGTACATGGTCCGCGAGGTGGGTCCGATCGCGGAGAACGTCCTCGAAAAGTACCTCGGCGGTCTGCGGGAGACCCGCAAGGACGTGTTCGGAAGCGTCAGGCTCCAGAAAGACGGCTCCCTGGATGGTGGAGTGCTCGAGAAGAACCTCAACCGCTTTCCCGAGGACCAGCGGCGCAGCCTGCTCGTGGACGGCCTCAACGAGCTGCTCTACGCCGAGCTCCTGGCCGTGAAGCGCACCCTCGGCGCCGAGCACGAGGCGGCGATCATCAAGGCGCTGCGCGAGCGCTGACCGTCGCGACGCGGGTCAAGACGACCACGGAGGACACAGAGAGGCCCCGGAGAGATCACAGAGAATGTTGGGTCTGCGTGAATCATCCCTTCTCTGTGTTCTCTCCGTCGTCTCTCTGTGCACTCGGTGGTTGTCGTGGCCAGCGGTAGCGTGACGGAACCAACGCGAGGCCAGATCCGGGGGGCCGCGATCCTCCTCTTCCTCGCGATCCTGTTCGTGGCGTGGCGGCTGCTCAGCCTGCGCTGATCGCGGTCGTCGGCCCGACGGCGTCGGGGAAGAGCGCCCTGGCGGTGGAGCTCGCCCAGGCCCTGGGCGGCGAGATCATCTCGTGCGACAGCCTGCAGGTCTACCGAGGCCTCGACATCGGGAGCGCCAAGCCTACGCGGGCGGAGCGCGCGCTCGTCCCGCACCACCTGATCGACGTGGCCGAGCCGGACTCCGACTTCTCCGCCGCCGCGTACGCGCACATGGCGCGCGCCGTGCTGCGCGAGGTCGCGGCCCGAAAGCGCCTTCCGATCGTGGTAGGCGGCACGGGACTCTATTTGCGCGCCTTGCTGACGGGCCTGTTCGCGGGTCCGTCACGCAACGCAGCTTTTCGCGCGCGGGTCGACAGCATGGCCGCTCGCTTCGGCCGCGCACGCATCCATCGCTGGCTGGCCCGCGTGGATCCGGCCGCCGCGTCGAGGATCGATCCGAACGACCTGGTCCGCTCCGTGCGTGCCCTCGAGGTGTTCGCCGCCACGCGCCAGCCGATCTCGCGCCACCACGGCGCCGCGGGCGACGCGCTCACGGGGTTCAGGATCGGCGTGTTCGGCCTAGACCTCGATCGGGCCGTGCTGCGCCGGCGCGTCGAAGCGCGGACACAGGCGATGCTCGACGGAGGTCTGCTCGAGGAAGCGCGCGTCTTGCTGGCGCGGTTTCCGCCGGAGCTTCGGCCGCTGCGTTCCGTCGGCTATCGCCAAGCCGTGGCGGTGGTCCGCGGCGACATGGATCTCGTGGACGCCCGGCGTGATATGGTCACCGCGACCATGCAGTACGCGAAGCGGCAGCGGACCTGGTTCCGGCACCAGGTGGACGCGGAGTGGTTTGCCACGGCGGCCGAGGCGCAGCGGGGGATCGAGGCCTGGCTCGAGGCGCGCACTTGAGCGCGCCGGGCCCGTTCGGACGCGCGATCGTGGTGGTGTGCGACGGGCTCGGCGTGGGAGAGGCGCCCGATGCCGCGGCCTTCGGCGACGAGGGTAGCGATACCCTCGGCCACGTCCTGGCATCGCGTCGCGTCGAGATCCCGAACCTGACGGCCCTCGGGCTTGGGAACCTGACGCCCAGCTTCGCGGGGGCGCGCTGCGCGCGAACCGACGGAGCCTTCGGCAAGATGGCCGAGCGGAGTGCGGGCAAGGACACCGCCACGGGGCACTGGGAGATGATGGGGCTGCTGACGCCCAGCGCCTTCAAGACCTATCCCGATGGGTTCCCGCCGGAGATCGTGAGGCCCTTCGAGGAGCGCATCGGGCGAAAGGTGCTCGGCAACAAGTCAGCGAGCGGGACGGAGATCCTGAAGGAGCTGGGGGAGGAGCACCTGCGAACCGGGTCGCCGATCCTGTACACGTCGGGCGACAGCGTGTTCCAGGTCGCCGCCCACGAGGAGCTCATCCCGCCGGAGGAGCTCTACACCATCTGCCGCATCGGCTACACGATCGCATGTGAGCAGTTCGGCGTGTGTCGCGTCATCGCGCGGCCGTTCGTGGGGCGCAGCGCTGCGGATTTCAAGCGCACGCCGAACCGCCGTGACTTTCCGGTCCCGCCGGCCGGCGATACGCTGCTGGATCGGCTGGCTCGCGACGGCTGGCCGGTGTTTGGCGTCGGCAAGATCGAGGACATCTTCACGGGTCGGGGCATCACGGGCGCGGTGCACACGAAGTCCGACGGCCACGGGATCGACGAGACCCTGGCCGCCATGGACCGTATCGCGCGCGGGCTGATCTTCACGAACCTCGTCGACTTCGACACGCTCTACGGCCACCGCAACGATGTGCCCGGCTTCGCTGCGAACCTCGAGGCGCTCGACCGCCGCCTGCCCGAGATCTTCTCGAGGATGGGGCCCGACGACGTGTTCCTGCTGACGGCCGACCACGGGTGCGACCCCGCCGACGTCTCGACCGACCACACTCGGGAGAACGTGCCGCTGCTGGTCCGTGGCACCCGGGTGAGGCAGGGCCTGGACCTCGGCCACCGGACGAGCTTCGCGGACCTGGGCGCCACCCTTTCCGAGAACTTCGGGCTGGGGGCCTTGCCTGCGGGCGCGTCGTTCCTCTCCGAAGTCGCGTAAACCCTTGACGAATCAAGGGGAATGGGTAGAATTGACGGTTTGAGCGCTCGCGAAATGCTGGTCCTAGACGTCTCCAAGATCCCCGAGGATGGGCTCCCCGTCGATTCCGCCCTGGAGATGGGGGAGGTCCATCTCGACGGAGAGGACAGCTTCCATCTCGCGCCCGGCGGCCGCGTCAGCGCCCTCGTGGAGAAGGGCGAGGACCAGTCGGTGCACGTGCGCGGGCGCCTGTCGGCCCGGCTCGGCGTCGACTGCTCGCGGTGCCTCGAGCGCTTCGAGTTCCCGGTGGAGCAACCACTCGACCTCTTCTACCTGCCACGGATCGCGCGACAGGAGGAAGAGGAGAACGTGGAGCTCGGCGATCGCGAGCTGGTCGTGGCGTATTACACGGCGGGCCGCATCGACCTGGGCGAAGCGCTGCGCGAGCAGCTCTTCCTGGCGCTTCCGATGAAGCGCCTGTGCCGTGAGGACTGCCGCGGCCTCTGCCCCGTGTGCGGCACGAACCGCAACCAGAATGACTGCGGCTGCGCGCTCCCCGACGAGCACGTCTCTCCCTTCGCGAAGCTCCGCGAAAAGGGAAACGCGTAAGGAGAATCCAGGAGAACCATGCCGAATCCGAAGAGGCGCCATTCCAAGGCCCGCCGCGACAGCCGCCGGGCTCACGACCACTTGAAGAGCCCCGGGCTCAGCCTGTGCCCGAACTGCCACGAGCCCAAGCTGCCCCACCGCGTCTGCCCGCACTGCGGCTACTACAAGGGCAAGCCGGCGATCGGCGTCGAGGAAGCCTGAGTCCAGAGTCCCAGCCGACCCGCGTGGCCGTGGACGCCCTGGGCGGCGACCATGGCCCGCGCGTCGTCGTGGAGGGCGCCGTCCAGGCCGTCCGCGAGCTCGGGCTCCGCGTCCTGCTGGTGGGCCCGCAGGCGATCGTCCGCGAGGAGCTGCGTCGGGCGGGCGGCGAGTCGCTCGGCGTGGAGCTGGTGGACGCGCCCGACGCGGTCGGCATGGCCGAGCCGGTCACCCGGGCGACGCTCAAGAAGCGCTCCTCGATCCAGGTCGCAGTCGAGCAGCTGCGCGACGGGCGAGCCGACGCGTTCTTCTCCGCCGGGAACACTGCGGCCTGCTGGACGATCGCCAAGGTCGTGCTCGGAACCCTGGAGGAGGTGGATCGCCCCGCCCTGGCTGCGATCGTCCCCAACGTCTCCGGCTTCACCGTGCTCCTCGACGTCGGCGCCAACGCGACCTGCAAGGCGCGTCACCTCGAGGAGTTCGCGATCATGGGGAAGATCTACACGCGGGCGGTGCTCCACACCGCCAACCCGCGCGTGGGTCTCATGAGCATGGGCGTCGAGGCCACCAAGGGCAACGAGCTCGTCAAGGAGGTCCACGAGGTCCTGAAGGGCTCGAGCCTCAACTTCGTGGGCAACGTGGAGGGCCACGAGGTCTTCAACGGCAAGGTGGACGTGATCGTGATGGACGGCTTCACCGGCAACGTCGTGCTCAAGGCCAGCGAGAGCCTCGCCGAATCGATGTTCCACCTGATCAAGGAGGAGATCACGCGCACCCCGCTGCGCAAGCTGGGCGCCTGGCTCGCGCGGGGCGCGTTCCGCGCGGTCCAGCACAAGACCGACCCCTCCGAGTACGGAGGCGCGCCGCTGCTCGGCGTGCAGGGCTGCTGCGTGATCGGCCACGGCCGCTCCGACGCGACCGCCATCCGCCAGGGCATCCGGGCGGCGGCGGAGTTCTTCACGAGCGGGGTCAACGCCCGGATCGAGGCGGAGGTGAAGGCGCTCGCGCAGCGCGAGACCGCGGCCCCCAAGGCCGGGAGCGCATGACGACCGCCTTCGTGTTCCCTGGGCAGGGCTCCCAGAAGGTCGGCATGGGCCGGGCCCTCTACGAGGCCTTTCAGGAGAGCCGGGCGGTGTTCGAAGGGGCGGACGCCGCTCTCGGCTTTTCGATCTCGAAGCTGTGCTTCGAGGGCCCCGCGGACGATCTGCAGCTCACGGCCAACACGCAGCCGGCCATCCTGGCCGCGAGCGTCGCCGCCTTCCAGCCGCTCATGGCGCGGGGCATTCGCTTCGACGGCGTCGCCGGCCACAGCCTCGGAGAATACTCGGCGCTCGTGGCGGCCGGCACGCTGTCGCTCGACGACGCCGTGCGTGCCGTGCGCAAGCGCGGGCAGTACATGCAGGAGGCCGTCCCGGTCGGGCAGGGCGCGATGGCGGCCGTACTCGGTCTCGATGTCGCCGGCGTCCGGGCCGCCTGCGAAGAGGCGGCGCAGGGCGAAGTGGTCGCTCCCGCCAACATCAACTCGCCCGGGCAGATCGTGATCGCGGGGCACAGCGCTGCGGTCGGGCGCGCGAGCGAGGCGTGCAAGGCACGCGGCGCGAAGCGCGCGGTACCCCTCCCCGTTTCAGCACCCTTCCATTGCGCGCTCATGGAGCCGGCGCGAGTGCGCCTCGAGCCGGACCTGCGCGCCGTCGCCTTCGCCGATCCCGTCGTCCCGCTCTACAACAACGTGGACGCGAAGGCCGTCCAGGCCGCGGAGGACTGTCGGGACGGCCTGCTGCGCCAGGTCGTGGGGGCGGTGCTCTGGCAGGACCTCGTCGAACAGATGGCCCGCGACGGGTTCGACACGTTCGTCGAGGTGGGCCCCGGCTCCGTGCTCTCGGGCCTCGTGAAGAAGATCGCGAAGGGCGCGCGGGTGCTCAACGTGGAGGACCGGGACTCGCTCGAGAGGACGGCGGCGGCCCTCGAAGGCGTACGGAGCGAGGCCTGATGAGCGCGCTCGCGGGGCGTGTCTCCATCGTCACCGGCGCATCCCGCGGCATCGGCCGTGCCCTGGCGAAGGCGCTGGCTGCAGAGGGTGCCACGGTCCTGCTCGCCGCCCGAGACGAGTCGAGGCTCAAGGAAGCCGTCGAGGAGGCGGCGGCCGCGGGAGGCAAGGCTGCGGCGCTCCCGCTCGACATCGCGTCCCGCGAGGGAGTCGCCGCCGCCTTCGACAGGGTCGTGTCCGAGCATGGGCGGATCGACCACCTCGTGAACAACGCCGGCATCACGCGCGACACGCTGCTGCTCCGCATGAAGCCGGAGCAGTGGAACGAGGTGATCGCGACGAACCTCACCGGAGCGTTCCATTGCACGCAGGCGGCGCTCAAGCCCATGCTCAAGGCTCGCTACGGTCGCATCGTGAGCATCACCTCCGTCGTGGGCCTGACGGGCAACCCCGGCCAGGCGAACTACGCGGCGAGCAAGGCAGGAGTCATAGGCTTCACGAAGGCCGTGGCCCGCGAGGTCGCAACGCGCGGGATCACCGTCAACGCCGTGGCGCCCGGGTTCATCGAGACCGACATGACCGCCGCCATGTCGGAGAAGGCGCGGGAGGCAGTGACGGCCGCGATCCCGATGGGCCGGATCGGACGTCCCGAGGACGTGGCGGGAGCGGTGGTCTTCCTTCTGTCGGATGCCGCCGCCTACGTCACCGGCCAGGTGCTGTCCGTGGACGGCGGCTTCCACATGTAGAATGGCCGAGCGGACGTGGAATTGACCAACCTGAGGGGGAGCGTGGGGCTCCCCGGAGGAGCCTGATGGAGCCTGTTGCCGATCGCGTCAAGAAGATCATCGTGGACCAGCTCGGTGTCGAAGAAGAGCTCGTGACCCCCGAAGCGTCGTTCGTCGACGACCTGGGCGCCGACAGCCTGGACACCGTGGAGCTGGTGATGGCGCTCGAAGAGGAGTTCGGGATCGAGATCCCCGACGAGGACGCCGAGAAGATCACCAAGGTCAAGGAAGCCGTCGACTACATCGAGAAGCACGGGCCCAAGAAGTAACTTGTCGGCTACACGCAGGGTCGTCGTGACCGGGCTGGGGATGGTGTCCCCGCTCGGCATGGACACCGAGAGCACATGGAAGGGGCTGCTCGCCGGCCAATCCGGCGTCGGTCCCATCACGCTCTTCGACGCCTCGAAGCACGCGGCGCGCATCGCCGCCGAAGTGAAGGGCTTCGACCCGCTCCGTTGGCTGGAGAAGAAGGACGTCAAGAAGGCGGACCGCTTCATCCAGTTCGCGGTCGCCGCTTCCGACATGGCCGTCAAGGATGCGAGCCTCGTCGTCGACGCCTCGAACGCAGAATCGGTGGGCGTCTACATCGGCAGCGGGATCGGCGGCTTCGCCACGATCGAGCGGGAGCACGAGGCCCTGCTCAAGGGCGGGCCGCGCAAGATCAGCCCGTTCTTCATCCCGGCGGCGATCGCCAACCTCGCCTCGGGCTGGGTGTCGATCCGGACCGGAGCCAAGGGCCCCAACTCGTGCACCGCCACGGCCTGCACCACGAGCGCCCACTCGATCGGCGACTCCTTCCGTCTGGTCCAGCGCGGCGACGCCGACGTGATGATCGCCGGCGGCAGCGAGGCGGCCATCACTCCGTTGGCGGTGGGCGGCTTCGCGGCCATGCGGGCGCTCTCCACGCGCAACGACGAACCCGCGAGGGCCTCACGGCCCTTCGACAAGGACCGCGACGGTTTCGTGATCGGCGAGGGTGCGGGGATCGTCGTCCTCGAGGAGCTGGAGCAGGCGCGCCGGCGGGGCGCGAGGATCTACTGCGAGGTGCTGGGCTATGGCATGTCGGGCGACGCCTATCACATCACCGCACCGTGCGAGGACGGGGACGGAGCCATCCGCGTCATGCGGCGCACGTTGAAAGACGCTGGCGTCGAGCCGTCGGCGGTGGACTACATCAACTGCCACGGCACGTCGACGCCGGTCGGCGATCCGCAGGAGGTGAAGGCCATCAAGGCGGTGTTCGGCGACCACGCCCGCAAGCTGGCCATCAGCTCGACCAAGTCGATGACCGGCCACCTGCTCGGCGCGGCGGGTGGCCTGGAGGCGGCCATCACGGTGCTGGCGCTGCGCGACCAGATCCTTCCGCCGACCATCAACCAGGACAACCCGGACCCGGAGTGCGACCTCGACACGGTACCCAACCAGGCGCGCAAGGCGACGTTGCGTCATGTGCTCAGCAACTCCTTCGGCTTCGGGGGGACGAACGGCGCGCTGCTCTTCAAGCGCTTCGACGGCTGACGTTACGACGGCCGTGGTCTCTGGACAGGGTTCGCTTTCAGGAGTCCGATGAAGATCATCGTCTGCGTGAAGCAGGTCCCGGACACCGAGACGCGGGTGAAGATCCGCGCGTCGGGAACGGGCATCGAGGAGGAAGGGGTCAACTGGATCGTATCCCCCTACGACGAGTTTGCGGTCGAGGAGGCGCTGCGGATCAAGGAAGCCAAGGGAGGCGAGGTCGTGCTCGTGTCCCTCGGCCCGGACCGAGCCCAGGCCGCGCTGCGAAACGGCCTGGCGATGGGCGCCGATTCCGCGGTGCACCTGAAGGACGCGTCGTTCGAAGCGACCGACACGCTCGGAACGGCGCGGGCGCTGGCTGCCGCCATCAAGGCGGTCGGGAACATCGATCTCGTGCTCACCGGCCAGCAGGGTGTCGGGGGCGACAACGGCCAGGTCCCTGCGCTGCTCGCGGAGCTGCTCGACGTGCCGCAGGTGACGATGGCGGTCAAGGTGGAGATCCAGGACGGCCGTGCGGTGGTCGAGCGCGAGATCGAGGGAGCGCGGGAGGTGTGGGAGACGAGCCTGCCTGCGGTGGTCTCGGCCCAGAAGGGCCTGAACGAGCCGCGCTACGCGAACCTCAAGGGCATCATGGCCGCCAAGAAGAAGCCGATCGACGTCAAGGACGCGGCGGCCCTCGGCCTGGATGGGGCGGCGCTGGCTCCTCGGACCCGCGTGGTCGCGATGGAGCTGCCGCCGGCGCGCCCGGCAGTTCGGATCATCGAGGGAGACCCCGAGGCGCAGGCCAAGGAGCTGCTGCGGCTCCTCCACGAAGAAGCGAAGGTGATCTGAACATGGCCGGACTCATCCTGACGTTCGCGGAGGTGCGGGACGGCAAGCTGCGTCGCTCCTCGCTGGAGGCGCTCTCCGAGGCGCGCCGGCTCGCCACTGCGAGCGGGGGCTCGGTCGCCAGCGTCGTCATCGGCAGCGGCATCTCGGGACTGACGGCCGAGCTGGGGACCCATGGCGCCGACAAGGTGCATGCCTTCGACGCGCCGGGGCTTGCCGCGTATGCGACCGAGCCCTACGCGCGCGCGCTCGCGCAGGTGGTGGAGGCTTCGAAGCCCTGGGCCGTGTTGATCCCGTTCACCGCGATGGGGAAGGACCTCGCGCCGCGCGTCGCCGCCAGGGTAGGGGCCGGCCTCGTGTCGGACTGCGTGGCGCTGAGCGTCAAGGACGGCCGCCTCGAAGCGCGCCGGCCCATGTACGCCGGCAAGGCGTACGCGACGATTCGCTGGGAGGGCGATCCGCAGATGGCGACGCTGCGGACGAACGTCTTCCCGCTCGCGCCCGCGGACGCGTCCCACACCGCGACGATGGTCGAGGAGACCGTCGACGACGCGGCCCGCGCCAGGGTCACGCAGATCAAGGCTGCAGCGGAGGGCAAGCTCGAGCTGACGGAGGCCCAGGTCATCGTCTCGGGCGGCCGCGGCCTGCAGGGGCCCGAGAACTTCCATCTGGTGGCGTCGCTGGGCGAGGCCTTCCGGGCCGCCGTGGGCGCGTCGCGTGCGGTCGTGGACGCGGGCTGGGTCGACCATCAGATGCAGGTGGGCCAGACCGGCAAGACGGTCTCGCCACAGCTCTACATCGCCTGTGGCATCTCGGGCGCGATCCAGCACCTGGCCGGGATGTCGTCCTCGAAGGTCATCGTCGCGATCAACAAGGATGCCGACGCACCGATCTTCAAGGTCGCGAACTATGGGATCGTCGGCGACCTGTTCCAGGTGCTGCCGAAGCTGACGGAGGCGGCGAAGGCGTACTTCGCGGCCAAGCACTGAGACCGTGGCCGACCGGGAGGTTCTCGAGACCGACGTCCTGATCGTCGGGGGCGGGCCCGCCGGGCTGGCCGCCGCGATCCGCTTCAAGGATCTCCTCGACGCGCACAACGAGGCCTCCGCGAGGAAGCTCGACGCATCCGTGATGGTCATCGAGAAGGGCCTCGAGCCAGGCGCCCACAGCCTCTCGGGAGCCATCCTCGATCCGATCTCGCTCCGGGAGCTGATCCCCGACTTCGCCGACAAGGGGGCGCCGGTCACGACGCAGGTGACCGAAGACCACGTCTACATGCTGACGGCGAACGGCAAGCTGCGTCTGCCGATCGTCCCGCCGCCCCTGCAGAACCACGGGAACTACGTCATCAGCCTGAACCAGCTCGTGAAATGGCTCGCCACCCAGGCCGAGGCACGCGGCGTCGACGTGCTGGCCGGCTTCCCCGGCGCGGAGCTGCTGTACGAAGGCGACCGGGTGGTCGGTGTACGGACGGGGGACAAAGGCATCGACAAGCACGGGAAGAAGAAGGGCAACTACGAGGCGGGGGTCGACCTCCGGGCGAAAGTCACGATCCTGGCGGAGGGCGCGCGCGGAAGCCTCACGAAGCAGCTCGTGCCACGGCTCAGGTTGGACGATGGCCGGTTCCCGCAGGTCTACACGATCGGGGTCAAGGAGCTGTGGGAGGTACCGAAGGGGCGCCTGAAGAAAGGCGCGGTGATCCACACGATGGGCTACCCGCTCGACAACCGGACCTTCGGCGGCGGCTTCATCTACGGGTTCACCGAGGAGCGGATCTCCCTGGGCCTCGTTGTCGGCCTCGACTACCGAGACCCGTTCCTCGACCCGCACGGCCTATTCCAGAAGATGAAGGAGCACCCGCTCGTCCGGTCGCTGCTCGAAGGCGGCAAGCTGATCCGCTACGGCGCGCGGACGATCACAGAAGGCGGGTTCTACTCGATCCCACGCACCTACGCGGACGGCGTGCTGGTCGTGGGCGAGGCCGCGGGCTTCCTGAACGCGATGCGCCTCAAGGGCATCCACCTGGCCTTGAAGACCGGGATGCTGGCGGCAGAGACCGCGCTCGAGGCGCTCGCGGCCGACGACACTTCGGCCGCGAAGCTGAAGGCCTTCGAGGACAAGGTGAGCGGGTCCTACGTGAAGTCCGAGCTTTGGAGGGTGCGGAACTTCCACCAGGGCTTCAAGCACGGGCTGTGGCTGGGCCTCGTGAACAGCGGGCTGCAGATGTTCACGGGCGGCCGGGGCCTCGTCGATCCCATGAGCCCGTCGAAGGGCTACGCGGAGATCCACACGCTCGCGGACCATCACGGGAGCGGGACCAGCCGCGAGAGCTTCGAGCGGAAGAGGACGGACGGCCAGCTCACGTTCGACAGGCTCACGGACGTCTACCACTCGGGCACCAAGCACGAGGAGGACCAGCCGACGCACCTGCACGTGGCCGACACCAACGTCTGCGCGACCCGGTGCCGCGAGGAGTACGGCAACCCTTGCGAGAAGTTCTGCCCGGCGGCCGTCTACGAGATGGTGCCGAGGACGGAAGACCCGAAGGCGCTGCGCCTCCAGATCAACTTCTCCAACTGCGTCCACTGCAAGACGTGCGACGTCATGGATCCCTACCAGATCATCACGTGGGTGACGCCGGAGGGTGGTGGGGGGCCGAGGTACGACGACCTGTAGTCGCGGACTGTCCAACCACGGCCAGGACGACCACCGAGGACACAGAGAGAAACGGAGAGAACGCAGAGGAGAGAAGTGTTTGGAAGGACACGAAACATCCTGACTCTGCGAACTCGAGCCGGCTTGGGCCATCTCTGTGCCCTCTGTGGTCTTGTTGGCCGGTGTAGGTTCGCCCGTTCATAATGGAGCCGTGATCTCGGTCTTCGATCTCTTCAAGATCGGCATCGGTCCCTCGAGCTCGCACACCGTCGGGCCGATGAAGGCGGCGCGGATGTTCGCGCAGGGCCTCGTCTCCGACGGTGCGCTCGAGGCCGTTGCGACGGTGAAGGTCGAGCTCTACGGCAGCCTCGGCGCGACCGGGCGCGGCCACGGCAGCGACAAGGCCGTGATCCTCGGGCTCCTGGGCGAGACTCCCGAGGGGGTCGACGTCGCGGCGATCCCGGACCTGGTGGCGCGCGTCCGCTCCAGCGGTCGCCTCGCGCTGCTCGGCCGGTGCGAGATCGCGTGGAGGGACGCCGATCACCTGCTCTTCCTGCGCCAGAGCCTGCCCTTCCATGCGAACGCCCTGCGCTTCACGGCTCTGGATACGGCCGGCCAGCCGATTCGCGCGCGGGTCTACTACTCCGTCGGGGGCGGCTTCGTGGTGGACGAGTCCATGGCGAGCGGGGGTGCGTCCGCCCAGGACGGCGGCCCCGCTGTGCCCTACCCGTTCCACACCGGCGACGGGCTGCTCGACCTGTGTCGGGCCCATGGGCTACGCATCAGCGACCTGATGCTGGCCAACGAGATGGTGCTGCGGGCCGAGCCCGAGGTGCGGGCGGGCCTGCTGCGCATCTGGGACGTGATGCAGGAGTGCGTCCGGCGCGGCTGCAGCGAGGAGGGGATCCTCCCGGGCGGGTTGAAGGTGAAGCGCCGCGCGCCCGACCTGTATCGGCGGCTGGTGGCGAGCCCCGAGGCGTCGCTGCGCGACCCGCTCACGGCGATCGACTGGGTCAACCTCTATGCCCTCGCGGTCAACGAGGAGAACGCGGCCGGCGGACGCATCGTGACGGCTCCGACCAACGGCGCGGCGGGGATCCTGCCGGCCGTGCTGCACTACTACGCGCGCTTCGTACCGGGCGCCACCGACGATGGCGTCGTCCGTTTCCTGCTCACGGCCGGCGCGATCGGGGTGCTCTACAAGGAGAACGCCTCGATCAGCGGCGCCGAGGTCGGCTGCCAGGGCGAGGTGGGCTCGGCGTGCTCCATGGCGGCTGGGGCGCTGGCCGAGGTCATGGGCGGAACGCCGGGGCAGGCGGAGAACGCGGCCGAGATCGCCATGGAGCACAACCTGGGCCTGACCTGCGATCCGATCGGGGGCCTGGTGCAGGTGCCGTGCATCGAGCGCAACGCGATGGCCTCGGTCAAGGCGATCAACGCGGCGCGCATGGCCCTGCGCGGCGACGGCACGCACTTCGTCTCGCTGGACAAGGTCATCAGGACGATGCGCGACACCGGCGCCGACATGAAGGACAAGTACAAGGAGACGGCTCGGGGCGGCCTCGCGCTGCACGTGGTCGAGGCCCCGCCCGAGTTCGGCGTGAACCATCCGGAATGCTGACGTGAGCCCGCGGGTCGGGCTGTACGACGACCCGCTCTTCCGAAGGCACGACGCCGGCCCGGGCCATCCCGAGCGGCCGCAGCGCCTCGACGCTTTCCGTCGCGGGCTGGCCGAGAGCGGCCAGGAAGACCTGCTCGAGCTGCTGGAGCCCCGGGAGGCGACGCGCGACGAGCTCGTGCGCGTCCACACGCCAGCGCACGTCGAGTCGATCGAGGCGACGCGCGGCCGGACTGTCCGCTTCGATCCGGACACGCAGGCGGGACCCGAATCCTGCGCCGCGGCGCTGCGCGCCGCGGGGGCGGTGGTCGACGCCGTCGAGCGCGTCCTCGACGGACGGCTGGACCGGGCGTTCTGCGCCGTGCGTCCGCCCGGGCATCACGCCGAGCGTGGCCGTGCCATGGGCTTCTGCCTGTACAACAACGTGGCGGTCGGAGCGGCCCGCGCCCTGGACCAGGGCCTCGACCGCGTATTGATCCTGGACTTCGACGTGCACCACGGCAACGGTACGCAGGCGATCTTCTGGGAAGACCCCCGGATCCTCTACGTCTCGTCCCACGAGTATCCGTTCTATCCCGGCACGGGCGCTCCCCAGGATGTGGGGGAGGGCCGCGGCCGGGGCTTCACGGTCAACCTCGCGCTGCCCGCGGGCTGCGGCGACGCCGAGTACGCGGCCCTCTACACGGAGGTCGTCGCGCCCATCGGCCGCAGCTTCGACCCGCAGCTCGTGCTCGTCTCCGCGGGCTTCGACCCGCACGTGGACGATCCGCTCGCGGGCATGCGCGTGACGGCCGCGGGCTTCGGCGCGGTGATGTCGGCCTGCCTCGAGGCCGCCGGCACCCGGAAGGTCGTCGTGGCCCTCGAGGGCGGCTACGACCTCGAGGGGATCGCCGCTTCGGGCGCCGAGGTGATGCGCCGCCTGCGCGGCGAGCCCGCCGCCGAGCTTTCGGAACGCTCGCCTTTCGGCGATCGCCTCGTCACGCACTATCGTCGGTTGTTCGCCAGCCACTGGCCGCTCGGCTGACCCGAGGACGCCCGGCTCGCGGCCCGTGGTACGATCGCATTTCCTTCGCCTGCCTAGGGTTATGACCGAATACGCCTTCGACGCGATCGAGACGCGCTGGCAGAAGCGCTGGGCCGAGGCTCGGACGTTCGAGGTGAACGAGGACACGGGCCGTCCCAAGTTCTACTGCCTCGAGATGCTGCCGTACCCCTCGGGAGAGATCCACGTCGGGCACGTCCGCAACTACTGCATCACGGACGTCGTGGCGCGCTACAAGCGCATGCGCGGCTTCAACGTGATGCACCCGATCGGATGGGACGCGCTCGGGCTGCCCGCGGAGAACGCCGCGATCAAGCGCGGCGTGCATCCCGAGAAGTGGACCCGCGACAACATCGC
>DATFEN010000297.1:0-21076 GCA_035251085.1 Vicinamibacteria bacterium | reverse complement strand
CACACCGTGCCGAACAGTCCGACGAAAGGCGTGACGCTGGCGGTGGTCGCAAGGAACGTGACACGACGCTCGAGGCGCGTGACCTCCCCCGTGGCCGCGCGCACGAGCGAGCGCGTGAGCGCCTCGAGGCTGCGGACCGTGGGCTTGGCCTTCGCGTCGGCATGGCCTGTCCGTACCTGCTGGTTCACCTCGAGGTAGCCGGCTTGGAACACGCCGACCAGCGGACTGGCCCTGAGCTGCGAACAAACCGCGTTGACCTCCGAGAACTTGCTGCTCCTCCTGAATATCTGCAGGAACGTCTCGGATTGCGAATACGCGCGTCGAAGGGAGGCGCCTTTATAGATGATGATCGACCAGGACAGCAGCGAGAAAAGGACCAGCAGGACGAGGACCCCCTTGGCGACCGGCCCGGTCTGGCCGACCCAACTGTCGAACCCGCCGCTGAAGGTCCCTTGGGCCTGGAGGAAGGCAAAAAGCACACGTGACCTCTCTAAATAGCGCTGCCGGTTGAAGATGCCACAAGGGATTGGGGCTGTCAACGAAAAACCCGGATCTTCAAGAAGGAACGTGATTTACACGCGCTCCGACGCTGTGCTATCCTCCGTTCCGCGGCCGCTCAGATGATTAAGTGGCTTAGAATCAAGAACATCGCGCTGATCCACGAAGTCGAACTGGAGCTCGGCTCGGGCCTGACTCTGCTCACGGGTGAGACAGGTGCGGGGAAGTCGATCCTCATCGACGCGCTGGGTCTTTTGCTCGGACGGCGGGCGACTCCCGAGCTGATTCGAAGCGGCGAAGAGCAAGCGCTCGTCGAGGGTCTCGCGGAGCGCCCGGAAGCGCGGCCGTTCCTGGAGTCGCATGGCCTGCCGGCCGAGGATGAGCTCGTCATTCGCCGCGAAATCCACGCTTCGGGCAAGGGCAAGGCGACGGTGAACGGCGCCCTGGTGCCGATCGGCCTGCTGCGCGAGCTCGGCGCGGGGCTCGTCACGATCCACGGCCAGCACGAGCCGCAGGGATTGCTCGACCCCGAGACGCACATCCGGCTCCTCGACCGACACGCCGGGGTGGTCACCTCGGAGGTCGCGGGCTACTTCGCTCGCCTGCGCGAGGTCGACGCCGAGCTCGAGACGCTCCGCCGTGACCGGCGCGAATGGGAGCGCCGCCGCGAAGTGCTCGAGTTTCAGGCAAAGGAGATCGAGGCGGCACACCTCACCGCTGGCGAGGAGGAGGCCCTTCAGCAAGAGAAGGCGGTCCAGGCGAACGCCGGGCGGCTCGCCACGCTGGCCGAGGAGGCCTATGCGCTGCTGTACGAGGACGAGGCTGCCGCCATGGCCCGGCTCAAGCAGGTCTACCGGCGCGTCGAAGAGCTGTCGGGCATCGACGTGCGCTTCGAGGGTCATCGGAGCGCGCGGGACGGCGTCGTGGCTCCCCTCGAGGACCTCGCGTACTTCCTCCGCGACTACAAGGACGGGCTCCAGGTCACGCCCGGCCGTCTCGACGAGATCGAGTCGCGGCTCGCGCTCATCGATCGCCTGAAGCGGAAATATGGCTCGACGGTCGAAGACGTCGTCGCGTTCGGCGCGAAGTGCCGGACCGAGCTCGAGGCGTCCGGATCCGCCGAAGACCGCGAGCGCGCTCTCGTCGCCGCAAGGGCAGACGCGGTCCGAGATTACTTCGCCGTTGCCCAGGAGCTCTCCAGGAAGCGACGGGCCGCTGCCAAGGATTTGCAGAGAAAGGTGGAATCCGAGCTGACACAGCTCGCGATGGAGCGCACGCGTTTCCGCGTGCAGTTCGACCCGGACGTGCCGGCCGTGGACGCGGGAGACAGCTCGAGCTGGGGTCCACAAGGCCTCGAGACGGCGGAATTTCTCCTCTCGCCGAACCCAGGCGAAGAGCTGCGCCCGCTCGCCCGGATCGCGTCGGGCGGAGAGCTGAGCCGGATCCTGCTGGCCGTGAACGCGGCCTCCGGCCTCGAAACGCCCGGGCAGTCGCTGGTGTTCGACGAGGTCGACGCCGGCATCGGAGGCCGTGTGGCCGAGGTGGTCGGGCGCAAGCTCAAGGCGATTGCGGCGCGCCACCAGGTGCTGTGCGTGACGCACCTGCCTCAGATCGCCTCGTTGGCGGACGCGCACTTCGTGGCTCGCAAGCGCGCTGACCGCGGACGCACCATCGCCGAGGTGCACAGGCTTTCGGAAGAGGAGAGAATCGAGGAGGTGGCGCGGATGCTGGGCGGGCAGACCATTACGGACGCGGCCCGTCGTCATGCCCGCGAGATGGTCAAGCAAGCCTTGCGCGCCTGAGCGGGATGCTTCGATGACTGTTAAGAAAAGCCGCTTCCACATCGAGACCTTCGGCTGCCAGATGAACGTGAACGACTCGGAGAAGGTCGCGGGGCTGCTGCTCTCGGAGGGCTACGAGCGCGCCGGCTCGGTGCAGGATGCGGACTTTGTATTCATCAACACCTGCGCGGTCCGCGAGAGGGCGGCGAAGAAGCTGTATCACGCCGTGGGGCGGCTGCAGCGGCTGAAGCGCGAGAGGCCGGGGCTCCGGATCGGCGTCGGTGGGTGCGTCGCGCAGCTCGAGGGCCGCGAGGTTCTTAAGCGCGCGTCTGGCGTGGACCTGCTCGTTGGCACTCACAACGTGGCCCGCGTGCCCGAGTTGCTGCGGAAGGCCCTTGACGGTCCCCAGGTCGAGCTCGACAAGTCCGCGGACGCCTTCAGCGTTTGTCCCGAGATGGTCGCCCACTCGAGCCCCGTGCGCGCCTTCGTATCGGTCATGGAAGGATGCAACCACGTCTGCAGTTTCTGCGTCGTGCCGCGCACGCGAGGGACGGAGGTTTGCCGGCCCGTCGGGGCCATCGTGGCTGAGGTTCGAAGCCTGGTCGATCGCGGTTACTCCGAGGTGATGCTGCTCGGCCAGACCGTCAACGCCTATCGTCACAAGCGCACGGACTTCGTCGGCCTCCTTGAGGCAGTGCATGCGGTGTCGGGCCTGCGTCGCCTTCGGTTCACGACGTCGCATCCGAGCCACGTCGATCTCCAACTCGCACGTGCGCTGCGCGATCTGCCGAGGCTCTGCCCCTACCTCCATCTGCCGTTCCAAGCGGGCTCCGATCGGGTGCTCGCCGACATGAGGCGCGGATATACGGCCGCGGAGTACCGCGCCATCGCGGCGATGCTCCGCGACCACGTGCCCCAGCTCGCGCTGACCGCGGACATCATCGTGGGCTACCCCTGCGAGGAGGCCGCCGACTTCCAAGCGACCGTGGAACTGGTCGAGGAGGTGGGCTTCGACGGCCTGTTCGTGTTCCTCTACTCGCCGCGACCCGGGACGGGCGCATTGCGCCTCGGCGACCCCGTCCCCGAGGCGGAGAAAAAGCGTCGCTTCCAGGTGCTCAACGCACACCAGCAGCGCCGCCAGGAGCGCCTCAATGCGGCCCGAGTGGGGACGAGCGAGGAGGTGCTGGTCGACGCCGTCGAACGCGACGGCCTCTCGGGCCGGACCCGCGACTTCCGCATCGTGCACTTCGAGGGACCGGCGGAATGGCTCGGGCGCATGGTCGACGTGGACATCGTGGGTTCGGGGCCGAACTCGTTGCGGGGCAGGGCCCGCGAAACGTCTCATTGACGGCGCTTTCCGACCCTCCTATATTCTGAGCGAGGCTCGGCAATGGCGATCCAGATGACGATCAAGGGGCTCATGATCGACCCCATCACCAGCGCCCCCATCATCGTCCTGCGCGATCAGACTGGGGAGCGCGTGCTGCCGATCTGGGTCGGCGTCTTCGAGGCCAACGCCATCGCCCTCCAGATCGAGAACGTCGAGACCCCCCGGCCGATGACCCACGACCTGCTCCGAAACGTCATCTCGGATCTCGATGCGCGTGTGGAGCGCATCGTGGTCTGCGACCTGCGTGAGAACACGTTCTACGCCGAGATCTATCTCATCGTCGGGGGTAAGACGCTGCAGATCGACTCGCGACCGTCCGATGCGATCGCCCTCGCGTTGCGCACACGCTCGCCGATCTTCGTCGAGGAGTCGGTGATCGACGGCGCCAGCCACGTCGACTCCGCCCACGGCTCGAGCGACGTGGGTCGCCTCCGGAAGTGGCTCGAAGGCCTCGGCGACGAGGAGCTGGGCAAGTACAAGATGTGACGCGCGTCGCACACGCGACGCTTTCCAGCCTTGACCCTCCTCGGTGCTTCTGACTAAGATCCGCCGCGTCTTCATGAGCTGCGATCCTGAAAGGCTCCGTTGATCGTCATCGCGATCGCGAACCAGAAGGGCGGCGTCGGCAAGACGACCACGGCGATCAACCTGGCCGCAGCCCTCGCGATGCGCGGGCGCCGGACGCTGCTCGTCGACCTCGATCCGCAGGCCAACTCGTCGCTCACCTACGTCGACGTGCGCTCGCTCGAGCGCTCAATGTACGACGTGATCGCGGACGGCTTCCCGCTCAAGGACGTGATCGTGCCGACGGGCGTCCCTCACCTCGATATCGCACCCTCGCGGATCTCGCTGGCCAAACTCGAGGCGAAGCTCGTCGGGGAGCTGGACGCACACTTCCGTCTCAAGGACCGCCTCGAGAGCCTGGGCGACGCATACGAGTTCGTCATCGTCGACACCCCACCGGCGCTCGGCCTGATCACGGTGAACGCGCTGGTTGCGGCGACGCACTTGCTCGTGCCGGTCCAGTCGAGCTATTTCGCGCTCGAAGGGACCGATGACTTGCTCGAGACCGTTGAGAGAATCCGCTCGCGCCCCAACCCGAACCTCAAGCTTCTGGGAGCGGTGATCACGCTTCACGACCGGCGCACCAACGTGTCGCGCGACGCGCTGAAGGCCATCGGCGAGCTTTTCGGCGATCGGCTCTTCCAGACCACGATCAGCAAGAGCATCCGGCTCGAGGAGAGCCCCGCGCACCGCGAGTCGATCTTCACCTTCGCGCCGCAGTCGAGCGGCGCCTACGAGTACTACAGGCTCTGCGAGGAGGTCATCGAACGTGTCTAGCGTGAGGCGTTCCGGCCTGCCCGACTCCATCCGCATGCGCCACGACACGCACTACGTCGACCAGCTGACTCGGCCGAGCGGCGCGCCGTTCGGACGCCTCATCCCGATGGAGGACATCGACCCCAATCCCAACCAGCCGCGCCAGGCCATGGGTGATCTGTCGGAGCTGGTCGCGTCGATCAAGGAGAAGGGGATCCTCGAGCCGATCCTCGTTCGGCCCGTGGGCTCGCGCTTCCAGATCATCGCGGGCGAGCGCCGGTACCGCGCTGCCCTGGACGTCGGCGTCGCGGAGATACCGTGCGTCGTACGCGACAGCTCCGACGCCGAGACGATGGAGCTCGCCCTCGTCGAGAACCTCCAGCGCAAGGACCTCAGCGCGTTCGAAGAGGCCGATGCGTTGAGGATTCTCGCCGACACGTACGGGTACACGCACGAGAAGATGGCGGAGAAGCTCGGCAAGAGCCGTTCGTCACTGACGGAGACGTTGTCGCTCACGGCCATGCCCGAGGAGGTCCGCCAACTGTGTCGGCTGGCCGACATTTCCGGCAAGTCGTTGCTGCTGCAGATCGTTCGCCAGGGTGAGCCTCAGAAAATGGTGGCGCTGATCGAACGGCTGCAGCAGGAAGGCGCAACGCGCGAGGTGGCGCGGCGCGCCGTGGGGCAAGGCAAGAAGCCCCAGCGCGGGCGCCCGAAGAACTACGTGTTCCGCTTCCAGCCGAAGGAGCGGAGCTTCTCGCTCGCGCTGCAGTTCAAGAAGTCCCAGGTACCGCGCGAGGAGATCGTGCGGGCGCTCCAGTCGATCATCGAAGAGTTGACGCGCGAGGACGACTGATTCACCGCTCGATGAACACCCGGGCGTTGAACGCCTCGTGGGCCCGCCACGCGCCCCACGCCAGATAGCCCAGGCCATAGGCCGTCCCGAGCGCGCGGGAGCGGTGGAACAGCCATTCCCCGGCCATCGCGAGACACACGCAGAAGAGCGGCGCCACGATCTCAAGGTCCTTGTTGTAGCGCAAGAGGTTGGGGCCCGGCAGACCTGCGGACCCGAGGTTCAGAAACAAATACACGGACGCCCAGACGAACAGGAAGCGCGTGATCTCCGGCTCGGATCTCTTGATCAGCAATAGAAAACCGAGACCGACCGCAAGCGAGAACGGACCGTAGAAAATCCAGAATCGCGAGGTCGCCTTGCGCAAGCCACGGACGAGATCGACGTCAGGGCCGACGAACGGATCGTCGACGCCCGTCTCCGCGGGCTCGTCGGCAGCGATCCGGGCGCGCTCCTGCTGCACGATCCGCTCGAGCACGATCGACTCGCCTTGCATCGGCACACCGCGGCGCATGTCTGAGATGATGGGAATGTAACGGGCGTAAAACACGGCCACGGCGAGCAGGGCACCCAGCGCGCCAGCCGCAGCGAATGCCAGGTGCCGGCGCCACGACCTGCGATCGAACAGAAGCTGGAGCAACAGGAATCCCGGCAGGATCACGCCGAGGTTCACGACCGACTGCGTGTAAGTCAGAAGCGCCGCGGCGACGAGCAAGGCCAGCGTTACGACGACGCGCGGACGGCCCAGCCCTTTGCGTCGGGCGAGGACGTAGAGGACGACGGCCGCGTCCAAGAACTGCCCGGCCATGGCAGGAAAATAGGCGAGGGACAGTCGAGTGGTGAAGAGCGGCAGCAACGATGCGGCTGCGGCCGAGCCCAACGAAATTGCAGGTCCTAGACCGAGTCGGCCTGCGATGGCGAAGACGAGCACCGCACTCGTGGCATTGATCGCGGCGGCCGTCACCGACACGGCGACTTCCGGGACGTAGGAGGCCCAGCGGACGAGCGGACCGGCGAGCAGGTAGAAGCCCGGTGGGTAGGGGAACGCATACCAGTGCCCGTTCTCGAGCTGGAGGCCGAGGCTGTAGCGGAACTGATTCTCGGTGAAGTCCCTCATGAACGCCGCGACGCCCTGTCGCGCCAAACCACGCGCGAAGGCGGCATGCACACGCACGTCCGGGTAGAAGAACTGCGGGTGCAGGAGGATCACGAGGCGCAAAGCCAGCCCGGCTAGCACCACGACGGCCAGTGCCGCGCTCACGGTTGGCCTCAAGGACGACGTCGCTGGGGCCGCACGGCGCCAGACCAGCGACAGGGCTCCGGATGCGAGCGCGACGGCCGCGTAGACGGCTGCGCCCTCGCGCAGGACGCGTTCGGCTGCGAGGGGGTG
The DNA here is from genome assembly GCA_035251085.1 of Vicinamibacteria bacterium. Lineage (GTDB taxonomy): Bacteria > Acidobacteriota > Vicinamibacteria > Fen-336 > Fen-336 > DATFEN01. The sequence continues at coordinate 13,847 of DATFEN010000297.1, read as the reverse complement.
GGCCCACGTCCCCAGGAGAATCGCCGAGACGATCACACCGGCATGTCCTATCGAAAGCCACAGTGAGCCCAGGAGCCAGGGGAGCGCGAAGGCGGCCACCACGACGAGCGCAGCCCGCCAGCGCATTCCGGCGGGCGGCACGATGCGGGTCGAGCTGGAGCTCTCGATCTCGAGCCAGTCGAACGCAACGCCCAGCGGTCGGGGGTTCTCGGAACTCGACTGGATGACGAGGCGGAACGGCTCCTCTCCGTCGAGGCGTGGCAGCGGGACGGACTCGACGCGGTAGGGGACCTTCGGGTCGGCCTGGATCGAGAAGAGGTGGACGGTCCGGTTCTCGGCGCTGAGCTTGACCTCGGCCGGCTCCAGCAGGTGCCGGCGCACGCGAGCGCGTAGCCGAAAGCCCTCGCCGGAGAGTCGAAACGGGATGGAAAGGCTCGCCGCGGGAGTTGTCCAGTGGAAGCGCGTGAGGCCGTCCCGCTCCCAGTCCTCCCGGAAGCCGCGGACGTAGTCGTAGTCGTTGGGTCCGAGGTCGACGAGGAGCGTCCGCGCGAAGCGCGCACCGAGCTCGGGCGCTGCCGCCCCGGTTAGGGCGAAGAAAAGGAGAAGCGCGCCTCCGCGGCGGAGGTCAGTTCCGGAGAACGGCTGCGTAGTAGTCGCAGATCCCGCTGCGCAGGATCTCCTCGCGCTCGATGCCGAGCGCCTCGGCGTAGAGGCGCCGGTACTCCTCGGGCGCCCGGATGTGCTCGCCGTTCTCCACGTTGTGGATGAGACGGCCGATCAGGTTGAGGCGGGACAGCGTGGGGATGTCCTCGATGACGAGAGCGTGGCCGCCCGGGGCGAGCAGGCGGCGGCACTCGCGCAAGACCGCGCGCACGTCCGCGTCGGACAGGTGGTGGAGCAGGCCGAAGATCAGGATCTGGTCGAAGCGCGCGTCGGGCAGCTCCACGCTGCGCGCGTCGCCCACGACGAAGGTCCCCTTGCGGTGCCGGCGCGCGTGGTCGATGTAGCGGCGGTTCAGGTCGAGGCCCACGTAGTCGTCGCCGTCGAAGAGGTCCGAGAAGGCCCCGGGCCCGCACGCCAGGTCCAGGCTGCGCAGGCCCCTGCCGAGCACCAGCTCGCGGCGGATGCGCGCGCGGATCTCCTGGAAGTCGTTCTCCAGCAGGCTGCGGAAGAAGATGAACAGCACCGGGTGGTCGGAGACGCGCTCCACCACCTTGGCGAGGAGTCCCATGTCCTACGGGGTCACGTAAGCCTGCGCCTCACTCGAAGTTGAGGGCCTGGACAGGGTCCATGCGCGCGGCCTTCAGCGCGGGGTAGATCGAGCCGAGCAGCCCGCCGAACAGCCCCAGCGCCGAGGCGATCACGGCCCACTGTCGGGACAACGTCACCGCGAGCGTCGGGAACACGCGCGGGAGATACCATGATCCGCCGACCGCGATCAGTATGCCCACCACCACCCCGGCGGCGCAGATCAGCGCGCTCTCGGCGATCACCAGCCTCACCACGGTCGCCTGGCCCGCCCCGATCGCCCGCAGGATGCCGATCTCACGGGTGCGCTCGATGATGGTCGTGTACATGGCCAGCAGCACCACCATGAACGAGATCACCACCGCGATGCCCGTGAGCGCCTCCTTGAACTGCTGCAGGCCCACGGCGTTCTGCTGCATCACCTTGGAGACCTGGGCCATTGGCGTGATCTTGTAGCCCTTGAACTTGGCCTGCAGGTCGGTGGTCAGGCGGTCTGCCTCCAGCGCCGAGGTGCCCTTCACGAGGAAGAAGGAGGCCTTGTTCGGCGTCCCGATCGCCTCCTGGATGTCCTCGATACGCGCGTACAGCCGGCCCCCGGCGCCCGCGCGGCAGATGCCCGCCACCTTGAACTGCCGGTTCAGCATCGGCAGCGTCTCGCCGACCCTCACCCCGGTGGCGCCCGCCAGCACCGTGTCCATCACCAGGGTGTCGGGCTCCTCCAGGCCCTTGCCCTGGATGATGTCGAGGCCGCCCGAGATGCGCTGGAACGAAGGGTAGTCGATCGCCCACAGGTTCACCGCCCGCGATTCGCCCTTGATGTTGGAGACGTGCCAGTTGAGGACGGGCGCGACGTCCCTGACGCCGGCCACCTCCTTCATGAGCTCGACGAACCGGACGGGCATCACCGCACTCGTGGCACCCAGGATCAGCGACGCATCGGGCGGCTGGAACAGCACGTCGGCGCCGACGTTCTGCAGGCGGTCGGCGATGTCCCCCAGCGTGCCGTTCGCCATGCCCACGAGCAGCATCACCATCGCCACCTCCATCGCGACGGCGAGCACGGAGACGGCGGTCCGGGTCTTGCGGTGCATCACGTTGGCGGCGGCGAGGTTGGCCATGGCTGTTCGGCTCGGGGATCCGGAAGCGCCGAAGCGTAACCGCGATGCCGCGCCGACGCAAGGAACGCGAGCGCCCGAGCCGCTGCGAGCTTTGACACGGCACCGGGGCTCGATCTAGCCTCAGCGCAGCGTCCTTGCAGCCCACCGAGTTCACGCTCAATCTGGCACCGACCGGCCGCTTCGACGTCATCGACGTCACGAGACGCGCTCCCTCCGAGTGGGTCGACCTGCTGCGTCGCCACCAGCATGTCCTTTACGCTTCGTTTCACACGACGGCAGGTTACCTGGATCGGCGCCTGGCGGCGCGCCTGCTCTACCACCGGGACCGGATGACCCACTTCCTGCGCGCCTTCGGGCCGGTGTTCCCCCCGGGCGGCGCCTATCGCCACGACCAAATGCACCTGCGCGCAGAGCTATCGGACGCCGAGCGGCGTGTCGAGCCGCGGAACGGCGACTCCCACCTCACCTTCATCGGCTCCGGCATGCGCAACGTGGTGACGTACCACAACCAGCTTAGGGCGCCCGTGTACTTCATCGACCTCGACGGCGTGAAGCGCGTGCGCCAGACACGCCTGCTGGCCTACGATCGGGAAGAGCGGGTCGCCGAGCGCCAGGTCGAGGTGCCGGTGTCGCGGCACCCGATCGACTCCGTGAACCTCGCCGATCCGCGGCTGGGGCTAGCCGAGACGATTGAGGCGCTACTGGCGCGGACCGGCGTGGAAAAGGGGCGCGTGGACATCGCCCTGGCCCACGGCGAGCCGAACGCGGGGATCACGGTCAACGAGTACGAGACGCTGCTGATGCGCCACGATCTGGCGGAGGTCCTGCGCGATCCGCTCCGCTTCGCGAAGCTCAAGGGCAAGCACATCCTCGACGACCCGCTCGCCCTGCCCGGCAAGAGCATCAACTACGCGAAGTACGACATGGTGCGCGTGCTCAACTCGCTGATGGAGGCGTTCCGAGTGAACGAATCCGTCGTGGAGCGGCTGATCGCCAAGGTGATGGCCGTGCCGGCCCGTCGCTTCCTGCGCTCACGCCGCGTCAGCTTTCTCGCTTCGGACCTGGACGGGACCGGCCGGGCTCGCCTGGTGAGGGGCAAGTACCAGAGCCCGATCCTGGTCCAGTGGCAGGCGGCGGCTCGTCAGTCGCGCCGCATCGACGTCACGCTCTACAAGCTGAGCTGACGCCGCCCAGGCGGGCTAAAGGCCGCCATCGGCACCCGGCTCAAGCGCTCAGGGATGCACAGGACCGGCGGGTGAGCCGTCTCACTGAATTCGTCGTGCGCCCGGCTTGCGCCGGGCGCGTTTCTGCTACCATGCCGGCTCTTCACGGAATGAAGCTGCAGACCCGCCTCCTCCGGTCGCTGCGCATTGCCCGCAAGACGGTCCGGGCCCTGATGCACCGACACCACCCGATCCTGGTGCACGTGATCCCGATGCGGCGCTGCAACCTCGCGTGCGCCTACTGCAACGAGTACGACGCCGTCTCGAAGCCGGTGCCCACCGACGTGATGCTGGGCCGCATCGACAAGATCGCCGAGCTGGGCACCGCGGTGCTGACATTCAGCGGCGGCGAGCCGATGATGCACCCCGACCTCGACGAGCTCCTGGCCCACGTACGTCGCCGGGGCATGATCGTCACGCTGATCTCGAACGGCTACTACCTGTCGCCCGAGCGCATCGACCAGCTCAACGAGGCGGGCCTCGATCACCTGCAGATCAGCGTCGACAACGTCGAGCCCGACGAGAGCTCGATGAAGAGCCTGCGCCTGCTCGAGCCCAAGTTGCGCTGGCTCGCCAACAAAGCGGATTTCACGGTCGCGATCAACTCGGTGGTGGGCAGCGGCATCCGCAAGCCCGAGGACGCGCTGATCGTGGCGCGCCGCGCAGGGGAGCTGGGCTTCATGAGCTCCCTCGGCATCATCCACGACGGCCACGGCCAGCTCAGGCCGCTGAACGCCCGCGAGATGCGCGTGTACGAGCAGCTCACTGGCGTGGGGAAGCGCGGGGTCATCCGTTTCAACCGCCTGTTCCAGGACAACCTCGCCCGGGGCCTCTCCAACGACTGGAGCTGCCGAGCGGGGGCCCGCTACCTGTACGTCGACGAGGGCGGGATCGTCAGCTATTGCTCCCAGCAGCGTGGCCTGCCGGGCATCCCGCTCGAGCGCTATTCGGTGGCGGATATCCGCCGCGAGTACGACACGAAGAAATCCTGCGCCGCCTACTGCACCGTGAATTGCGTGCAGCAGACCGCCATCCTGGACAACTGGCGCTCGCCCCAGAAGGCGCTGGCGCTGCTCCCGAAGCCGCCGTCGTTCGCGCCCGCCGCGCCGCAGCCGGCATCCGAGGACGAGGTCCTGGTCGGTTAGCGTGGTGGCCGATCCGCGCGCGCTGGTCACGGGCGCTTCAGCGGGCATCGGCACGGCGTTCGCCCGGGCGCTGCGCGCGCGGGGGCGGAGGCTCGTGCTCGTGGCACGTCGGGCGGAGCGACTGCGCCAGCTGCAGCAGGAGCTGGGCGGGGAGGAGGCGGTGTCGGTGGTTCCCGCCGACCTCGCCACTCCCGAAGGGCCGCGTGAGGTCCTGGAGGAAGTGGAGCGCCTGGGGCTCGGCGTGGACCTGCTCGTGAACAACGCGGGCGTCGGGCACACCGGGCGGTTCCACGAGGAGCCCTACGATCGCCTCGTCGGGATGGTGGACCTGAACGCCCGCGCGATGGTGGCGCTCACACGGCTGTTCCTACCGGCTATGCTCGAGCGCGACGCGGGCGCCGTGATCAACGTGGCGTCGACGGCGGCCCTCCAGCCCATCCCCTTCTCCGCGACGTACGCGGCGACCAAGGCCTTTGCCGCTTCGTTCACGAGCGCGCTGGCCGTCGAGGTCAGGGGCACGGGCATTCGCGTCCAGCTGCTGTGCCCGGGGCCCACCGAGACCGAGTTCTTCGAGGCGGCGCCTCACGACGGCCTGATCGCGAACAACCTGCCGCGCTCCAGGGCTGCGGACGTCGCTCTGGCCTCCCTCCGGGGCCTCGATCGCGGCGCGGAACGGGTGATCGTCGGCTGGCGGAACCGGGCCCTGGCGCTGGCGACCGCGGTCAGCCCGATGCCGCTCGCTCGCGCCGTCGCAGCGTCCCTATATAGGCCCCGCTGAAGGAGAAAACGATCGAGGGCTTCCCGAAAGCGCTCCGGGCTGGTATCATCTCCGGCTGTCCCGACACGCCACTTCGAGTGTCCGCGTGTGCGCGGGCACGCTACTGAGAGGGAAGACTATGGAGGCGGTGCAGAAGAAAGAGGACGGCAACAAACCGACCTTCGCGGAGTACGACTACAGCAATTTCTACTACGGGGCAGGCGACGACCCGCTGAACCTCCTCGGTCCCTTCTCCTCCTGGTACGAGGAGGCGCTGCCGAACGGCTATTACCTCTATTCCGAGCCCGTCCAATCGGCGCCCACGACGCGCGTCCAGATCAAGGACCGCAAGACGGGCCAGGTCCGCGACCTGCTGAACCTGGCGTCATACAACTACCTGGGCATCTCGTACCGTGACGAGGTCAAGCAGGCGGCGATCGAGGCGATCCACAAGTACGGCCTGGGCGCCTCCGGCTCGCCGATCCTTTCGGGCACCTTCGACATCCACAACGAGCTGGCGGAGGCGCTCGCGTCGTTCAAGGACAAGCCGGCCGCGATCCTCTTCCCGACCGGCTACAGCGCCAACGTCGGTTTCATCTCGGCGCTGATGCGCCCGGGCGACAACGTCATTCTCGACCAGTACTCCCACGCCTCGATCGTGGACGGGGCGATCCTGGCGAAGTCGAAGACCCTGTTCTTCCGCCACAACAACCCGATGGACCTGGAACGCAAGCTGCTCAAGTGCACGGGCAAGAAGCTGGTCGTGGTGGAGGGCGTCTACTCCATGGACGGCGACGTGTGCGCGCTGCCCGAGATCGTCGAGGTGGCCAAGCGCCACGGTGCCCGCGTCCTGATCGACGAGGCGCACTCCACGTTCCTGTTCGGGGCGAACGGCCGCGGCGTGGCCGAGCACTTCGGCCTCGACAAGGATGTCGACTTCCACCTCGGGACGTTCTCGAAGAGCCTCGGGGGCCAGGGTGGCTTCGTGTGCGGCTCGAAGGACCTGATCGACTACGTCAACGCGTTCGGCCGCTCGCGGTTCTTCTCCTGCAACCTGGCCCCCCCCGTCGCCGCGGGCCTGCTCGCGGGCGTGAAGATCGTCGAGGCCGAGCCCCAGCTCCGGGCGAAGCTCTGGAGCAACGTCGCGTTCCTGCGGCGGCGCTTCGCCGAGGAGGGCGTCGACATCGGCAAGTCCACCTCGCAGGTGATGCCGGTCCAGGTCAACAACGACAGCCGAGTGTTCCCGGTGGCGGAGAGGATCCAGGAGCGCGGGCTGTTCCTGCAGCCGGTGACCTATCCGGCGGTGCCGAAGCACAAGTCGCGGCTGCGCATCTCGGTCTCGGCGGCGCACAGCGAAGAGGATCTCGAGTTCGCCACCCAGGTGATCGCCGGAGTGCTGCGCGAGGAGGGGATCGTCCGGTGACCGACGGGAAGACCCGGTATGGCTACAGGAATGCCATCAGCGGCTTCTTCGAGTTTCCGACCGACAACGCGCGGCGCATCCTGCCAGGGCACCTCGAGCCCGTCGAGCTGCATCACGGCACGAGCATCTTCGCCATGACCGCCTTCGACTTCACGGAGAGCATGGTGGGCCCGTACGGCGAGGTGGTGATGGCCGTCATCGTCTCGCCCACGGTGAAGCCAGGCGAGCGGCTGCCGAAGTCGGCCTTCTACCCCTACCTGGTGGCCACCACGACCCGGGCGGCGCGCGATCACGCGATCGAGCGCTGGCACCTGCCGCATTGGATGGAGGACGTCGGCGTCCAGTTCCAGCAGGACAAGGGGCGCCTGACCGCCAAGATCAGCGCGGGCAACGAGCCGGTGGCCGAGCTTACGGTCACCGATCACTCGTGGAGCCCGGTTTCGCACCTGTACCAGTCCTTCATGAAGGATGGGCAGGGCGCGTTCCTGGCCAACATCGTGATGGAGGGCTCGCAGAGCGAGCACGAGGAGGAGCTGGGGAAGGTGGTCCTCTACGAGCACCCCTTCAACAAGGACCTCGTGATCTCGGAGCTCTACGACGTTCCGTTCCGCGAGCTGTGGATGAAGGACGGCCGGCAGACCTTCGACCCCCTCATCACGCTCCAGACCGTCTGAAGGACATCTTCGTCGTCTTCAACCCGCATTCCGGGAAGGGCCGGGGCGCCCGCTTCGTCACGCCTTTGCTGGACGCACTCACGGCCAGCGGGCGCGAAGTCGGCCACGCCTTGACGACGCGGGCGGGGGAGGAGGCGGAGCTGGCGGCGAAGGCCGTCGCCGAGGGCTGCCGAACCATCGTGGCCGTGGGCGGCGACGGGACCTGGAGCAACGTCGGCAACGCGATCCTGCGCTCGGGGCAGCGCGCGCGGCTGGGCCTCGTGCCCGGCGGGACCGGCTGCGACCTCGCGAAGTCGCTGGGCATCCCGCAGCAGGACGTACGCGCCTGCGCGCAGATCGTGCTCGACGGATTCGTGAAGACGATCGACGTGGGCAGCATCGAGGACCGCTTCTTCCTGAACGTCGCGGGCTTCGGCTACGACGTCGCGGTGCTCGAGGACTCCTGGAGCGTCGCCTACCTCGAGGGCAGCCTCCTCTACCTGTATTGCGCCGTACGCCAGCTCGGCAGGTTCCCGGGCTTCCCGGCCGAGCTCCAGCGCGAAGGGGGGGAGGCGCAGAAGCGCGACCTCCTCATGCTTATCCTGGCGAACGCGCGCGTCTTCGGGGGCGGCTTCCAGATCGCGCCACAGGCCGACCTCGCTGACGGCGCGCTCGACGCGATCGTCTTCGGCAACATGGGCCTCTGGGCGCGCTTGGGGATCATGCAGAAGCTGCTTGTCGGCAGCCACCTGGGCTCGCCCCACGTGGAGGCGTCGCGCGGACGCTCGTACCTGCTGCGCTTCGACGCCCCGCCCGCGTACGAGACGGACGGCGAGTGGAATCGCGCCGCTTCCGCCGAGGTGCGCGTGGAGGTGGTCCCAAGCGCGCTCGACGTGCTCGTCCCCGCGGGGGTGTGATGGCGTTCGTGCGGACGCTGCGGGGGGCTCTGGCCTTCGTCGCCACCCTCGCCTGGATGGGGGGACCGTGCGCCGTGCTGCTCTACCTCGCCGTGCTGCCCCTCGGCCTCGCCTGGCGCCGGAAGCGCCGCGCGCTGGTGTCCTGGTACATGCGGCTGGTGGTTCGCGGGATACTCTTCTTCTTCCGGCTGGGAGGAGCACGTTTCCAGTGGAGCGGCCGGCTGCCGACGCGCGATGCCTCGCTCATCCTGGGCAACCACCAGTCGCAGATCGACATCCTGATCGCCACGATGATGGGTGACCCTTACGTCCCCGCGTTCGTGCCCCGGGCAAGGTACACGCACTGGTACATCCCGCTCGTGGCGCCCTCCATCCGGCTACTGGAGTGTCCGGTCGTCGACCCGAAGGGCGATCCCCGTGGTGCCCTGGAAGCGATGCGGGCGGGCGCTCTGCAGAACCGCCACGGCATCTTGATCTTCCCCGAGGGCCACCGCTCTCTCGACGGCGAAGTGCGTCCGTTCAGGACGGCGGGGACGATCGCATGCCTCGAGGCCCGCCGCGTGCCCGTCTACCTGCTCGTCACGGATGGCTACTGGAAGGGTCGCCGCTTCATCGACTTCCTGGGCAACGTGCCGCGACTGCGCGGGTACACCGAAGTGCTCGGCCCGTTCGAGCCGCCTGCCGATGCTGCGGCGCTTCCGGCCTTCGTGGAGGGCCTGCGACGCCGCATCATGGAGCGGCTCATGGAGAGGCGCCGCGAAGCGGCCTGACCGCCGACCGTGACCGCCCTCGACACCGCGCGCGAGACCCTCCGGCCCCACGTGCTGACCACGTCACCTTCGTCGCCGGAGGCTGGCGCGCTGGCCAAGCATCTGGCCGAGGCGGGCGGCGAGTCGGTTCGTGCGGTGCTGTTCTTCGGCTCCCAGAAGACGGGCGCCGCGTCGCGCGACCGCTTCAGCGCGTACGACCTCTTCGTGACGGTCGGGAGCTACGCCGGCTTCTACGCGGGACTGCGCGCTGCCGGGCAGCTTCGGCGGCCAGCAGGCCTCGTCGCCTGGCTCAACACCTGGCTCGCGCCGAACCAGGTGGCGTTTCGCGGCCCGAACGACGCGTTCGGCAAGCTCTCCGTCGTGACCGAGCCGACGCTGCTTCGCGAAACGAGCTTCCTGCGACGAGACCAGTTCTGCTCCGGCCGCCTGTTCCAGCCCGCGGAGTGCGTGTATGCGGCCGATGCAGAGGCGGGCGAACGCGCGCTCGAGGGCGTGGCCCAGGCGCATGCCCTCACGCTGGCCTGGGTGTCGCCGTGGCTTCCCGAGCCCTTCGACGTGAGCGCCTACACGCGCCGGATCCTGGAGGTCTCTCTCGCCCAGGAGATCCGGCCCGAGCCGGCCGGTCGCGCCGAAGCCCTGTGGTCGGCGCAGCGGGGGTATCTCCAGGAGGTCTACGGGAGGCTGCTCGAGGCGTGGGCCGCCGACGAGGAGCTCGTCGCGCTGGGCGATGGACTCTACCGGCTTCCGCGCCCCGTGCCGGACGAGGTCCGCCGGAACACCGAGGCGTTCTTCAGGCGCTCCAAGCTCCGGGCGACGGCGCGCTGGTTCAAGTACATGCTGACCTTCGACGACTGGCTGGAGTACATCCGACGCAAGGCGGAGCGCCACACGGGACGTCCGATCGAGCTGACGGCCCGCGAGCGCCGCTGGCCGCTGCTCTTCCTGTGGCCTCGCGTTCTTGGCTTTCTCCGGGACAGGGATCGGCGCTCGTGACGCCCTCGCTCGCCGTACTGCTCGCCGCTCTGGCACTGGCTGTGGCTTCGATGGGCGCGTATGCGCTTCGCGGCCGGCGTCCCGATGTGGATGCGCAGAGGAAGGGCGCGACGTTCTTGATGGGGGTGGGGGACTTCTTCGTCCACTGGTTCATGTGGGTGATCCGCCCTGCGGAGCGCGTGCTGATCCGCCTCGGCGTGGGCCCCGATGCAATGAACGTCGCGGGCCTGCTCTTCGGGGCGCTCGCGGGCCTGCTCATTGCGACGGGCCACCTGGAGCTCGGAGGCTGGGCGATCGCCGCCGGCGGCGTCTGCGACATCCTCGACGGCCGCCTGGCTCGGGCCCGGAACGTGGTGTCCGACTATGGCACCTTCATCGATAGCACCCTCGACCGCTTCGTCGAGGTGTTCGCGTTCCTCGGCTTCGTCGTCTTCCTCCGGGCCTTCGAGTGGGGCCCCTTGCTCGCCGCGGCTGCGATCACGGGCTCGCTGCTCGTCAGCTATACGCGTGCCCGAGGCGAGAGCGTGGGCGTCCTCTGCAAGGAGGGCCTGATGCAGCGGGCCGAGCGCCTGGTCCTGACCTGCCTCGCCTGCCTGTCCGACGCGTCCTTGGCTGCCCGCTTCGGGCTGGCATCCGGCACCGTCGTGCTGTGGACCGTGGGCCTCATCGGCGCGGGGACCTTCTTGACGGCCGCCCACCGCACGCTTTGGATCTCGGCGCGCCTCCGCGCGCGCGGGTGACGGTTCAGCGTGGCTGACCGCTCGCCAGCCACTTCGCCGTCGTCGTCGCCTGGCCCGCGTGCCTCGATGCGTGCTCTGCGGCGTGAAAGATCAGGCCGAGGACGGTGCTCGGCAGCCGATCGCGGCCCACGGTGCGCGGTTCGAGTAGCTCGTCGCCCTTGGTGGCGCGGATCTGTGAGAGGGCACGCTCGAGGGACGCGCCGAGCGCAGCCAGCAGAGAACTCGCCGGGCGCGGAGCGTCTGCCTTGTCGGCGGAGAGAAACGCACGCTGCGCGTCGTTCAGGGCCTCGCCACGGGCGTACGTGAGGAGGCGGTCGGTCGCGCCGGCGACGTGCAGGACGTGGAATGCCACGGAGGCCACGCCGCCCGGTCGGGCCCAGAGCTGGTCGACCGAGAGGACCTTCGCCGCATTTTGCAAGTCCGCTTGGGCCTGCAGGAGGGCGTGAGCCGCGGGCTGCAGCCAGGGGTCGACACCTTCGACCGGTCCTCCGAGCCAGGCCTCGCGCATGGAGCTTAGGCCTTTCGCGACGCGAGCACCGCCAGGACCTCGGCACAGCGCTCGCGGGCGCGCGTCGCGAGCGCCTCGGCCTCCGCCCGCGCGTTCTTCTGGAAGCCCTCGTCCGTCACGAGCTCGAGGTTGACGAGGACGTTGCGAAAGGCGCCCCAGGCGCCGACTTCGAGGCAGCGCGCCCCGACCTCGAGATCGGACCGCGACGCGTAGTTGGTGTGACGCGCCATCTCGACCATCGCGTCCCAGCAGGCGTCCGCGGTGCGCATCACACCCAGGGGCACGCCGATGGCCCGCCGCAGCCCGGCCTGCATCGCGGCGGTGCGAGCCGCCCTTTGAGCCTCGTCCTCCTTCGGCATCCCCGAGGCGGCCAGGTAATCGTTGAAGGCATTCGTGTCGGCGTCGATCATCGGGAGCAGGTCCTTCATCGCCTGGTGCACCGGCGGGATGAGGCGGCGCATGATCGCGTCCTTGTCCTCGAACTTGCGCTTCCCGTAGGTCATCCAGCCGACCATCGCGCCCAGGCCCGCGCCCATGGCCGCGGTGAGCGCCGAGGCCGATCCGCCCCCGGGGGCGGCGGTGCGCGCGCCCAGGAGCTCGACGAACCCGCGCACGCTCATGGACGCGAGCGGTTCTCGCGCGGCGTCCGCGACCATGTACTCGATGACGCGCTTCTCCGGCACGAAGGACGCGATGGACGAGAGGCCCAGGCGCTCCACCACGAGGCGGATCTGCTGGCGCTCGTCGAGGATGAACAGCCCCTCTTTCTCGATGTAATGGTCGGCGGCCAGGAGCAACGCCTCTAGGGGGACGAGCCCGACGATCTCGGAGCCGGCCACCGCCAGCTTGAGCTTGCGAGCCTCGTCCGCGACCGCCTCGAAGGCGACGTGGGGCGGCGTGAGCCTGAAGTCGTCGAGGTTCATCGACACCTGGGCGAGGCCGTACTCGTCGACCTGCCAGCCGATCGCCTTCACCGCCTTCAGCCGCCCCGGCTGGCCTGATCCCCGGCCCTGCTCGCGTAGATCGAGGGCGATCCGGTGCGCCTGCTCCTTCGTGGCGAGAAGGTTGACGTTGTACGCGATCAGGAAGTCGCGTGCGCCAGTGGCGGTGGCGCCCCAGGCCGGAACGAACTCGGCGGGGCCGTAGTCGGGCTTCCACTCGGGCCGGCGGAGCTTCTCGGCGAGTCCCTCGTACTCTCCGGCACGGATCTGCTTGAGGCTGGTGCGGTGAGGCTGCGTCGCGGCGCGCTCGTAGAGGTAGACGGGGATCCCCAGCTCCTCGGCCGCCCGACGCCCGAAGTCCCTGGCGGCCGCCGTGCACTCCTCCATGGTGACTCCCGCAACCGGCACGAAGGGGCAGACGTCCAGGGCGCCCATGCGCGGGTGCTCGCCCTTGTGGGTGCGCATGTCGATGCGCTCTCTGGCCACGCGGGCGGCGGCGAGGGCACCCTCGACGGCCGCACTCGGCTCGCCAACGAAGGTGTAGACGGTGCGGTTCGTCGACGCGCCGGCGTCGACGTCGAGGAGCGTGCAACCGGCGGTACGGCGTACCGCCTCGGCGATCGCATCGATCACCGCGCGATCGCGGCCCTCCGAGAAGTTCGGCACGCACTCGACGAGCCTCGGCACGGCGGGACGATAGCATGGAGGGATCCGCGTCCTTCATCTCGTAGACCGCTCGTAGACCGCTAGAGCGACCGCGGCGTGCTTCCCGGACCGGGCCTGTCCACGGAAGAGGTCAGGCGTGCTCGAGACAGCGCCGTTCGCCCGAGGAGTCGATGGCGCGGCTGTCCGCGTCTACGAGTCGCGCCGTTGGGCTACCATATCCTTCGGGAGTGATCTGGGGATGACCCTTCTGGACCGGTTCCGCAAGCGCCCCCGCTGGGAGAGCGAGGACCCCGCCGTGAGGGCCGACGGCGTCCGCGAGGACCTGGGGACCGACGAGCAGGAGCTGCTCTCGAAGCTTGCGCGCGAGGACGCCGATCCACGCGTGCGGCGGGCCGCAGTCAAGAAAGTCGTCGCGCTCGCGGTGCTGGGCGAGCTGGCGCAGGGCGATGCCGACGATGGCGTCCGCCGCGAGGCGGAGGAGCGGCTGATCGAGAAGGCGCTCGGCAGCGACGAGGCGTTGGGCCTCGCCGCCGTGACGCTGCTCCACGAGACGCGCCACATCGTGCAGGCCGCCCGTTCTTCTCCGCTGCCGCAAGTGCGCCTCGCCGCGCTCGGTCTCGTGAACGACGAGCGCCAGGTCGCGAACCTGGCGAAGCTGGCCGAGGATCCCGCAGTGCGCCGCGAGGCGCTCGCCCGCACGCGCAACGCCGAGCTCCTGGTCGAGATCGCCCTCAAGAGCGACCAC
>DATFEN010000055.1:0-10040 GCA_035251085.1 Vicinamibacteria bacterium | reverse complement strand
GAAGAGGCGCCCAAGGACCGCCTGGTAGAGGCCGCGCTTGGAGCGGAAGTGGTAGTAGATCATCGCCTTGTTGACCTGCGCCTGGCGAGCGATCTGGTCCACGCGGGCCCCGGCAAAGCCTGTCTCCATGAACACCTGCGTCGCCGCCTCGAGAAGGCTCTCGACGGTGGAAGGCTCGACACTCGTCGCTTGTTGGTCGGTCTGAGTCCGACTAACCATTCGGTTCAACTAACAAATTAGTCTCCCCAGCGTTTTTTGTCAAGACGGGAAGTCGTTCGACTAGCCGAAGTTGCGCAGTAGACGGGACGCAAAGGGTGTAAGTCGTTGAGGATCAGTAGGGGAAAGCTGTGGGTCTGTACTACATCGGCGTGCTGAGCGAGTCGGTGCCGATGCGCTCAGGCAGGTCGACGCCGAGGCGAGTGAGCAGCTCGGCCTGCTGTGGATCGGGCCGGCTGACGCGGCGTAGCCGCAGCTCGCGCCCGTCCACCAGGGGCAGGATGATGTCGCCGCTCTTGATGGTGGAAAGCGAAGCCAGGACCTTGCGCGCGGTGATTCCGAGTCCCTTGGTCTTGGCGAGGCGATCGAGGGTGCGGTAGAGCGCGTAGGCCAGGAAGCACACCAGCACGTGGGCGTTCACGCGCTCTTCGAGCTGGTGGTAGATCGGCCGAGCGACACAAGATGAAGGTGTCCTGGCTGCCGTCGGGGGCGGGGACGAGCTTGACCAGGATCCCCTCGCGCACCGTCTTCCAGTCCCCTGCCAAGAGGGCCGCTTCGACCTTGCGCAAGAGGGTGCGCGGGGTGCCGACCAGATAACTGCCGCCGCTTTGACGCAACGCCTCCAGGTTCTTCTCGCTGGCCACACCGCGGTCGAAGACCCAGACCCGCGACGCCTTGCCGTACAGCCCTTCCATCTTGGCCATCATCTCGCCGAGATCTGTGATGCGATCCCCGCGATCCCCTGTGCCGTACGAGCATTTCGCCGTGTTTCTCATGGGGCGTCGACGCGCACCAATGCGCGGACGCAGCGCCGAGATTGTCATTCCGCCGCAGGCCCAAGCCCCTGAGCCAACCCTGCTACCTCCGCCGCTCCCCAGTGGGATGACGCGGGCGGAGGCAACGGCCTTTATCGAAAGCCTTCCGGCGGATCACCCGGCACGGCGACCCAGCCAGACGCTAACGTGGTTCTCCAGAGTCCTACAGTAGAGTGTAGCGGCCGGCCAAAAAGCCAGAACTCGTGAGGTTCGCAAAAACACCGGCAGCTAGATACAGCGCCAAGACCATGGCGTCCGCTTCGCGTAAGCCTTCAGACTTCAAGAATCTGGCGGAGAGGGGGGGATTCGAACCCCCGGTGCAGGTTAACCCCGCACAACAGGTTAGCAACCTGGCCCGTTCGGCCACTCCGGCACCTCTCCGCGGGCGGCAGGAACGACAAGGCTACCATAGGGGAGCGCTATAATCGGCGCGAGGAGGGCTAGCCTAACGGTAAGGCAGGAGCCTTGAAAGCTCCCGGGCGTCCGCGCCTTTGGGGGTTCGAATCCCTCGCCCTCCGCCAGCGCACGCGCCCATTCCTCAAAGCCTCGCCTTCTCCACGATCGCCTTCAGCAGCGCCTGGTAGCGCTCCATCTCGTCGGGCGACGGGATGAGCAGGAACACGCGGCGCAGCGTCGTTCCCAGCTCGGCGGTGGTGTAGCAGGCCTGGGTCAGGAGCCTGAGAAACGTCGCGGGCGAGAGGCCGCCGTGCGCCGTTCCCACGGGCCGAAGGGCGATCCGCGCCAGCCCGCGCGTCCGCGCCTCTTCGAAGCACGTGACCAGCGCTTCGTACACCGGCTCCTCGGTCGCCGGCGGCACGCGGTCGAAGTCGTACACGATGGCTTGGAACAGCAGCGGCTTCCCGGACTGCGGCTTCAGCACCACCACCGACCCCAGGCGGCGCGGCCGGAAGCTCGCCGCGGACTCGTTGGCCTCCTCCGCGCCGGTCGTGTCCTCGAGCACCGGCTCGACATCGCCCAGGATCAGGTTCACGTCCTGCGGCACGACCAGGCCCTGAGCCACGCTGGGCGCGTCCTCGGCCACGAGCAGGTCGAGGGCCAGCTTCTCGCCGAAGGAGACGAAGGTACGCGTGCGCGCCATCAGCGCCGGATCTCCCGCGTGTCGCGCTGGAGCAGCCCGAGCAGCTCGGCGGGCGTGGTGGCAACCGTGTCGCCCGGGATCGAGTGCTTGAGCGCGGCGAGGGCCATGCCGCAGTCGAGCGCCTGCTCGTGGCGCCCGGTCAGCATCGCCCAGAGGAATCCCGCGGTGAACGCGTCTCCGGCGCCGATGCGGTCGACACGGCTGACCGGGAACGACGGCGACGTGCGGAGGCATCCCGCCTCGATCGAGAGCGCGCCTTGGGCGCCTCGCGTCAGGACGAGGGTGCGCGCGCCGAAGCGCTCCTGAGCTGCCCGCGCCACGTCCTCGGAAGCGCCGCGCAGGCCATACAGGACGTTCAGGTCGTCCTCGGTGGCGATGACGACGTCCGCGGCCTTCGCGAGGCGCTCCAGGACCGGAGCGGCCTCGCCCGCGGACCAGAGCCGGGCCCGGTAGTTCAGGTCGGTCGCGACCATCGCGCCCGCGGCGCGCGCCGTCTCGGCCATGCTGAGGGCAGCCTCGCGCGTGGCGGCCGAGAGCGCCGGCGTGATGCCGGACACGAAGAAGAGCCGCGTGGCGCGGAGCGCCTCGACCGGCACGTCCTCGGGCCGCACCTGACACACGCTGGAGTCGCGCCGGTCGTAGATCACCTCGATGGCGCGGGGGGGCTGGCCGTACTCGCACCAGTACGTACCGAGGCGGCCTTCGACGCCCCGCACCAGGGCCGTGTCGACGCCCGCGGCACGGAGCTGGCGCAGCACGCGGCGGCCGAGCGGCCCGGCCGGCAATACCGAGAACCAGGCCACCTTCATGCCCAGGGAGGCGAGCGCGCAGCAGGTATTGAGCTCGGCTCCCCCGACGTAGGCGTGGAAGAGCGCGGCGTCCTCCATGCGCTCGTCGCCCGTCGGTTGGAGACGGAGGAGCGCCTCGCCGAACGCAAGGACGTCGTGGCTCACGCGTTTTTCGTGATTGTAAGGCAGGGGCCGCCGCCTTGACAGCCCGCGGCCTGAGGCGCAGAATTTTTCGGTCGTCCTTCAGGTTATGGACCAGACCCTCGTCCTCAACGCCAGCTTCGAGCCACTGAGGATCGTTCCGTGGCAAAAGGCCATCACCCTGCTCTTCCAGGGGAAGGTGGAGGTCCTGGCGGTCCACGACCGGGAGATTCGCGGCGTCACGGTCCGGGTGCAGCTTCCTTCGGTGCTGCGCCTGCTCCGTCACGTCCGTATGAAACGGGCCTTCGCCGACGTCCCCTTCTCGCGCGCCAACGTCTACGCCCGGGACGAGCACCAATGCCAGTACTGCGGAGAGCGCTTCTCGCCCGCGCAGCTCACCTTCGATCACGTGATCCCGGTGGCCCGAGGCGGCCACAAGGGCTGGGACAACATCGTGACCTGCTGCATCCCCTGCAACCGGCGCAAGGGCGACCGCCTGCCCGAGCAGGCGGCCATGCACCTGGTCCGCAGGCCCAGCCGACCCAAGGCGCATCCGCACCTGACCTTGAGCCTCGGCCTCAAGACCGCCCCTGCAAGCTGGCGCGACTACCTCTACTGGGACGTGTCCTGGCAGGGCAGCTAGACTCGTCGCGTCGTCCCGCGTCCTTCCGATCTCCACCGTGCACTATCGATGAGTCTCAGTGGGAACCTGCGCACGATGTCGCTGCCGGACATCCTCCAGTGGATCGCCTTGGGGCGGAAGACGGGCACGCTGCACCTCGAGCGGCGCGCGGTGCGGAAGCAGCTCGCCTTCAGCATCGGCACGATCTTCTCGTCCTGGTCCAACGACCCGCGCGAATCGCTCGGCCAATTCCTGATCAGCCACCGCTTCATCTCCGAAGAGCAGCTGTTCCGGGCGCTGTTGATCCAGGAGAAGGAGGGCCGGCTCGTCGGGTCGATCCTCGTGGACTCGGGAATGCTGTCGGAGGACGACCTGCGCCGCGCCCTGCGCGCCAAAGCCGAGGAGACCATCTACGACCTGTTCCATTGGGAGGAAGGTGCCTTCGAGTTCAAGGAGGACGAGCTGCCGGCGAAGGTGCACGTCCACCTGGACCTCGAGGTGCAGGGCGTCGTCCTCGAGGGCATCCGCCGCGCGGACGAGTGGGCGCGCATCCGCAAGGTGTTCCCGACCATGCGCACCACTTTCACGGTGAGCGACGAGGGCGCCGAGGTCGACGAGCTGGACCGCAAGGCGCTCGGCCTCGCGGCGGCGGGCAAGACCATGGCCGAGATCGCCCTCGACATGCATCGCACCGACTTCGACACTGCGGCGCACTTCTTCGACCTGCGCGCACGCGATCTGGTGGCGATCGCCGAGGCGCCCGTCGCGGTCGTCCTCGACGATCCCGTCGCGGCGATCGCGGGCCTGCTCGCGGCCGCGGAGGTGCGCCTCCGCGAGAAGCGCCTCGACGAGGCCCTCAAGGCCTACGAGGGCGTGCTGGCCATCGACCGGCTCAACCAGCAGGCCAAGAAGGGGCTGCTGGCGGTCTCGGAGGCGCGCTCGCGGGAGCGGGCGCTGAAGCGCGTCGCCCTCGACAAGATCCCGGCGCTGAAGAAGAGCCTGGCCGCACTCACGCAGGAGAACTTCGATCCTCAGGAGGGCTTCATCCTCTCGCGCGTCAACGGGCAGTGGGACGTGAAGTCGATCTTGAAGCTGATCCCGATCCCCGAGGACGACGCGATCCTCATCTTCGCGAGACTCATCGAGCGCGGCGTGATCACGCTCTACGACAGCGAGGGGTCCTGACGCTCCTGGCCGCGGAGCGCTCCGCGGCCAGGAGAGAAGCGCGCCCTAGGAGCCCAGCTTCTTGCGCGCCTCGGGATACGCCAGGGCGCGCTCGATGTTGTTGGTGGTCGAGGCCAGGACCTCCTTGTAGGCGCCCTGCGCGCTCTCGCGCTCCCCGAGCTTGTCGTAGGCGCGCGCGAGCAGCAGGCGATGGAAGGGGTCCTTGGGGTCGGCCTGCTTCAGGTGCTCGACGGCGGCCTTGGCGTCACCGGCCTCGAGCTTCACGTAGCCGGCGACGTAGTGATAGGCCGGCCAGTACTGCTTGCCGGCCTCGCCGGCGTCCTCGATCATCTTGCGGATCGCCTCGGCCTCGGTCCACGCCTCTTCGGTCTTGCCCAGCTTCGCGAGCGCGCGGGCCTTGCCGTGGCGCAGGCGGCCTAGCCACACCTGCTTCTGGTCGTCGGGCAGCGTGCTGCCCGGCACGCTCTCGTAGCCCTTTGCGTAGGCCGCCATCGCCGCTTCGGGGTGTCCGTTCTCGAGGTTGATGCGCGCGATGGAGTTCCAGATGAAGACCTCGGGGAAGCCCTGGGTCGCGCCGCTGTCGCGGTACTCGGCGAGGAAGCCCTCGAGGGACTTGATCGCCGCGTCGGGGTCGCCTTCATAGAGATAGGTGAAGGCCGAGCCGTAGCGGATCGCACCGGGAACCGCGCCCTTGGGCAGAGACGTCGCCACCGCGGTGTAGGCCTTGCGGGCCTCGCCGTACTCGCCCTTCAGGACCAGGTCGCTCGCGAGAAAAGCCTTGACGCGCGGACTGCCCGGCTTCAGCTCCTCGGTGCGCTTGAAGGCCGCGCGCGCCTTGTCCCACTGGTTGCTGCCCTGGTAGAGCTGGCCCAGGATCACCTGCACCAGGCGCTCGTTGGGATAGTCCTGCGCGAGCTTCTCGAGATGGGGGATGCCGTCCTGGAAGTTGGCGCCGTTGTTCGCGTTGGTGATCGCCATCGCCTCGATGAAACGCCGCTCTCCCTCCGAGGCCTGCTTGGCCAGCTCGCTCGCCCTGTCACCGGCGGCCTTCGCGGCCTTCGGGTCCGGCTCGAACACGGACGCGTAGTACTGGCCCAGCGCGAAATCCGGATCGGCCTTGGCGACCTTGCGGGCCAGCTCGATGGTCTCGGGACCGAACTGAAAGCTCTCGACGCGCCACTGCACGTCCTTGAGGAGGGCCTTCGCCTCCTCCGACTTCGTCGTCCAGACGAACCTGCCGTCTCCCGCCGTGACCGTCGTGGCCGACAGCGCGAGCGCTCCGGCCAGCACCAGCCGCGTTACACGTCCATGCATTTGAACCACTCCTCGGTCCCCCAAAGCGACAAGTGTAGTGGAGCGCCCGTCGCGCCGCTAGAGTCGCCGGCCGATCACCGGCGCGATCTGGCGCAGCTCGTTCACGAGCTCGCCGAACATCGCGGGCGTGATCGACTGCGGGCCGTCGGAGAGCGCCCGGTCGGGGTCGTGGTGCACCTCGACCATGAGGCCGTCGGCGCCGACCGCAGCGGCGGCTCGCGACAACGGCGCCACCTTGTCGCGACGGCCGGTGCCGTGGGAGGGGTCCACGAGGATCGGCAGATGGCTGATCTTCTTCACGGCCGGCACCACTGCGAGATCGAGGGTGTTGCGGGAAAAGTCGGAGAACGTCCGCACCCCGCGCTCGCACAGGATCACCTGGTAGTTGCCCTCCGCCAGGATGTACTCGGCCGACATCAGGAACTCCTCGAGGGTGGCCGACATCCCCCGCTTCAGCACCACGGGCTTCTTCGCCTTGCCGGCGCGCTTCAGGAGCGAGAAGTTCTGCATGTTGCGCGCGCCGATCTGGATCGCGTCGGCGTACTTCTCGACGAGGTCCAGGCCCTCGATGTCCACGGCCTCGGTGACGACGGGCAGGCCCGTCTCCGCGCGCGCAGCGGCCAGGATCTCGAGGCCCGCCTCGCCCAGGCCCTGGAAGGAATACGGGCTCGTCCGCGGCTTGAAGGCGCCGCCGCGCAGCAGCTGCGCGCCGGCCTGCTTGACGGCGCGGGCGATGGTGAGCGTCTGCTCGAGCGACTCGACGGCGCACGGACCGGCGGCCACGACCAGGGCGGGGCCGCCCACGACCACCCCGCCGACCGATACCTGCGTCGCCTCGTGCTTCACCTCCCGGGACACCAGCTTGTAGGCGTGAGTGACCGGGATGACCTCGAGCACACCCGGCAGGCTCTCGAAGACCGGCGCCTCGACGGCGCCTTTGTTGCCGGTGATGCCGATCGCGGTGCGCTGCGCGCCGGGGATGGGATGCGCCTTGTAGCCGCGCGCCTCGATCGCCTGAACCACGCCCTGGATCTCGTCCGGTGTCGCGTCCTTCCGCATCACAACGAGCACGCTGGCGGGCCCTGAGCAGGGGCGCTATCGCTAGCCAGCGATCCGGCTGCGTCGCGCGCCGTACACGAAATAGAGCACCAGCCCCGCGGCGAGCCAGAGGCCGAAGCGGATCCAGGTCAGCGCTGGCAGGCCCAACATCAAGATCAGGCACATCAGGATCCCCAGCACCGGCGTGAGCGGGGCGAACGGCACACGGAACTTGCGCGGGCGCTCGGGCTCACGCTTGCGCAGGATCAGGATCCCGATGCACACCAGCACGAATGCGAACAGCGTCCCGATGTTGGTGAGCTGCACGATCTCGTCGATGTTGGCGATCGCGGAGAAGAAGGCGACGAAGACGCCGGTGAGGATCGTGCTGACGTGAGGAGTGCGATAGCGCGGGTGCACCTTGGCGAACCAGGACGGGAGCAGGCCATCGCGCGCCATGGCCATCAGGATCCGCGGCTGGCCGAGCTGGAACACGAGCAGCACCGCGGTCATCGCGACCACCGCCCCGAACGCGATGAGTCCGGCGGCCCAATCCTGCTTGACGTACGAGAACGCCATCGCCAGCGGGTCGGCCGCCCCGACGAGCATCGTGTACGGGATCATCCCGGTCAGCACGAGCGCGGCGCCGATGTAAAGGATCGTGCAGATCAGGAGCGAGCCGATGATGCCGCGCGGCATGTCCCGACCGGCGTCCACGCACTCCTCGGCCGCGGTGGAGATCGCGTCGAAGCCGATGTAGGCGAAGAAGATCAGCGACGCCCCCGTCCAGACGCCGTGCAGCCCCCCTGGGAAGAAGGGGTGCCAATTGGCAGGCTTGACGAAGAACGCGCCGACGACGACGAAGAAGAGGAGCGTGACCACCTTCAGGACCACGACCACGTTGTTGAAACGCGCCGACTCCTTGACCCCGCGCACTAGCAGCCAGGTGATGAAGGCGGTGATCGAGACCGCGACCAGGTTGCAGACGATCGGGATGCCCGCCACCACCGGGTGATTCAGGTGTGCCTGATAGGCGATGCTCAGCTCGGGACTCAGCGCGGCGGCGCCGGAGTTGGCGACCGCCCTCGCCGCCAGCAGCGTCGAGCGGTAGTCGGTGCACATCCATGCCGGGATCTCGAACCCCAGGCCCAGCATCAACTGGCGGAAGTAGGCCGCCCAGGAGATGGCCACCGCGATGTTGCCCACGGCGTACTCGAGGATCAGGTCCCAGCCGATGATCCACGCCACCAGCTCGCCGAGGGTGGCGTAGCTGTAGGTGTAGGCCGAGCCCGCCACCGGCACCAGACTCGCAAACTCCGCGTAGCAGAGGGCGCAGAAGCCGCAGGCGAGCGCCGTGAGGATGATCGAGACCGTGACGCCCGGACCGGCGGGCGGCTGGCCCGTGCCTCCCGAAGTCGCGCTGCCGAGGGTGGCGAAAATGCCGGCGCCGATGATCGCCCCCACGCCGAGCGCGACCAGGTCCACGGCGGTGAGCGTCTTCTTGAGGCCGTGATCAAGGTCGCCACCCTCGGCGATCAGTGCATCGAGCGGTTTGCGCCTGAAGATGGACATCGAGGTGCTCCCTTGGAATGGATCTCGCCGGCGATCAGCGCGAAAGAATAGGCCCCGACCGCGTGACACGCAACCAGCGCGCGTGGATATGCCAATTGACGCTCGGTTTTGACATCCACAAGCATACGACATAGCCTCATCTATATGCGCACGACGCTGGACCTGCCGGAGTCGCTCCTCGAGGAAGCCCGCCAGGCGCTCGGGTTCAAGTCGAAGACCGACACGGTGGTCGTGTCGCTCCAGGAGCTGGTCCGACGCAGGCGGCTGGACGAGCTGAAGAGCCTGCTGGGGCGGGTGCGCCTCGACATCGACCTCCCGGCCTCACGCCGGCGTCCCCGGCGCGCGCGCCGGAAGTGATCGCCGTCGACACGTCGGTGTGGGTGGCGGCACTGCGCCGCTCCGGCCGTGAGGCCGCCCATCTGAGCCTTCTCTTCGATCGAGACGATGTGCTTCTCCCCGCGCCGGTGCGCGTGGAGATCCTCTCGGGTGCCTCGCGCATGGATCGCCCGCGCCTGCGCCGCCTCCTCTCGGCCCTCCCGGTCGCCTACCCCAGCGCCGACACCTGGCAGCGAATCGACCAGTGGGTGGAGCAAGCGGGCGAGGCCGGCGAGCGCTTCGGCTTCGCCGACCTCATGATCGGCGTTCTGGCCGTGGAAAGCGGCTCGTCCGTCTGGTCGATGGACTCCGACTTCGAGCGCCTTTCACGAATCGGCCTGGTGGAGCTGTATCTCCCGACGGCATGAAACGCGGCCGCTGCGCCGCGTCGACTCCCACCGTGGGCCACTTGCATTGAGGGTTACGATTGCCCTTCACGCAAGGGCCTGATCGACGAGCGAACGGCGGCCCGGCGTGGGAAACACACAATGGCTGTCAGTCTCGAGCGCGTTTCGGCCAGCGGTTGGGGCTGGATGGCTGCGAGATCCGTGGTCGTTCTACTGGTTGCGGTGGTTTGGCCGCCAAGTCCATCGACCGCCCAGGCTGTGTACGGGAGCATCGCAGGCACCGTCACCGACTCCAGCGGCGCGGGAGCGCCCGGGGCGAGCCTGACCATCACCAGCCTCGACCGCGGCACCGTCGATACCGTCACCTCCAACGCGTCGGGGTATTACGTCAAGGACCGATTGCTCCCCGGACGATACGAGCTGAAGGCGGAGCTAAGAGGATTCAAGACACAGGTGGTAGCGCCTGTCATCGTCGGCCTGGACACGCAGACGAAGGTCGACCCCGTCCTGGAGCCCGGGAAGATCACA
>DATFEN010000293.1:0-4407 GCA_035251085.1 Vicinamibacteria bacterium | reverse complement strand
CGGATCCATGAGCCGGCCGCGCACCTCGAAGCGGGCTCCGGTAGCGGCGGTATTCCTCACCAGCACGCGGGCCTCGAGGTCCGCACCCTCGGCAGTGACGTTCCGGGGCGTCACGTACACCCCCGGTGCCGCGTGATCGGTCGGGTCGACGTGCAGCGGGCCAGTCTTCAGAACATGGACTTTTCGGTGGATGCCGCCCCATACGTAGTAGAGCTGGCGCTGCGAGGCTCCGGACGGCAGGCAGTCCGCGGTGTCCTGGGGGTCGTTCGAAACGCGCACGGCCAGCACGTTCTCTCCGGGCTGGGCGCTGCGCGTCGCGTCGAATACAAAGCCCGTGTAGGCGCCCCGGTGCTGACCCAGGTGCACGCCGTTGACGTACACGTCCGCGACGACGGCGACTCCCTCGAACTTGAGGTAGACCCGCCCTGCAACGTCGGCCGGCTCGAGCCGGACGCGGGTCCGGTACCATGCCGCGCGGTGCGCGCGAGGGTTGTCCTTCGCCCAGGTGTGCGGCAGCGTGATCGTGCCCCAGCGAGTGTCGTCGAAGCCGGGGGCTTCTGCGCCGGTCAGGTCGTCGGTGGCGAGGAAGCGCCAGCCTTCGCGCAGCTCCGTCTGAGCACGCGCGGGTGATCCGGGGGTCGGCGCGCGGGGCGGGGGTTCGGGAGAGTCGCGGCAGCCCGTAGCGAAGACGAGGAGGAGGGCCAGGGCGCTTCGGGCGCGGAGCATCGAAGCTGCCGACGTTACCACACGCGCAGACGGCGTCCCCGCGGCCGAGCCGGGGACGCCGCTTTCGGAAATGCGCCTACTTTGCCGCGGCCGGCACGTAGCTCAGGTCCGCGCGGTACTCGAGCATCTGGGTGAAGACGCTCGCAACGCTCGAATCCGACAGCTCCTGGCGCAGGCGTGCGGCGTCCTTGCCCAGCTGCTCCTCCAGCATCTCGGCGAAGGTCTTGCCCTCGGGCGGGTTGAAGTCCGCGAACTTGTCCCGCGGCTGAGAGATCACCCAGGTTGGCCCGTCGCCGCCGTTGACGAGGGAGAAGATCGACCAATGGCGCGGCCACTTCGCCTTGTCGGCCGCTTCCTTGGACAACTTCTGTGCCTGCTCGAAGTCGTCGACCTTGCCGATCTTGAGGCGCAGGAAGACGAGCGAGTAGAGCGCGGCCGGAGCGTTGCCGGGCGGCATGCGGCTGAGATCCGTGCGCAGGCGGTAGTAGCTGGGCACGGCCGACGCGACGTAGGGGGTGGTGTTGATCGCGGAGTCGGCCTGGTCCTCCTTCTGCCACGCCGCCTCGCCGTCGAAGTCCTTCCAGTTGCGCCCGCCGGCGACACGCACATAGTCGCCTGTGTTGGGACCGCTGGTCACGACGTAGGTGTTGTGCCCCATCGGGTCGTTCTTCTTCGCGTGGAACGCGTTGTGCGCCTTGAGGCCGGCCTCGAGCTTGGCCTCCATGCCGGGCTTGGCCTTCCAGATCACGACCCGGCTGATCACCGGATCCTCGGCGAACGCCGGCGACACCACAAGGGTCGCGGCGAGGGCGAGACACGACTGCCGCATGTTGAACACTCAGCCTCCTGGTTTTTGGTGGAACGGGACCGGGCACCATAGCCCCCCTTCCCGCGAGAGTCAAATCCGGGGCTCGACCCGGCGTGGCTTCCCGACTAAGATCGAGAGTTCGCGATGGAACTCGACCGCATCGTCATCACGGGAGCCCGCCAGCACAATCTGAAGAACGTCACCGTCCAGATCCCGAAGAAGAAACTCGTGGTGATCACGGGCGTCTCGGGCTCGGGAAAGTCGAGCCTGGCCTTCGACACGCTCTACGCCGAGGGCCAGCGCCGCTACATCGAGAGCCTGAACGCCTACGCCCGGCAGTTCCTCGGTCAGATGGACAAGCCGCTCTACGACTCGATCCGCGGCCTGGCGCCGACCATCTCGATCGAGCAGAAGGCGGCGTCTTCGAATCCCCGCTCGACCGTCGGCACCATCACGGAGATCCACGACTACCTGCGCGTGCTGTGGGCGCGGGTGGGCCGACTCACCTGCCACAACTGCGGGCGGCCGGTTTCACAACAGTCGTCGCAGCAGATCGTCGACGAGATCGCCGAGCTGCCCGAGGGCACGAAGTTCCTGGTCCTCGCGCCGCTCGTGAAGGAGCGCAAGGGAGAGCACCGCGACGTGATCGACTCCGTCCGCAAGGCCGGCTTCACGCGCGTCCGCGTGAACGGCATCGTGCTGACGGCCGAGGACGACATCCGCCTCGACAAGAAGAAGAAGCACACGATCGACGCGGTCGTCGACCGGCTGATCGCGAAGGCAGGGATCAAGACGCGCCTCCACGACTCCGTGGAGACCGCGCTGCGCTTCGGAGGGGGTGTCGTGGTCGTGGCCCCCGAGGGCCGGCCCGAGAAGGTCATGTCGCAGCACCGGGCCTGCCATGAATGCGGCATCTCCTTTCCCGAGCCGACGCCACAGCTCTTCTCCTTCAACTCGCCGCAGGGCATGTGCCCCGAGTGCTCGGGCCTCGGGACGCGCATGGAGATGGACCCCGAGCTGGTCGTGCCCAACCCCGACCTCACCGTCAACGAAGGCGCCGTCAAGCCGCTGGGTGCCGTCGGCGAGGGCACCGGCTGGGGCACCGACGTTGTGCGCGCCGTCGCACGCGAGAACGGCATCGACCTCAACAAGCCCTGGCGCCAGCTTCCCGCCGCGCACCGGCGCGTCATCCTCTACGGCACCGGCGACGAGCGCGTGCGCATCCAGCTCAAGGGCTCGTGGGGATCAGGCGCCTTCCGAATGCGCTACGAGGGCGCGATCAACTCGCTCATGCGCCGCATGCGCGAGACCCACTCCGAGGAGATGCGGCAGTACTACCAGAAGTTCCTCTCGAGCCGGCCCTGCTCGGCCTGCGAGGGCCGGCGCATCCGCAAGGAGGCGCTGGGGGTTCGGATCGCCGGGAAGAACATCGCCGAAGTGACCTCGTACTCGGTCGCCGAAGCGTTCCAATTCTTCGAGGGGCTGGCGCTCAAGGGCGCGGAGGCGAAGATCGCAGCGGAGCTCTTGAAGGAGATCCGCTCGCGCCTGCGCTTCCTGCTCGACGTCGGCCTGAGCTACCTGACCCTGGACCGGCCCGCGCCCTCGCTCTCGGGAGGAGAGGGCCAGCGCATCCGCCTGGCCAGCCAGATCGGCTCCGAGCTGACCGGCGTGATCTACGTGCTGGACGAGCCGTCCATCGGCCTGCACCAGCGCGACAACAAGAAGCTCCTCGCAGCCCTCCAGCATCTGCGCGACATCGGCAACACCGTGGTCGTGGTCGAGCACGACCACGAGGCCATGGAGGAGGCCGACTGGCTGATCGACTTCGGGCCGGGCGCCGGGCGCCACGGCGGCGAAGTGGTGGCGGCCGGCACGCCGGACGAGGTGCGGCGCTCGAAGGCCAGCCTGACCGGCCGCTACCTCGCTGGGGACCTGCTCATCGAGGTCCCGGAGGCGCGCCGCAAGGGCGACGGCCGCAAGCTCACGCTGGCCGGCGCCCGCGAGAACAACCTGAAGAACGTGAGCGTGGACATCCCCCTCGGCCTGTTCGTCTGCGTCACGGGCGTCTCCGGAGCCGGCAAGAGCACGCTGGTCAACCAGATCCTGTATCCGGCGGTTGCGCGCGCCCTCCACGGCAGCGACGCGGCCGTCGGCGCCCACGACCGGATCCTCGGCCTTCCGGAGATCGACAAGGTCATCGACATCGACCAGAGCCCGATCGGGCGCACGCCGCGTTCGAACCCGGCGACCTACACGAAGCTGTTCGACCTGATCCGGGATTTCTTCGCGCTGCTGCCCGAGGCGCGCATGCACGGCTACACGCCGGGGCGCTTCTCCTTCAACGTGAAGGGCGGCCGCTGCGAGGCCTGCGAGGGCGACGGCGTGAAGCGCGTCGAGATGCACTTCCTGGCCGACGTCTACGTGCCCTGCGAGGTGTGCCAGGGCAAGCGCTTCAACGAGGCCACGCTCCAGGTCAAGTACAACGGCCTCTCGATCGCCGACGTCCTCGACCAGACCGTCGACGAGGCGATCCAGCTCTTCAAGAACCATCCCAACATCGTGCGCGCGCTCCAGACCCTCGCCGACGTGGGCCTGGGCTACATCGCGCTCGGCCAGTCGTCTCCGACGCTGTCCGGCGGAGAGGCACAGCGTGTGAAGCTGTCGCGGGAGCTGTCGAAGCGCTCCACCGGCCGCACCCTCTACATCCTCGACGAGCCCACGACCGGCCTGCATTTCGACGACATCAAGAAGCTGCTGGGCGTACTCGACAGGCTCGTGGACGCCGGCAACACGGTCGTCGTGATCGAGCACAACCTGGACGTGATCAAGACCGCCGACTGGATCGTCGACATCGGCCCCGAGGGCGGCGATGC
>DATFEN010000048.1:0-7490 GCA_035251085.1 Vicinamibacteria bacterium | reverse complement strand
AGTGGCCGAGCACACCAGCGCCCGTGGGGCGCTGACCCTCGCCAAGCTCGGCGTGCCCGGCGTGCGCGCGCTGAAGGACGGCTGGCGCGGCTGGGTGGCCGCGGGCCTGCCCACCGAGACGGGGCCCGGAACGGCTCCCGCAGCCAAGTAGGCCGGGCTGGCGAACCGCCCGGCCCGGCCCTCTCTCAGTTACCTCACCAAGCTAGCCTTGAGCGACTCGAGGGCCGAGCGCCACACCGCGCGCTGCTCCTCCAAGTCCTCCGGCCTCGCGGGGGGAGGCCGTGGCGGGGTTGGGCGTTGAGCCGCCGCCCGTCCTCCAAAGTTACGGCGTCGGTCCGAGCGCCGTCAAGCGGAAAAGGGCGTCAGCTCTCCTTGTGCTGGTAGTACTCGTAAGCCGACATCGGCTTCGAGTAGTCGAGGCGCCATGGACGTGCGTCCGGCGGGCGCTTGCCGAGGACGAGGGCCATCTCCCTGACATGGCTCGCCACCGCGCCGCAGCACGAGCCGATGTAGTCCACGCCGATGTCCCTCGCGCGCCGCGCGTAGTCCGCCATCTCCCGCCGGCTGAGCTGCAGCGGCTCGAGCTCGTAAGGGAAGTTCGGCAGGCTCGTGAAGTCGGGCTTGTCGGCCGGGGTCCGATAGCCGACGGGCTGGCAGGCGATCCGTGCCTTCACAGCCCCGCGCATCGCCTCGATCAGCGGCAGGGTGTGCTCGGGGCTGCGCAGGCAGTTGATCCCGACGATGTCGGCGCCGGCGTCCACGAGCCCTCGGGCCGCCTCGGCGGGCGTCTTGCCCTCGGCGGTCAGATCCTGGTTCTCGAAGCAGACCGTGACCATCACCGGCAGCCTGGTCTTCTTCGCGCACTCCACGGCGAGCAACGCCTCGCCCAGCCAGGAGTAGGTCTCACCGATCACGAAGTCGATGCCCTCCTCCACCTGGACCGCGAGCTGCTCGTCGAAGGTCGCCCGCACTCGGTCGGCCGCCTTCGCGCTGCCGTCCTCGTACATCCAGGTGAGGCTGATGTTGCCGGCCACGAGGCAGGCGTCGCCTGCGGCCTCACGGGCGATTCGCACCGCGGCCCGGTTCATCGCGTCGAGCTGCCCGTCGAGGCCCACGGTCGCGAGCTTGTCGCGGCTCGCATAGAAGGTGAGCGCCTGCAGCACCTCGGCTCCGGCCTCGCGGAACTCGACGTGCAGCTCCTTGACGGCCTCGGGTCGACGCAACACGACTTCCGGCGTGAACGGGCCGGGACGAACCCAGCCGCGCTTCTCGAGCTCGAGCAGGTAGCCGCCGTCTCCGAGCACGATCCCCTCCGACAACCGCTCGAGAATGCCTTTCTTCGCCATCGATTTCTCCTCAGTCGCTCGCGTATTCGTGCGTCGCTCGTATCGGCTGGCCCTCCTGGAAGCGCGCGGGCCGGAAGGCGGTGATGTCGACGCTCGTCGCACGGCCGTCGCATACCGATTCGGCCATCACGACGCCCACCGCGGGCGAGATCTTGAAGCCCATCCCCGAGAACCCCGCCACCAGATGCAGGCCGACGATGCCGGGCACGGGCCCGAGCAGCGGCCGCGCGTCGGGGCTCATGTCGTAGCAGCCCGTCACGCCGCGGAAGAGGCCGGCCTCCGCCAGGGCGGGGATGCGCCGAGCGGTGCGCTCGACGAGGCGCAGCATGCCCTCCTGCGACGCAGTCTGCGGGAAGACGTCGGGACCCACGCCGCGCTTGCCGTAGAAGTCGCCGATCAGCGTGAGACCGCCGGCCTCGGCGCGGTAGTAGGTCTCCGTCGGCGAGTCGATGCCGGTGGGGCCGATGCTCTCCATCCCGGTCGGGTTCTTGAGGAACACGACCTCGTGGAACTCGCTCTCGATCGGCGCATCGAACCCGGCTGCCGCGAGGAGGGGGCGACACCAAGGGCCCGTCGCCACCACAACCACCGGCGCCTCGATCCCCCCGTCGGGAACGGCGACCCCACGCACGCGCCCGCCCTCGACGCGCAGGGCCTCGACACGTGTGCCGGGCCGATACTCCACGCCCCGCTCGCGCGCGCGGGCCAGGAAGTCCGTGGCAACGCCCGCGCCGTCGCCGTAGCCGGAGTCGGGCTCGAAGGCCGCGGCGCTCACGTCGGAGAAGTCCCAGAGCGGCGCGACCTCGTGCAGCTCATGGCGCGAGAGCACCTGCGCGTTCACGCCGAGCGCTCGCTGCATCTCCACGTTCTTGCGGAGCCGGTCGATCTCGTGCTCGGGCACGAGGCGGATGAAGCCGGTCTTTCGGAAGTGGCTCGGGAAGCCGAGCAGCTCTGGCCAGGCGAGGAACATCTCCAAGCTGAGCCGCGCAAGCTGCACCTCGGGAGCGAAGCTGTAGTGCATCCGGACGAGGGCCGAGGAACGCCCACTGCCTCCGCCGGCGACTTCGCCCTTGTCGAGCACGATGATCCGGCCCGCGCCCCGGCGCGCGAGCTGGAACGCAATGGACGCGCCCATCACGCCGGCGCCGACGATGACCACGTCGGCGGTGCGAGGACTCACGCTCCCCATCGCAGGTCGGCGAGAGCGGCATGCGCTGCGTTGCGGCCCGGCGCGGCGGTCACGCCGCCGCCGGGATGCGCCCCGGCACCGCACAGGTAGAGCCCGCGCACCGGCGTCCGGTAGCGGGCCCAGCCCGGCACGGGCCGCATGAAGAAGAGCTGGTCGAGGGCGAGGTCGCCGTGGAAGATGTTGCCCTCCGTGAGGCCGTAGGTGCGCTCCAGGTCGAGGGGCGTCAGCACCTGCCGCGCCACGACCGCCCCCGGCACGTTGGGCGCGTATTCACCGATCTTCCGGATCACCCGATCCCCCAAGAGCTCGCGGTTCTCGTCCCAGTTCCCCTTCTTGAGGCGGTAGGGAACGTACTGGACGAAGCAGGTCATGACGTGCCGGTCGGATGGCGCGAGCGTCGGGTCGACGTTCGACGCGACCACACAGTCGACCCACAGCTCTTCCGGGATCTCGCCATGCTTGGAGATGTCGTAGCAGCGCTCCGCGAAGTCGAGAGAGGGCACGAGGGTGAAGAGCGCACGATGTTGCTTCGGCCACGCGGCCGGCATCGAGGCCACGCGCGGTTCCTCGGAGAGGACGAGGTTGACCTTCGCGCAGGGGCCGTTCATGCGAATGGCGCCGACGGCCTCCCGGAATTCCGCGGGGAGCTCGCCGTGGCTCAGCATGCCGAGGAACGTCCGCTTCGGGTCGGCGTTGGACAGGACCAGGCGGGCTGCGATCTCGCTGCCGTCCGCGAGCGTCACGCCGCGCACGCCGCCGTTCCGAACCTCGATGCGCGAGACCTCGGCATCGGTGCGGATCTCGACCCCGCGCTTCGCGGCCGCTGCGCCGAGCGCCTGGGTGATCGCGCCCATGCCGCCCATCACGTGGCCGTAGAAACCCTGCAGCTCGTGGTCGCCTCCGCTCAGCAGGTGGAAGAGCAGGCCGATGGCCGTCCCGGGCTGATAGGGACCTCCGTGCTTGCCGTAGACGTTGTTCGCCAGGATGAGCGTCTTGACCTTGTCGGACTCGTAGTGTCGGTCGAGGAACTCGCCCAGACTGCCGGTGAGGAACGTGACCATCTGCGCGATCTCGTCGCCGCTCATGCCCTTGATGCGGCGCCCGACGCGCAGCGCCTCCAGGACGCCGCCGAGGCCGCGCGCGTGAACGTCGGGAGGCGGCTCCATGAAGAAGGGCTGGAGGTAGCGCGCGAGCTTCTTGAGCCTGGCATCGACCTCGGCGAAGGTGTGCGCGTCGCGCTCCGAGAGCCTGCGGATGCCCTCCAACGTGCGCGCCGGGTCCGACCACCAGGCGAGGTGGCTGCCGTCGAGGAACGGCACGAACAGCGCTGGCTCGCAGGGCACCATGCGCAGTCCGTGGGACTGGAGCTCCAGCTCGCGGATCACCTCCGGCCGCAGCATGCTCGCGATATAGGAGGTCGTGGAGGCGCGGCAGCCGGTGTGGATCTCCTCCGTGACGCAGCAGCCGCCCACCACGAAGCGGCGCTCCAGCACCAGCGTCCGCAGGCCCGCGCGCCCCAGGTAGGCGGCCGCCGTGAGGCCGTTGTGGCCGCCTCCGATCACGATCGCGTCCCAGGCTTGACCAGTGGTCACGTGCTCACAGTCCCAGCGCGCGCCACGATACTACGGCTGGAGTATGATTCAAGCCTCACGCCATGACCTCAGGTCAGAGGGAGCGCACGCGCGAGAAGCGCGAGCGCATCCTGGAGACGGCGATGCGCCACTTCGCCGAGCGCGGCTTCGAGGCCGCGCGGGTCGAGGACATGGCCGCCGAGATGGGCATCGCCAAGGGCTCCGTGTTCCAGCACTTCGGCAGCAAGGGCGGGCTGCTGGTGGCGGCGTACAAGAAGGCCGTCACGGAGTTCTCGGCCTGGCTGGACGCTCCTCCCGAGGTGAAGGAGCGCGGCTTCTTCGCGACCGTACGCTACTGGCTCGAGATCACGCCGCGCATGGTGCGCGAGGACTGGGTGCTCTATCGCGTCGCCCTGATCGGGAACTACGCGACCGACCTGAGCCTGCGCCGTGAGATCAACCGCTTCCTGCGCACCGAGGATCCCTACGGCACGGCCGAGTTCGTGCGCTTCGGGCTCGAGCGGGGCGAGCTGCGGCGCGACGTGGACCCCGACCTGATCGCGTCGATCCTCGACTGGACGATGGAGCGCTTCCAGGACGCCCAGCTCACCGAAGAGCTGGATCCCGGGCTCTTCCGGCGCGCCGGCATGGACGCCAGCCGCGAGGCGGAGCGCATCGAGCAGTTCCAGACGCTGCTGCGGAGCGCGATCGGTCCGCCTCCACAAGCAAAGCTCCCCCGCCGCGCGCCGCGCGCAACGGGGCGCCGGCACAGGGGCGCTTCAAGGAAGCACGCCTGAGCTCGAGCCCGCAGGTCCCGGGCCTGAGACGCGCCCTCGGGCTGCGCGACATCGTCCTCTTCTTCGTCACCACGGGCACCAACCTGCAGTGGGTCGCGATCGCAGCCGCTGCGGGCCCGAGCTCTCTGACCGTGTGGGCGATCGGTATCCTCGTGATGTTCCTGCCGCTCGCCGCCTGCGTCGTCGAGCTGTCGTCGCGACATCCGGACGAGGGCGGCCTCTACGTGTGGAGCACGCGGGCCTTCGGCCCGTTCGCGGGCTTCCTCACCGGGTGGACGTACTGGTGCAGCAATCTCCCCTACTTCCCGGGTGTGCTCTACTTCGCCGCCGGCAACGCGCTCTACATCCACGGCGGCCTCGAGGGGCTCTCGGCGAGCAGCACGTACTTCATCGGCTTCTCCCTCTTCGGCCTGGCACTCGCCACGCTGGTCAACGTCGTCGGCCTGGAGGTCGGCAAGTGGCTGAACAACATGGGCGCGATCAGCCGCTGGGCCGCGACCCTCGGGCTCATCGGCCTGGGCATCACCGCGACCCTCACCCTCGGCGCCGCGACGCCGATCACTCCCGCGAGTCTGGTCCCGGGGCTCTCGCTGAAGGACCTCGTCTTCTTCTCGGCCATCGCCTTTGCGCTCACCGGTCCCGAGGCGGCCTCCTTCATGGGCGACGAAGTGCAGGATGCGCGCCGCACGATTCCGCGCGGCCTGTTGATCGCCGCGCCCATGATCGCCGGGATCTACGTGCTCGGGACGCTCAGCGTCATGGCCGCGCTGCCCGCCGCCGAGGTCACCGGCCTGCAGGGTGTCATGCAGGCCGTCGATCGCGCGGGCACGCGGCTGGGAATCGAATGGGTCGCGCCGCTGGGGGCCGCCCTTCTGACCCTGACGGCGCTCGGCAGCGTGGGGGCGTGGCTCGAGGCCGTGGCGCGGATCCCCTTCGTCGCTGGCCTCGACAAGCATCTGCCGGCGGCCTTCGGCCGTGTGCACCCGCGCTGGGGCACGCCGGTGAATGCGCTGCTGACTCAGGCGTCGCTCACGGTCGTCTTCGTCGTGATGGGGCAGGCCGGCACCAGCGTGCGGGGCGCGTACGAGGTGCTCGTCAGCATGACCTTCCTGGTCACCCTGATCCCATTCCTGTTCGTGTTCTCGGCGGCGATCAAGCTCTCGTTCGAGCCGCCCGGCCCCGACGGCTGGCGAGTGCCGGGAGGGCGGCCGGTGCTCATAGCGCTCGCCTCGATCGGGCTCCTGACAACGCTGGCCTCGATCGTACTCAGCGCGATTCCCGCGGCCGACGAGCCGAACAAGCCGCTGGCCATGCTCAAGGTCGTTGGCGGCACTCTACTGCTGGTGGCCGCGGGCGTCGTGACGTACGCGGCCGGACACCGCAACTCCGCGACCAGCGCGACGCGCCCCTGAAACACGAGAGCCGCTGGCGCGATCGCGCCAGCGGCTCGGGTCGCTCGAAGAAGCTAGACTTCCGCGCCTTCCTTGATGTGCTCCGGCTCGACCGCGTACTCGGCGCGGTAGTCGGACTCCATGCCGGAGCCCGCCGCGGGCTCGATGATCTCCTCGGGTATCGCGACTCGCCGGTAGTACTCCATGCCGGTGCCGGCTGGGATCAGACGGCCCATGATCACGTTCTCCTTCAGGCCGCGCAGGTGGTCGATCTTGCCCGAGATGGCGGCCTCGGTCAGGACGCGGGTGGTCTCCTGGAAGCTGGCCGCCGAGATGAAGGAGTCGGTCGAGAGCGAGGCCTTGGTGATTCCGAGCAGGAGCGGATGGCCGGTGGCCGGGTTCTTGCCCGCCTTCGACAGGCGATCGTTCTCCGACAGGAAGCGGAAGCGGTCGATCACCTCGTCGATGAGGAACTCGCTGTCGCCGACCTCCTCCACCTTCACCCAGCGCATCATCTGGCGGGTGATGACCTCGATGTGCTTGTCGTTGATGTTCACGCCCTGCAGCCGGTAGACCTCCTGGATCTCGTCGACCAGGTAGCGCTGCAGCTCCTTCTCGCCCTTGACGCGCAGGATGTCGTGGGGGTCGATCGGGCCGTCCATCAGCGCCTCGCCGGCGCGGACGCGCTCGCCCTCCTGGACGCTGATGTGGGCGCCGCGCGGAAGCTGGTACTCGCGGGTGTCGCCTTCCTCGCCGGTCACGAAGATCTTGCGGTGCTGCTTCGCGACGTCGCCGTACTTCACCTGGCCGTCGATCTCGGTGATGACGGCAGGCTCCTTCGGGCGCCGCGCCTCGAACAGCTCGACCACGCGCGGCAGACCGCCGGTGATGTCCTTGGTCTTGGCCGTCTCCTTGGGCATCTTGGCGAGCACGTCGCCCGGGGCCACGTCCTGGCCGTCGTCGATCATCAGGTGCGCGCCCGCCGGCAGCAGGTACTTGCGGCTGACCTTGCCCTTGTCGTCCTTGATCTCGACGCGGGGTTGCTTCTTCTCGTCGGGAGACTCCAGGATGACGTGGGCCGACATGCCGGTGTTCTCGTCCACCTGCTCGTGCATGGTCAGGCCGTCCACGATGTCGCGGAAGATCGCCTGCCCGCCCTCCTCGGTGAGGATCGAGAACGAGTACGGGTCCCACTC
>DATFEN010000237.1:0-5341 GCA_035251085.1 Vicinamibacteria bacterium | reverse complement strand
GGAGGCGCCCGGAGCGACCGACCGAGAACGCGCAGCGCCGAGGACTATGATCGCGGCAAACTCGCTTTCCTCGCCCCGAAGGTCCGGGAGGGCAGTGCGCTTCGACACGACGAGCTGGAGCGTGCGACCGCGCGACCCTGTTACACGGCCGCGGACGCGCTGACGGCGTGGATCAAGCGGAGAAGGGCCGAGGCGACGGAGATGAGTCCCTGCCTTGGCGTACTATCTTCGGCAGCTCAGCCCGCCAGGCCACGTTTAGGGTGTTAGGACACTCGCGGCATGAGAATGCACGCGTTTCGCCAGCGACGAAGAGCGGCCCACACCGCGGTTCGGGCGAAGTAGGGGGGCGCAATGGAGCAACCGGGACAGCTCTCTCCGGAGCGAGGAAGCGAGCACGAGCCGGAGCCGGGGATACTCGACCGGCTCCTGCGCCCGTTCACCGATGTGGAAGCGGGGGAGGCCGGGACCGCGCTGCTGATGTTCCTGAACCTCTTCCTGCTCCTGCTCGGATACTACGTGCTCAGGACAATACGCGAGCCGCTGATCCTGGCGAGCGGGGCCGAGGTGAAGTCCTATGCCTCGGCCGGCCAGGCTCTCACGCTCATTGGCTTCGTTCCGCTCTACGGCTGGTTCTCGTCGAAGGTCGGCCGCGCTCGGCTGATCCTGGGCTTCATTCTCTTCTTCATCGTCTGCCTCGAGCTGTTCTCGCTCGCCGGCCGCGCCGGCGTGCCCTACGTCGGGATCGTCTACTACATCTGGGTCGGGATCTTCAGCCTCGCCACGATCGCCCAGTTCTGGTCCTTCGCCAATGACATCTATCGCCGCGAAGCGGGCGAGCGGCTGTTCCCGTTCATCTTCCTCGGCGCAACGCTGGGCGCTCCGGTCGGGGCCTGGCTCACCGGCCGGCTCTTCAGGGCCGGCATCAACCCGTACGACATGATGCACGTCACCACCGCGATCCTGTGCGTCCACCTCGCGCTCTACCGTCTGGTCGATCGGCGGGAGTCGGGGCGCCCGGGACAGGCGGCGGCCGCCGCCCCGCTCTCGGGGGCCGGCGGTTTCAGGCTCGTCTTCGCGAGCCCCTACCTGCGGTTGCTCGCCGCGCTCATCGTCCTGCTGAACGTCGTCAACACCACCGGCAACTACATCTGGGACAAGTCCCTGCTCGCGGCCGCCAACGCCGCAGTGGCGGGTGATCCCTCGCTCAGCAAGGACGCATTCATCGGGGGCTTCGCGGCGGACGTGAATCTGACCTTCACCGTGCTGGGCGCGCTGCTCCAGGCCTTCGCGGTCTCGAGGATCGTCAAGTACCTCGGGATGTCCGGCGTACTCCTGGCGCTGCCGCTCGTGGCGCTCGGCGGCTACGGCCTGATCGCCGCGGGCGCCGGTCTCGCCGTCATCAAGTGGACCAAGATCGCCGAGAACGCCACCGACTACTCGGTGATGAACACCGCGCGGCAGCTGGTCTGGCTGCCGACGAGCCGCGACGAGAAGTACAAGGCCAAGCAGGCCGTGGACACGTTCTTCGTGCGGACGGGGGACGTCCTGCAGGCGGTTCTCGTGTTCGCAGGGACCACATGGCTGGGTTTCGGCCCGAGGGGCTTCGCGCTCGCGAACCTGATCCTGATCGCAGCGTGGTTGGCGGTCGCGGTCCTGCTGCTACGGGAGTACGGCCGGATCATGCGCAAGAGGGTCGATGCGGTGGCCGGCCTCTAGCCTTGCCCGTCTGGATGTCGGCGAACAGAGGGAGACTGCGCCCGAGGGGTTCCGAACATGACCTCTCTGTCGCCTCCCGCTCGTGGCTCCTGGTGGCGGCACTTGCTGCAGCCGGGCCAGCGAGAGCCGGGGACGCGACACCGCGCCGGGTCAGCCGCGAGCAGATCCTCGAGGCCATGCGGGCCAGCCAAGGCTACGACCCCGCTGCGACCACCAACGGGGCCCGCTTCCAGTCGGAGGTGCTCCGCCACCTGGCCAGGCAGGCGCTGGCTCAAGGCCCTCCGCACGATCCGCTCCTGATCGGCCACGCCGAGTGGTTCAGGGCCGTGCTCGAGCGGACGACCCTCACGCCCGCAGAGTCGCCCGCCTTCATCCGGCTGGGTCACGAGCACGAGCAGGACATCTTCCTCGAGTACGGGAACGATCGCGTCATCCGGCGCGTGCTACAGGGCGAGTCTCCCGCTCTCGCGCTGAGCGTGAGCATCGGATGGGGCGAAAGACACGACGCACCCAAGTCCTACTCGTATGAAGACACGCTCTCGACCCCGAAACTCAAGGTGACCAACAAGCGGGTGATTCGTTACCGGCTGCTCGACTTCGGCGACATGGTCGTCTTCGACGAGGTCGCCGGGCTCCAGGGGCGGCCGACTTCGGGCGTATTGGGACTCCTGTTCCAGCTGATCGGAGAAGGCCACGTCGTCGAGAACCGGATGGTCATATCATCGGACGGCTTGCAGATCGCACGAGCCCGCGTGACGAAAGCGTTCTTTCATGTGGAGGCGACCGTGACCGTCCATCCGAACGGCCGAACCGAGAAGGACCTCCCTCCCGGCCGAATGGATCTCGCCCCCTTGGAGACGCGCCTCAAGAAGGCCTTCCGCCTTGAATACTTGCCGGCCACGAACTGGCTTGAGTAGCCCTTTCAAGCAATGATGGAGTGATGCAGTCTTCGGTCTCCCTGCTCACCGCCTTCGGCGCCGGCGTGCTGTCCTTCGTGTCGCCCTGCGTCCTGCCCATCGTGCCCGGCTATCTCTCCTTCATCAGCGGCGCGAACGTCTCGCAGTACCGCGACCGCGAGGCGCCGCGCGACCTGGTACGGCGCGTGGCGATCACTAGCCTGTTCTTCGTGCTGGGGTTCAGCACCGTGTTCGTCGCCCTGGGAGCCGCGGCAACCCTCGTCGGCTACTACCTCCAGCAGTACAAGCGAGTGCTCGCCATGATCGGCGGCGCGCTGATCATCGTGCTCGGCCTCCACACCGCCGGCGTCTTCCGCATACCCTGGCTGCTCTACGAGAAGCGCGCCGAGGTGCGCTCGAAGCCCCTGGGGCTGCTGGGAGCGTACGTGGTCGGGCTGGCGTTCGCCTTCGGCTGGACGCCCTGCATCGGCCCGATCCTGGGCGCGATCCTGGTCTACGCGTCGCAGCAGGAGACGGTCTCGCAGGGAGTGCTCCTGCTGACGTCCTACTCCCTCGGCCTCGGCATTCCGTTCCTGCTCTCGGGCATGGCCATCAATGGCTTCTTCGCCGCCTCGGGACGGCTCAAGCGCCACATGCGCGCCGTGGAGATCGCCTCCGGAGGCCTGCTCGTGGCGGTCGGCCTGCTGCTGGTGACCGACCGCCTCACGATCCTCGCGGTCTACTTCTCACGGCTCTTCCCGGCGCTGACCCGGATCGGCTGAGCGAAACGCCAACGTATAATGGTTGGATGCGTCGCCGCCCCGTTTGTGTCCTGTTGGTAGCGCTCTTCGCCGGGGCCTGCGGTGCTCCGCCCCAGCCGAAGCTGGGCGCCGCTCCCCCCTTCGAGCTGCGGGATCTGGGCGGCGGCACGCTGAGCCTCGCGAGCCTCAAGGGCAAGGTCGTGGTGCTGGACTTCTGGGCCACCTGGTGCGGGCCATGCCTCCAGGAGATCCCGGATTACGCCGAGTTCTGGCGCAAGAACTCGCAGCGCGGCGTCGAGGTGATCGGGGTGGTGTTCGAGTCGGGCGAGCCGAAGGAGATCCAGGACTTCGTGGTTGAGCGTCGCATACCGTACCGCCAGCTGCTCGGCGACGAGAAGGTGCAAGACGCCTACAATGCGAACAGCGGCTTCCCGACGACCTTCGTGATCGACGCGGACGGAAACATCAAGCACCGCATCCTGGGGGCGAACCCCAGGAAATTCGAGATGCTCCAGAGCGCGGTCGACGAGGCCCTCTCGGGCCGCTCCTGAGGGGAGACACGATGTTGGACGTGACCCGGGAACAGGTCCTGGACGCGCTGCGCGCCGTCAAGGATCCCGACCTCCACAAGGACATCGTCGCCCTGAACTTCGTCAAGGAGGTCCGCATCCAGGGCGGCGAGGTGGACTTCACGATCGAGTTGACCACGCCGGCGTGCCCCGTGCGCGAGGAGATGAAGGCCGAGGCCGAGCGTGCGGTCGCAGCGCTGTCCGGCGTCACCGCCGCGCGAGCCAAGATGACCGCCGACGTGAAGGCGCGCGGCGGCTTCGGGCGCCAGGGCGTGCCGGGCATACGGAACATCGTCGTCGTCGGCGCGGGCAAGGGCGGCGTGGGCAAATCCACCACCTCGGTCAACCTGGCCCTGGCCCTGCTCAAGAAGGGCGCGCGCGTGGGGCTGATGGACGCCGACGTCTACGGCCCCAACCTGCCGCAGATGCTGGGCATCACCGGGCAGCCCGACGTCACGGACGACAAGAAGATGATCCCCGTCGAGGCGCACGGCCTTCGGGTGATCTCCATGGGGATGCTGATCCCGCCCGACCAGCCGGTGATCTGGCGTGGCCCGATGCTCCACGGCGCGATGCAGCAGTTCATGCGCGACGTGAGATGGGGCGAGCTGGACTACCTGGTCATCGACCTGCCGCCGGGAACCGGCGACGTGGCCCTGAGCCTGAGCCAGAGCGTGCCCGTGGCCGGCGCCGTCGTCGTGACCACGCCCCAGGGCGTCTCCGTCTCCGACGTGCGCAAGGCGGTGCAGATGTTCCGCCAGCTCAACATCCCGATTCTCGGCGCGGTCGAGAACATGAGCTACTTCGCCTGCCCCCATTGCGGCGAGCGCACCGACATCTTCGGCCAGGGCGGCGGCCAGCGCATGGCCCAGGACATGGGCATCCCGTTCCTCGGCGAGGTGCCGATCGACACGCGCGTGCGCAGCGGTGGCGACGAGGGCCAGCCGATCCTGACCGCGGCACCCGATGCGCCCGCGGCCCTCGCCTTCGAGGCCGTGGCGGGCAAGGTGGCGGCGCAGATCTCGATCCAGGCGATGCGCGTCCTGCGAGTCATCCAGACGGCCTGATCGCGTGGCGGAGCGCGAGGACGCGAAGCTCCTCCGCGATCCCGGCTTTCGAGCCCTCCTCGTCGTCCTCGCGCTGCTCGTGGGGATCCTGTTCTCCCACGGTCGGAGGATCACCTCCGACGGGATCGACCACTACGTCTACCTGCGTTCCCTTGCCGTGGACCACGACCTCGATCTCGCGAACGACTACGCGCTCGTGTCGCCACGAAGCGAGTCCGATGCCCGGCTCACGTCCCTCGGACGGACCGGCAACGCGCACCCCGTGGGACCGGCGCTGGCTTGGGCTCCGTTCTACCTCGTCGGGGACGTCCTGACCCGGCTCGCGGGCCGGC